>JBCDGY010000111.1:0-10252 GCA_039414375.1 Bacteroidota bacterium | reverse complement strand
GCCATACAAAGGGAAAACGGCCTGTAAACAGTCCTGAACCTCCCCTAAGTTGTATAGAGGAATTCCCTTCAATATCCCAGTTAAAACCAACTCGAGGAGAGATCAAGAAGTCATTATTTGGCAATTGCGTGGAATCGAAAAATACAGTTTCTCCGTTATTTGGATTGGTATATGGGATAGTAGGATCGTAAGCAAAACTTCTATCGATAACTTCTTGAGCCTTTTCTGAGGAATCAAAATATAAAGGACGATCAAACCGCACCCCATAGGTTAATTTAAAATCATCCGTCATATTCCATTCATCTTGAACATAAAAAGACAATTGCCCTACATTGGTTTCTGCTAAAGCCCATCCTCCTGGTGTTCCAGCAGGAGATTGATTATTTCTATTAAATACTTCTTGTGCGTTACTAAAAGCAGGGCCGTAGCGATCAATTAAAAATTCCTGAAAGGCTGGAAGATTGGTTTCTCCGGTAACGTCATCAATGTAATCCGTATCAGGTATTCCATCAAAATCTAAATCAGTCTCATTATCAATGGCTACGGAGCCAAATAGATCGAAACCATAGGCAGTTAGATTAAAGGAATTATCAAACTCAAATTTTTCAAAAGAAAAACCAATGGTATAGGTATGGTCCCCTTTAAAATAGTTTAAATTGTTGGTAATTTGAAAAACCTTTTGGTCCAAACGGTTATTGATTGAAAAGGGTTCGTGTCCAGCTACAATATAATTGGTTCCTCCCTTAGTTATATTAATTGAAGGGGCGGGAGTAGAAAACGGATTTCTAAAATCATCAAAATGGGTATACCCTACTTGTAATTTATTTGTGGTATTCGCATTTAAGGTAGAGTTCAATTCTACTTGAACCGATTGAATATTATTGTTGATTTCGTAGCCCGAATTTTCAAATTGCAGTACCGAGAAGTCAGGACCTCTAAAAGCAACAGCTGTTCTATTAGCGGGTAACCCTTTAGAAGCGTTTAAAAAGTTATAAATTACCGCTAGTCGGTTTTTATCATTAATGTTCCAATCTAGTTTTAGAATACCCTTGGTAGACTCTTGATTGAAATTAAATCCTTGGAATCGACCTGTATCATAACCTATTGAACCTAATGCCTGTTGTACCGCAATCAAATCTGATTCAAGAACTCTAGTTTCATTGATAGCGCCAGTTCCGGTATTAGGAACAAAACCATCAGAGCCTAAAGAAGTTAGATCATCCTTTTCAAAATTCGCAAAGAAGAATAATTTATCTTTTACAATAGGACCACCAATACTTATACCATATTGTGTTTGTTCTAATCCAGTTTTAAAGACATCATCTCCATTAATTTTACCCCCTGTTAAATCATCGTTTCTAAAGAAGGCATAAGTAGTCCCATAGAACTCATTAGTTCCACTCTTAGTTACAGCATTTACCGAGGCACCTGTAAACCCTGCCTGGGTTACATCATAGGGCGCAGTAGTTACAGAAATTTGGTCGATAGCATCAATGGATATAGGGGTCGCATTGGCTTGCCCTCCTGGTTGCGCTGCATCCAAACCGAAAGGGTTGTTAAAAATAGCCCCATCTAAAGAAAAATTATTGAATTGATCATTACGACCACCAAAAGAACCTCCACTTGCTGTAGGTTCCAATCTTGTAAAATCGTTAGTCGACCTAGAGATAGTAGGTAATCTGGTTAACTCTCTACGGCCAACACTAGTTTCCGCTCCAGTACGGTCGCTTCCAAAAGTACCGCTGCGGTCAGAAACCACCACCACTTCTTCCAACTGTTGGCTATCGGGTACCAGCTGGGCATTAACGTTAAATGTTTTTCCTAAAGAAAGAAAAACATCGTTTCGGGTATTGTCTTTAAACCCTACATAAGAAATGGTAACCTCATAAGGCCCCCCTACTCTTAGATTGAGCAAGTTAAAACGGCCTTCTTCGTTAGTAATAGCTCCATATCGTGTACCAGTAGGGGTATGCACAGCTACTACATTGGCACCCAATAAAGGGGCACCTTGATCATCGGCAACCGAACCTCTAATATTGGCAGTGGTTACCTGGGCATGTATGGACGCTATAGATAGCAATAGTACTAGCCCAACGAGTAAAAATTGTTTCATAGTGTTTTCTGTTTAGCGTTCTGAGACCTCTGCAGAATGACTAATAAATTAGCGTATCTCTTCAAACTATGGGAAATTTCTTTCTTCTCAAAAATTTTAAGTCCTCACAACCAAGAGATAGCTGCGGGTTAAAATTTTGTCGAGCGTCGAACTTTCCACATACTTTGAATTTTGCAAAGGTCTCCTGTTTAAGGAAATGCAAACATAGCGCAAAAAAAAGAGCTATGCAGGCATAGCTCTTAACAAGTTATTAACGATAAAATAGCGTTTATTTTGCCTCGGCAACTACTTCAAAAGGGAAGTCCACAACTACTTCACGATGCAAGCGAATCTTAGCCTTATAAGGCCCTGTGCGCTTGATAGTACCTCCTTGGATACCGATAAACTTTTTATCGATACTGGTACCGGTTTTACTAATGGCATCGGCCAAATCGATATTGGAAACAGAACCGAAGAGTTTATCGCCAGTACCTACCTTGGCGGTTATCTTAATTTCTAGTGCTTTTAAGGTATCGGCTACCTTTTGGGCATCGTCTACATGCTTTTGCTCTTTGTGAGCGCGCTGCCTTAGATTTTCTGCCAAAACTTTCTTTGCCGATGGGGTAGCCAAAGTGGCCATACCCTGAGGGATCAAATAATTTCTTCCGTAGCCAGGTTTTACAGTAACGACATCGTCCTTAAAACCCAAATCTTGTACATCTTGCTTTAAAATCAATTCCATTGCTTCGTCCCTTTATTTCAACATATCTCCTACATAGGGCATCAAGGCGAGGTGCCTTGCCCGCTTTACCGCCTGGGCTACCTTACGCTGGTACTTTAAAGACGTACCGGTTAATCTACGAGGCAACAATTTGCCTTGTTCATTAACCAACTTCATTAAAAAGTCAGCATCCTTGTAATCCACGTACTTGATACCGGATTTCTTGAAACGGCAGTACTTCTTTTGTTTGGTCGTCTCGATGTTAAGCGGAGTGAGGTATCTGATTTCTCCGTCTTTCTTGGCTTTTGCCTGTTGTTCTATAGATGACATGGGCTTAGGCTTTTGTTTTTAATTTAGTTCTTCGTCGTTCTGCCCAAGCAATAGCATGCTTGTCTAGCTTAACAGTTAAAAAACGCATAACGCGCTCATCTCTTCTAAACTCCGTTTCGTAAGGTCCTACAACCTCACCAGAAGCGGTAAATTCGAACAAATGGTAAAAACCACTTTTCTTTTGCTGAATGGGATAGGCTAACTTCTTGAGCCCCCAATTTTCTTTGGCCACCATCTTGGCGCCATTCTTAACCAAGAAGTCCTCAAACTTCTTGACTGTTTCCTCTATCTGTGTCTCAGACAGAACGGGATTTAAAATGAAAACAGTTTCGTAATGGTTCATAAAAAATTTTTAGGAGCGCAAAAGTAGATATTTTTCACTTGCTCTACAAGAAAAAAAGTAAATGTTCGTTGTAATGTTAAGTGAATTTAACAAGTAAAATCAAACCGAACCCAAGTCTTGACCATCGCCAAATACACAACAGAAAAGCCCGAGTTTACATCTTTTCTTGCCGTTTATCGAGTAAAATGTGTATTTTTCCGAGGACTTAACCCACAAACCATCCCTTTCTATGAAACTTAAAAGTATAATTGTCGACGACTCGTCCATGCAGCGGATGGCTGTGGCGAAGTTAGTCAACAATCACCCACATCTTTCCCTAATTGCGGAATATAGCAATGCAATAGAGGCTAAAAATGGATTGAAAAATAATGAGGTAGACATTATCTTCTTAGATGTAGAGATGCCTATTATTAGTGGTTTTGACCTTTTAGAAGCACTAGAAAATCCACCACAAGTTATTTTAATTACTGGTAAAGCCGATTACGCCCTAAAAGCTTTTGACTATGACGTAACCGATTACTTACACAAACCGATTACCCTTACCCGTTTTGAGGCTTCGGTAAAACGTGCAGCGGCCAAGTATGATCAGATGCACCGCGTTGAAGAAGATGAAGAACATATTTATGTTAAAAGCAATCTGAAAAAACGCAAAGTAATCCTAAGCGAAATCAAATGGATAGAGGCGCTAGGGGATTACATTAAGTTGGTAACGGACGAAACCAATATCATCATCCTCTCTACTATGAAGGCTTTTGAAACCCAACTCCCAGAGGAGAAGTTTCTAAGAATTCACAAGTCTTTTATTATAAACTTGGAAAAGATTGACAAGTTCAACAGTAAAAGTGTAGAGGTCGGCGGCCATCATATCCCACTTAGTCGCAATAAAAAAGCGGACTTGGCAGAGGCTTTGGCCAATAGGGTATAAGTCATTTCGATTTCTTAGATACTTAAGCGTTCCATATCACGCCAATTTCGGAGGCTCTTCTTTTCTAGATATGGTCTACATCGTACACGACGCGAACGCGGCGGTATTTGCCAATGGAATCAAAGGAGCGTTGGACCCTTTTAATGTCTTTTTTAAGCTGAGACACCTTTTTACTGTGGGGCAATTTGATCAAAATAGTCATCAAATATTGATTTCTTATTCTGGGGATTAGCGGAGCTTCCGGCCCTAAAACTTTTACCGTTAATACATTCTTCAAAGAAGCACTAAACCAATCGCTGGCCTCAGTGAGGGTATTAAAATCTTTGTGCTTTAAAGTAATCTTAATCATTCTTATCTCGGGAGGATACTTGAACTGTTGGCGTTCAACCGTTTGTTCCTCAAAAAAAGCCTTGTAACGATAGTCAGAAACATGCTGTACAACAGGATGATGCGGGTTGTACGTTTGAATAAGCACCTGACCTTGCTTATGGGCACGCCCCGCCCTTCCCGCTACTTGTACCATTAGCTGGAAACTGCGTTCGTGTGCTCGGTAATCTGGAAAATTGAGCAGCGCATCGGCATTCATAATTCCCACCAATCCTACATTTTTAAAATCCAATCCCTTAGTAACCATTTGGGTGCCAATCAAAATATCGAGTTCTTGGGCTTCAAAAGCACTTATCAATCTATTGTAGGCATATTTACCCCTCGTTGTATCAAGATCCATTCTTGCTACTCTGGCACTAGGTAAGAGCTCTAAAATCTCTTCTTGTAACTGCTCGGTACCAAAGCCTTTGGTATCCAAAGTGCTATTGCCACAAGCGGGGCAGGATTGCAGCATAGGGGTATGGTATCCGCAATAATGACAGCGCAACTGTCTTTTACCATGATGGTAGGTAAGGCTTACATCGCAGTTGGGACATTGCACTACATGGCCGCAAGTGGTACATTCTAGCACCGGCGCAAAACCCCGCCTGTTTTGGAAGAGAATCACCTGTTCTCTTTGTTCGATGGTGGTTTTGATGGTATTCAACAACAATTCCGAAAAATGCCCTTTCATCCGTTTTTTACGATAGGCCTCCTTTAGGTCTACCAGTACTATTTCGGGTAATAACACCTCTCCATACCTTTTGGGGAGCGTCGCCAAACCGTATTTTCCCTTTTGGGCATTGTCGAAACTCTCAATACTTGGCGTTGCTGACCCCAATAAACACTTGGCCTCATGCAAATGCGCCAGATAAATAGCGGCATCTCTGGCATGATACCTTGGAGCCGGGTCAAACTTCTTGAAAGATTGTTCGTGTTCTTCGTCTACAATGATCAACTTTAAGTCGGCAAAGGGAAGAAAAAGGGCGGACCGCGCTCCGATAATGACTTTTGCGCTGTCGTTGCCCGCTAAAACATTATTCCATACCTCTACTCTTTCATTTTGTGAATATTTGGAATGGTATACCGCTACGGCATTTCCAAAATACACCTTTAAACGATGAATGAGTTGGGCAGTAAGGGCAATTTCGGGTAACAGATATAGTACCTGCCCTCCCCTTTCAAACACTTCTTGAATTAATTTGAGATATACTACTGTTTTCCCAGATCCAGTAACGCCATGAAGTAAACATACCGATTTATAGAGAAAGCTATTTTGAATATCGTTAAGCGCCTTGGTCTGTGAAGTATTTAACGTTAGTGCTGCCACACTTTCTTCCCCCGCCTGATATATAATACGGTCTGCTTGGAGTGTGGTGGTTTCAAAAATCTCCTTTTTAATAAGGGCCCGCACCACCGCCATGGACACCCCACTTTTTTGCTCAAAGTCCTTAATTTTCAAGGGCTTCCCTTGTTGCGCGTATTCTGAAAAATAGTGGAGCAATGCTTTTCGCTGCTGGGGTGCTCGCTCCAAGTTTTCTAAGAGCGCCTGCAAGGCTTCTTCGCCCTGGTAATAGGGATGTAGTCTTATATATTTTTCGGTCTTGGGTCGGTATTTCTCTTGTACTTCTTCTTGTAGGCGCAACAAACCTTGAGCGACCAACTGCTGTACTAAGGGCAATACTTTCTTTTTTCCAGTAATGTCCATAACATCTTTGATGCGCAGCGAAGCCTGATGATGTAGGGCTTCTATCACTAAAAATCCATCATCGGAGAGTTCTGTATCGGGCACCGCATCCAAGCGATCGGGAAGTATTAAGGTTTCGCTTTCTAATAATAAAGCACTAGGCACTCCGGAACGAACTACCTCTCCCAAGGTACACATGTAATAGTTGGCAATCCACTGCCAGTGCGCCAATTGCGTGGCCTTTAAAATAGGGGCTTCATCCAGCACTTGCTGAATAGGTTTGGCCTCATAAGCCACAGGAGGGGTATTGTGTAAGCGATAGGCAATACCGGTATACACTTTAGACTTCCCAAAAGGAACAGCTACGCGCATGCCGGGCGCTATCAAATGACTTTCTGGTGCACTAAGGGTATAGGTAAACATCCGCTCCAAAGGAATGGGCAGTATGACGTCTATATAAAATGATGTTTCAACGGTCATTCGGTAACGCGCAACCAGGTTTGGGTGCGGTAGAAGAATGCAAGATATCCCCTAACCTTAAGCTGATTTTTATCTTCTGGATCTAACCATACTTTTCCCCTAACGGTTAATCCTTTAGAAGGATCGGTAAGTCGCTTACCCCTGTAGTACCCCTCTTCATCCAACACAAAACCATCAATAATTGGCATCCCTAACACGGGTTTGCCTTTTAATTTTCCATCGCATTTGTCGCAAACCGCGCCTTTGCGTTCTGAATTCAATATTTCTATAACCTTTCCATACAACTTTCCATCACTTTTGGAGAGTTCTACAATGGCCTTAGTCTCTCCCGTTTCGTCATCTACAGTTTTCCATTGGCCCACAACAGATTGTCCGTAAGCCCCATAAATTCCGAGAAGTAATAGTAAGCATATTAAGCTAGGCGTCTTCATTTCCAACAAGTCTTTTTACATTCTTACGCAATGAATACAAAGTAGCATTCAATTCAAAACCCAATAACAAAATATTAGCGTTAAGCCAAATGTAGACCATAAAGATCAATAGTCCCCCTAGGGCCCCATATAGCTCATTGTAGCGGGCAAATTTTTCGACATAAAAGCCGAACAAAAAAGAGGTCAATAAGAAGAGTACCGCCGTTACCAAAGCGCCAATAGAAAAAAACCGTGCTTTTTTACCTTCAACCGTTCCGAAGTAGTACAGTATGGCTGTAGTGAGATACGACAAGAGTAAGAAAAAAAACAGCTTAGCCAGTTGCACGCCCAGATCATCTACTTTTTCAACGTCGCTACCAAAGGTTTTCCCAAAGTACTCACTGGTATACTCAATAATATAAAACTCAAAATACACAAAGGCAATCGCACCTAAAATGAGCATCACCGAGAGAATAAGCCCTACCAAAAGTGCATAGGCATATTGGCGAAAAAAACTTCGCGTAAGCTCTACGTGAAAAGAGTTCTCAAAAGCACCAAAAATAGCATTCACCCCGTTAGCTACTAAAAAAATGGATAATCCAAAGGCAGAGGAGAGCAAACCACCCCTTTTTTGGTCTTTAATCTGTTGGTATATTTCTCCAAAATAATCACCAGTGGCAGAGGGTAAAAAGGACTCTAGAAATAACAGAAACTGCGTGTCAAAGTTTTCATTACCCACACGTACATAGGGGATTAAGAAAGGTACCAAGGTCACTAAAAAGATCAACAAAGGAAAAATAGCCAAGAAGGTACTAAAAGCGATGGCACTTGCCCTACTGGATAAGGCTCCTTTAAAAATACCCACCGCATACATTTCTAAAAGATCGTAAATAGAAAGTCCTTCAAATCCGGGTAATCGGAAACCTTTAAGCAGGCGCACTCCCCAATTAATTACTGGGATACGCGCTAACCTTTCTTCAATTTCTTGGGACATTTATAAGGCCTTTAAACTGAGGTCCATATTATGTACTGAATGGGTAAGAGCTCCTGAGGAAATATAGTCTACCCCACAAGCAGCATACTGCCGAAGAGTCGTTTCGTTAATACCTCCAGACGCTTCCGTTAGGCATTGTGATCCAATTCTGGTAACAGCGGTTCGCAAATCGGCATAACTAAAATTATCAAGTAGTATTCTGTAGACCCCTTCACAACTTAAAATTTCTTCAACCTCTTCTAAATCCCTAGCCTCGACTATGATTTTTAATGGTTTTTGATGGTGTTCCAAATAGTCTTGAACTAGAGACACTGCTTTAGCAATACCCCCTGCAAAATCGATATGGTTGTCTTTAAGCATAATCATATCGTAAAGGGCAAAGCGGTGATTTTCCCCACCCCCAATCTTTACAGCCCATTTTTCTAGTGCGCGAATTCCGGGCGTAGTCTTTCGCGTATCCAGAATTTTAGTGCCTGTTCCTTCCAAAAGGGATACAAAATGGGCAGTTTTGGTGGCTATGGCACTCATACGTTGCATAGCGTTGAGCACCAAACGTTCTGCGGTTAAAATGTTCAAGGATGGCCCTGATACTAAAAATGCAACATCACCCGGTTGCACGGGTTGGCCATCTTCAATCAATGCTTCTACAGCTAATAGCGGATCTACATAAGCAAAAACCTGCTTGGCAAACGCTACACCTGCCAAAATACCGGTATCTTTTACCAAAAGTTGGGCTTTGCCTTCGGCTTCTTTAGGGATGCAGGACAACGAACTATGGTCGCCGTCACCCACATCTTCGCGAATGGCATTGGCAATAATAAGATCCAACTCGTTTTGGAATTGCTCTTGTGAAATCATGCTTATAGTGGATTTAAGCACTAAAGTACTAAAAGCCCTTTCGAGAAGCATTGCCCAAATACTATTTTTGAGAGACCTTTGTACAAATGCATAATAAGTGCTGCCTTATTCAAATTATAGCATGGTCTCTTTGAAATAGATTACGGCAATGACCTTAAAATTTCTTTTTGTTGGAAAAACGGCTAATTCCAATTTGGTAGATCTCATGAGCGACTACGAACGCCGGTTGAAACACTACATCAAATTTGAAACTGTAATATTACCAGAGCTAAAGCACACTAAAAATAGCACCCCAGAACAACAACAAAAAAGGGAAGGAGAACAGCTACTAAAAGTAATTGGCACCTCGGGCGAATTGATTTTGTTAGACGAAAAGGGAAAGGAGTACACCTCTAGGGCATTTGCAATTTTTCTACAGAAAAAGATGAACAATGGCCCTAAGCAGCTTTGGTTTGTGGTTGGAGGCCCCTATGGGTTTAGTGAGGCTGTGCGGCAACGAGCGAACGGGTTGGTGAGCCTTTCTAAAATGACATTTTCACATCAAATGGTACGCTTGTTTGCTTTAGAACAGTGCTACAGGGCCTTTACGATTCTACGGAATGAACCGTATCACCACGATTAGCGGTGTCTTTAAAAGGCTTTTGGTATTTTTCAAGTAAGTTTTCCACTTTCTTGAGGACTTTTTGATGCGGTAAAGCCTGGTCTTCACTTTTTTTCAAGGCCTTAACCATACTTTTTGAAACGCCATTGAGTTGGTCAAGCTCTTCTGAGATAAACTTTACAATCTCATCCCGGCGTTCTGGATTTTTTTCTACCCTAAGCACATACTGCAAATCTTTAATATTCTTCATATGCGAGGTAAAAGCATGAGATTGATGCCAAGCAATCTCTGATAGCTTTTTCTTCTGGCTCATAATCCGGTTCATGATCGGATTGACGATAAAAAAGATTTCAAAAAGCACAATACATACCGAAAAAATGGCTAATTCCAACTCAATAATACGCATGGCTTGAATATCGTTTTCAGACTTCTTTTGAAATTGGAG
>JBCDGY010000110.1:0-10258 GCA_039414375.1 Bacteroidota bacterium | reverse complement strand
GTTTTGTTCGGGGGTGTCTTCCATGGCTAAACCCTAGCATTTATCGCTGATATTCGAGCGGCTTGTTACGTATGGCAACGACTGCGTGAGGCACCATGAATACGCTTCGATATGGAATACCCAAGTTTAAAACCCTTGAGCCATATATGGAAACGCAGATGGATTTAAAGCAACTAGGGCGTTTTATGGACAAAACATTCGATGGTAGATTGAATGAAGAAAAGGTAAAGACCTTACGCGATAAGTGGGCTGGTAATCTAGTAGTAAAAGGCGTTGTAAACCCCAGAGACATGGAAAAGCTACTTCAGATTGGAGTAGATGGTGTTATTGTATCCAATCACGGGGGTCGCCAGTTGGATGCCGGAGCCTCCTCCTTTAAATCGCTTCAAAACTTGACGGCAGAATTTGGGGCTAAAACAACCATTATGATGGATGGAGGTATACAGTCTGGTCCAGATATTGCAAGGTGTCTTTCGGCCGGTGCTAAATATGTTTTTTTAGGCCGGGCATTTATGTATGGGGTAGCCGCTTTGGGAAAAAATGGCGGAGAACATACCTGTCTACTTCTTAAAAAACAATTGAAACAAGTAATGGAACAATTGGGTTGTGAATCTATAGATGCGCTACCCCAGTGCCTATTAACCAAACAATAAATGAGTATACAAATCATTGATTTGGAAACGTTGGATATACGTTTTCCTACGAGCGATTTTTTAGATGGTTCTGACGCCATGAATCCAGATCCAGATTACTCTGCGGCGTACGTGGTTTTAAAGACCAATAAACCCGGTTTGGAAGGTCATGGCCTAACATTTACCATTGGTAGGGGTAATGAGTTATGCGTTAAAGCCATTGATGCTATGCGTCATTTATTGGTAGGCCAATACCTTAAAGATATTACAGCTGATATGGCTGGCTTTTGGCGTTCAATAACTGGAGATAGTCAACTGCGCTGGTTGGGACCAGATAAAGGAGTTATTCATTTGGCGACTGGTGCCTTGGTCAATGCTGTCTGGGACCTATATGCCAAATTTGCTGAAAAACCACTTTGGCGATTGTTAGCAGATATGTCTCCAGAGGAACTATTGTCTTGTATCGATTTCACGTATCTCACCGATGTGCTCAATCGAGATGAAGCATACCAACTATTATTGGCAAGAGAAAACGGAAAACAGGATCGTATTGCTACCTTAATAGGGGAGGGATACCCTGCCTACACCACTTCTGCGGGATGGTTGGGCTATAGCGATGAAAAAATTGTACGCCTTTGCAAAGAAGCCCTACAAGAAGGATGGAAGCACATGAAAATGAAGGTAGGGTCCAATATTGAAGAAGATCTGCATCGTGCTGCATTGATCCGCTCTGTTATAGGGGATCAGATGACTTTGATGATGGATGCCAATCAAAAATGGGAGGTCTCCGAAGCGATAACGCATATGAAACGACTAGCAGCTCACAACCCATATTGGATTGAAGAGCCTACCAGTCCAGACGACGTGCTCGGGCATCAAAAAATAAAACAAGAGCTACAAGATCTAGGGATAAAGGTAGCTACTGGTGAACATTGCCAAAATAGAATACTCTTTAAACAGTTTATTGCTTCAGGAGCCATAGATATCTGCCAGATCGATAGTTGTAGGGTAGGTGGTGTGAATGAAATTTTGGCAATACTACTAATAGCGGCCAAGTACAATGTGCCCGTTTGTCCGCATGCAGGGGGCGTAGGGTTGTGCGAATATGTGCAACACCTTTCTATGTTGGACTACTGCGCGATAAGTGGTACCCGTGAGGGAAGGATGATAGAGTATGTAGATCATTTACACGAACACTTTAAAACTCCAGTAAAGATCGAGAAGGGTTTTTACACTACGCCACTCGAACCAGGATACAGTATTACCATGAAAAGAGAGAGTTTAGCGGCTTATGAATACCCCAAAGGTAGTGTTTGGAAAAAGCGGATTTCTTAGGATTATGTTTAGAGGTCGAAATTGATTCCCTTTTTGATCAGTTCTTGATAGGCCTCATAATTAAATCTGTATAGAAAAGCTTTTCTGTGGGCTACGTTTTGTTCTTTTTCTTCTAGTCGGTCAAAATAGCCCATGCTCAGCAATTTTTTTCTAAAATTCCGATTGTCAAATTTAACATCTAAAATACCTTCGTATAAATTTTGAACTTGCCGCAGTGAAAATTTTTCGGGCAGTAGATTAAGTCCTATCGGTTCATGCCGGATTTTTTTTCTCAACTGGGTTAGTGCATCGCTCAAGATCAAGTCGTGATCATAAGGTAATTTTGGTTTTTCTTTTAAGGGAAACCATTTGGCTTCTAGCGCTTCGTCCTTAATACTGTAAAGCTCATAATTTGCCGGATTAACTAAAGCTCTATACGCAATTGTTATGGTTCGCTCAGGTGGAAAACGATCCAAATGTCCATACGCTCCTATTTGTTCCAGATTTACTTGATTGATATTGGCCATTTCCAAAAGGATACGTCTTGGAGCATTGTCCAAATGTTCGTTGATTTTAATATAGCCTCCCGGTAAAGCCCAAACCCCAAGCTCAGATTCGATAAGCCTTTTGATTAGTAGTACTGCTACTTGTTTGTCATCAAAACCAAAAAGAACGCAGTCCACAGAAAGTGCATCCATTTTGTTTTCTGAATCGTAGAAAGTAAGTGTTGCCATACTTAAATCAAATTACCCAAGAGACTATAAAAACAGATACAATAGTAATCAATATTGCTTTTAGTAGTGGTAGTAGGTTGTTTAATAATGGGAACTATCCTAAGGTTTGGGATAATGTTATATTTGGATTGGCATCTCCTAAGGCCTTCAAATATTTCAATTGATTATTGATAATCAAGAGACTACGACTTGCTTTCTTACTATAGAATTTAGATTTGCTAATAGCAGAAGGTAGATTTACCTTATCTCGTTGGTAGCAGTACCTATTGTCTAAATCTCCTATAACCGTGGTTAGAAGAAAGGCAGTATAAGGAATAGTATTACTAAGAATTACCCTTTTACCCTGTAAGTGATTCTTCTATTGGTAATAATGGTAGCTGATCGCGATGTTAATAAGGCTTCGGTAGAGGTGATTTCCGAACACACATAACTTGATTGTGAGAGGTTCACACGATATCTACTACCGCTAATTGAAGCGGAAACCGGGGCAATGGTCAAAGTTGCGGTTGTGGTACCACTGTAAGGTCCAGTATTAGTTAAATTTACCCAGGAAGTTCCATTGAATATCTGCCATTGATACCTATCGGTATTTGCAGAGGCTACTACTGTAAAGGTAGTCGTTGAACCATTAAATGCTTGGGTATTGGCCGGTTGGTTAGTAATAGTTGGGGTAGCTCCAACTTCTAAATAATCAGCAGTCGTGTTAGCATCGGCGTCTGCAGGGTTGGGGTAGCCTGCGGCGGATACCAAACCATTACTATCAGTTGCCGGCGGATTGCCTGTTCCAAAGAAGGGATTATCGCCACCATCTGCATTAGGGTTGTTGTAAGCTTCATTGGCATCGCTACAGCCATCATTGTCGCTATCGCCATCCAAGAAATTATTGTTATCCGCCAAATCGGTATTGGCTACGGTGTAGTTGATAACGCCACTTTCTGCGGCGGTTTCTACACTATCGGCCAATCCATTAGCTCCTATAGTTCCAGAAATTCTGCCTGCTGTACCACTTTGGTTATGCCCTGCTTCAACTAGATCGTAGATACCATCATTGTCACTGTCTAAGTCCAGTTTGTTAGGGATGCCATCGCCATCTTCATCTCCAATATTAAAACAACTCGATATTTGCAAACCGATATCATCATGAGATACGGTGCCTGCAGCTGCTGGTGGGATGCTGTAAAAATAGACTCTTATTTGATAAGTAGAAGAAGGGTTTAAATATTGTTGTTGGAATACATCTATCAACCGAAATCCAGGTACATCACTAACAATGTAATCAGAGACCAAAGTAGTATAAGTCGTAAAGTTATTATTGCTGAGTAAGATGGCTATCTTATGGTTGTTCTCTTGCACCGGTGTTCGGTCGAGCTCTGGATTAATAGAAAAGGCATTAATGGCACCTTGAGCAGCAATGGCGTTAGTTATGAAAGAGAATTCAATATAATCTTCATCTACTATGGCATCCGCCAAGGTGGCAGAAGCAGCTCCTTCTAATTGTAAAAAGGTTTGGCTATCGGGAACATTTCTGGGCAATAAGATAAGGCCAGCCCCAATACTTTCATTAGAAGCGCTAGCTACAAAAGAACTTCCATCTATTGTGGGCATTAAATCATGAGCACTACCTATAGGGTTGTTATGATCATAGGATAATGCATAAACCCCACCAATGCCACAATTGTTTTCATCTTGGTCTAAAATACCATCATTGTCATCGTCCAAATCATCGATGTCTGCGACGCCATCACTATCGGTATCCGGGAATACTGTTACATAAACAGTTCCAGTATCTTCCGGAGCACCTAAAGTACAGGGAGAAATGGTCCTTATGGTATAGGTAAAACTTGTTACCCCAACGTAACCACTGGAATTAAAAGTGATAGTCCCATCTGGATTTAAAGTTGCAGTACCTTCACCAACAAGGGGTTGGGTAATGGATATGAGTTCAAAGGGATCTCCTTCTGGATCCGAATCAGCCCCATTACCGTTATCTACTAGAACATCAAAGTCGATACTGGTATTAACCGTTGTACTTATAGGGTCATCTTGAGCTACGGGAGGTAGATCAACATCTTCTGAACGTATTTCAATAAGATTGATATCACCATTAAAAAAATCGGAGGGAACCACAGACTTTCTGATTACTAATCGGTTGCCATCAGCTGTGCGTGGAAAAGACACTTCTAGGGTAACAGGAGCATTGGCGGGTAGTCCAAAATGCAAACGCCCTGGTTCTTGTGTCCCCATACCTTGTCCTCCGTTTAATTCCTTCATGGCAATAAAATTCCCGGAACAATCAAAGATTTTGGCTATGGCGCCGATGGCATAGCGTTCTTCTGTTCCTGTAAGTCCAAACGCATCTCGATTTTCTTTTACATCAACAAAAAGATGGTTTCCTCTAGGCGTAGCTCCAAGGTCGTTAATGTATAAGGCATTTCTTTCGCTGGTAGAATTGTCTTCACTATTTTGATAGATGTCTAAATCTCCATCGTTATCAATATCTACAAAGGTTACACCGTTTCCTTTTCTAGGAAAAGTAAGACCCGAGTCGGTAAAAGACAAGCCGCCATTATTGATAAAGAGTTTACTATTACGGCTAGTATTGTCGTTGTTACCAGATAAGAAAATATCGAGATCTCCATCGTTGTCCACATCCCCAATAGCTACACCCGACATCCCTCTATCGGAGGAAGCTGTGGTAAAATCCATTGGAATACCGGTGCCGGCACCCATGGCCGTCCATGTTCCATCGCCATTGTTGCGATGTATTTGATTTCTATCCACCCCAGTCCAGAATAAGTCCAAATCGCCATCATTGTCCAAATCCCCGAGTGCTACAGAACCTTTGTCAATCGGATCAGGATTGTCTAGATTAGCACTCGCGGTAAAAGTACCAGCGTTGTTCAAATAAATATCAGGACTTCCAGGTTTTCGAACTACGATATCGACCCAACCATCGTCATTAACGTCAGAGGCGGCACCATAGTCCCCACCTACGGGAGTGTCTTGTGGTAAACCCAAGGGCCAAGTTGTAGAATCACCAGAATTGTAAGGCGGGTTAGGGCTATCTGCCTTCCGAGTTACATGGTTAAAAAACCCTGTACCATCATTTTGAAAAATATCAATTCCATATTCGTCGTTCTCGAAAAAGAAATCCAAATCGCCATCACCATCGTAATCTAATACCGCTCCTCCTTCGAGGCGCATTTCAAAATTAGCTAAGGTTGTAAACACTTGTGATTCAGAGGATCCGTTACTTGTACCGTATCTGTTATTTATAGGATCGTAAAGATAAATTCCTAGTCTCTGCACGTCATTACGTACAATATCAGGGTGGCCGTCTGCGCTAAAATCAACAAACATTGCTGTGAATGGATTACAACAATTGAAAAATTGGGGTACAACTGGATTTTTAATATCTGTAAAGGTGCCATTACCATTATTACGCATCAAGTAACCTTGACCTGATGAGTTTAAGACGATGTCAAAGTCGCCATCTAAATCAAAATCAGCCCAGGCATGGCCACCTATCATGGCAGCATCAATTCTTAATCCATAGGAGGCTGCACTTTCTGTGAATGTAGTTTGTGCAGTGGCGGGGGTATATGCTATCAATTGTAATACAACAACAATCCATAGCACCTTGTGATTCATCATTAGAGTACTCCGTTACATGTTTGTTCCTACTGCAAGAATCTATATTTTCTATCTTTTTTTGAAATAAAAGATGTAAAACCCTAAAAACTTATTGTAGTCGCCTTATTTTTAGTTGGTCTAGACAAGGGACACTAGCAAAAAAGAAAGGAATACTTGCTGAAAGCCTGGTTGGTTACTCCCAATTGAAATGAAGGATGTAAATACAAGATTAGGAGGAGTCTTTACTATCCAAAGAGTGTTAAAATTTAGCCATAATGCGAGGACTAGTATTTTGAAGTAATTATGCCCATCACAATTAAGAATACATCTTGTATATCGATATACGCATTTTGTTTACATGGAATCTTTCTGTGGATATCTTGGATTTGCTAAAAACGGGTAACCATAAATGTGAATAAATACAGTTTTTTAGTTGCCGCGTACTCTATAGGTTATTTTACGATTCGTAATAACAGAACCAGGATTTACGGTCAACAAGGCTGCTACGGAGGTTATTTGAAAACAGGTGTAGTTTGCTTGCGCTACGTTTACGCGGTAGCTATTGCCATCCAACGTATTAGAAACAGGTGAAATGGTTAACGTTGCAGTGTTAGTGCCACTGTAAATTCCTGTGTTGGCAAGATTAATCCAAATAGTCCCATTAAATATTTGCCATTGGTATGCATCGGTATTTGCAGAAGCTACTACCGTAAAGGTTGTCGTTGCTCTGCTAAAAGATTGGGTATCGGCAGGTTGCGTGGTAATACTTACTGTTGCTCCAGCCTCAAGATAATCAGCAGTAGTATTTGCATCTGCGTCAGCAGGATTGGGATATCCCGCTGCGAACACCAAGCCATTACTATCCGTTGCGGGTGGGTTACCTGTTCCAAAGAAAAAATTATCGCCACCATCGGCATTCGGATTGTTGTAGGCTTCGTTGGCATCACTACAGCTATCGTTATCGCTATCGCCGTCCAAAAAGTTATCGTTATCCGTGGAATCCGTATTGGCAACAGTATAGTTGATAGCCCCACTTTCTGGAGCGGTTTCTACACTGTTGGCCAATCCATTAGCTCCGATAGTCCCAGAAATTCTGCCAGCTGTTCCACTCTGGTTATGCCCTGCTTCTACTAGGTCATAGATACCATCATTATCACTGTCAAGATCCAGTTTATTAGGGATGCCATCGTTATCCTGATCTCCAATAATCGTACAACTATTTATTTGAAAACCAATATCATCATGAGATATAATACCCATGGCCGTAACAGGGACATCATAAAAGTAGACTCTTACTTGATAATTAGAAGAGGGGTTCAGGTAGTATTGTTGGAACACATCAATAAACCGAAACCCAGGGATATTACTAACAATATAGTCTGAAATCAGGGTGGTAGATGTCGTAAAATTATTGTTACTAAGTAAAATAGATATTTTGTGATTGTTCTCTTGTACTGGCGTTCGGTTAAGCTCTGGGTTAATAGAGAAAGTATTTATTACGCCTTGCGCAGCACTGCTATTAGTGGTGAAAGAGAATTCAATATAATCTTGATCGGTAATGGCATCGGCCAAAGTGGCTGAATTGGCATCTTCTAATTGTAAAAAGTTTTGCCCATCGTTAACATTTCTAGGTAATAAGGTAAGCCCAGCACCCATGCTTTCATTAGAAGCATTGGCTACAAACGAACCTCCACCTACAGTAGGGCTTAGATCATTAGAAGTACCAGAGGGATTATTATGATTGTAAGCCAAGGCATAAACGCCACCATCAGCACAGTCATTTTCATCGGAATCTAATAAGCCATCGTTATCATCGTCCAAATCATCGATATCTGCCACTCCGTCGTTATCATTGTCTGGAAATACCGATATGTAAACCGTAGCGGTATCTAAAAGCGAAGCAAAGGGACAAGTAGGGTTGTTTCCTAAGGTGTAAGTAAAACGTGCTACTCCCAGATATCCAGTGGAATTAAAGGTGATGGTGCCATCTGGATTTAAGACGGCGGTACCTTCGCCAGCTGGGGGTTGTGATACTGATGCAATTTCAAGGGGGTCCCCATTAGGGTCAAAGTCTGCTCCGTTACCATTATCCAAAATTGGGTTAAACGTAATACTTGTATTAACGGTAGTGGTAAAGGCATCATCTTGCGCAACCGGGGGTTGATCGACGATATTTGGATAAATTTCTAAAACATTTCTACTGCCATTATTAGTAGTGGAAGGTGTTACCAGTTGCCGTACAACCGTTCGACCGGAGGGAGTGTTAGGATAGCCAATTTCCACGACAATTGGGGTATTCGCACCGCCTGGTAGTCCGAAATGAACGATGCCTGGCGTTTGCGTTCCATGCCCAGAACCACCACTTACTTCTCGGGTTCCTGAAATAACATTACCGTTACAATCTATTATTTTAACATTAGCCCCTATAGCAGGGCGTTGTTCTATTCCGGTAAGTCCGAAAATGTCTCTATCTTCCCATACGTTAAGATACAAATGATTTTGTCTTGTTGCTATAGGAAGATTGTTAATATACAGTGCATTACCCCCAGTAATATTCATGTATAAATCCAAGTCACCGTCCTCGTCAATATCGACAAAAGTGCAGCCTTCTCCACCACTCAAAAAGGTAAGCCCCGAATCCGTAAAACTCAATCCAGTACCATTATTCAGGTAAAGTTTGCTTTCACCAGTTCCCGAAAGAAAAATGTCTAGGTCGCCATCATTATCAACATCTCCTAAAGCCAAACCATCCATTTCTCCAATAAAATCTGTTGGAATACCAGTAGTAGCACCCATAGGAGTCCAGGTGCCATCCCCATTATTGCGATGTATTTGGTTGGTGATGGCTTCTGTCCAATACAAATCGAAGTCGCCATCGTTATCAAAATCTCCAAAAGATACCGAACCTTTATTCCCGTTGTTTGATCCGTCAATGTCTACCCCATTTATAAAACTGCCCCCTATGTTAGTAAATAAATCCGTGCCTGACTCTTTTCTTGCAACAATATCTACCCAACCATCGTCATTAAAATCTGTAGATGAAATATAATCTCCAAAGCCATCAACATCTTGAGCAAGCCCTAAGGGCCATGTTGTTGGGTCCAAATTATTATAGGGCGGGTTTGGGCTATCCGCTCGGCGCGTTACATGAGTGAAAAAGCCAACCCCATTATTTTGAAGGATATCTACGCGTCCTACATTTTCGAAAAAGAGATCTAGATCACCATCACCATCATAATCAAAAGCTCCTGCACCCTCCGAATTAAGACCATCTTCTAAGGTGGTAAACCGTTGTGAAGGAGTTGTTCCGCCAAAACCGTTTCCAAAGGTATTGGTAGCAGGGTGCTGTAGGTAAATCCTAATGTCGAAAGCGTTGTTTCTAAATATGTCCGGATAACCATCATTGTTAAGGTCTGTGAAAAGTGTGGTACGGTCTAGGGAGCCATTTAAGAGGTCAGGGGCTAGCGTGTTTGTTACATCAGTAAAAGTACCACCGTCGTTACGCATTAAATAGGCACGACCAACAGTATTAATTACCAAGTCCAAATCTCCATCTAAATCATAATCTGCCCAGGCATGGCCACCGTCTTTTGTTCCACCAACGTTTAAATTATAAGCAGCTGCACTTTCCGTGAATGTCGTTTGGCCAATAGCGACATAGGAAATTAAGAGAAGGGCTAACGAAAAGATTTGGGTTCTATTCATAAGTTTGTATTTTGAATAAACATGCTATTCAATTTGCTAAATTCCGCAAGCCGCTAGAAATCTTAAAATAAAAGTTGTTAATGGGCTTTTATTTGTGGTGTCCTTATATCACATCGGATAAACGGTTCAAAATATCCGACGATTTGTTACGCAAGTTTTTTCTAGAGTGTAGGATACTTTTCTAAATAAGTATTAGAAACCTTTGCAGCATAAGTAAAGAAGGGGTTGGATGAAAGAAAT
>JBCDGY010000109.1:0-10259 GCA_039414375.1 Bacteroidota bacterium | reverse complement strand
TGGCTATCTTTACTGCCTAAAAGTACAATTTGAAGTTCGACCTACTTCATACCGACACCCTTTCTAAAGCAAGGGCCGGGATGCTTACCACTGACCATGGCACTATTGCCACCCCTATTTTTATGCCCGTGGGAACCGTAGCCTCGGTTAAAGGGGTACACCAGCGAGAATTGCGGGAAGATATTAATCCCGACATCATTTTAGCCAATACTTACCATCTGTATTTAAGGCCAGGAATCGATATTCTAGAGCGAGCGGGCGGCCTACATCGCTTTATGGGATGGGACCGAAATATTTTAACGGATAGCGGTGGCTATCAGGTGTATTCCTTATCGGGGAATCGAAAAATAAAAGAAGAAGGGGTGCAGTTCAAATCACATATCGATGGATCTTTGCACACCTTTACCCCAGAACGGGTAATGGATATTCAGAGAGCAATAGGTGCTGACATTATTATGGCTTTTGATGAGTGTACGCCTTATCCCTGTGACCGTGCATATGCCAAAAAATCCATGCATCTAACTCATAGGTGGTTGCAGCGGTGTGTAGCACATTTGGAAAAAACACCAGAAAAGTATGGACACCAGCAAGCCTTTTTTCCTATCGTACAGGGCTCTACCTACACCGATTTAAGAAAAGAATCAGCCGCATATATCGCCGATATGGATGCTTTTGGGAATGCTATTGGCGGTCTTTCCGTGGGAGAACCAGCAGAAGAAATGTATGCCATGGCGGAGGTCGTATGCGATCTCTTACCCCAAGAGAAACCCAGATACCTTATGGGCGTCGGTACTCCTATCAACATCTTAGAAAACATTGCTCTTGGCGTAGATATGTTCGACTGTGTGATGCCTACCCGCAATGCGCGTAATGGCATGTTGTTTACAGCTCATGGAACAATCAATATTAAAAATAAAAAGTGGGAAGACGATTTTTCACCTTTAGACGAACAGGGAACCACCTTTGTAGATACCGAGTACTCAAAAGCGTATCTTAGGCATCTATTTGCCGCCAATGAATATTTGGGAAAACAAATTGCTACCATTCATAACTTAGGATTTTACCTGTGGTTGGTACGCACGGCCAGAGAAAAAATTATTTCTGGAGACTTCGCTGCTTGGAAAACAACAATGGTGGATCAAATGAATAAAAGATTGTGATACTAACGCTGCTCGACAAATATATCCTTAAACGATACCTGATCACTTTTTTGGGAATACTCATCTTGTTTATTCCCATAGGGATTATGATCAGTTTGGCGGAAAAAATAGGGAAGATCATCGATAATGAGGCGCCATTAGGAGAGGTGATTCAATTTTATGGGAACTTTAGTTTGGTATTGGGTAATTTGTTAATGCCTATACTTCTTTTTTTATCCATTATTTTCTTTACCTCTAAACTAGCGGGTAATACGGAGATTGTGGCAATGTTGAGTTCCGGTATTTCGTACCGCCGTTTTTTAAGACCTTATTTTGTAGGTGCTGCCTTAGTGGCAGTACTTATCTTTTTTATGGGGCAGTTTATTGTGCCTAAAGCCAGTATAGGTTTTAATGAGTTTGAATTCAAATACTTTAAGAAAGGAAGAAAAGACCGCCAGACGACCAATATTTTCAATCAGCTCAATGAGAACGATTTTATCTATGTGAGTAGCTTTGATCCCAATCGTAAAGTAGGCTATAACTTCACCTACGAGCACTTTAATGAGAATAATGAGTTGGAATATAAGTTAGGGGCGGCCAATATTCGGTGGGTGGAAAAGGATAGCCTCTATCGCCTAACCTCTTACATCAAGCGCAAGCTCCAAGGCAGTCAAGAAATTATAGAGACCAAAAGGCGATTAGACACCTTGTTCACGTTTCAAATAGAAGACCTTACCCCAGTCTCTTATGTCGCGGACACTAAAAATCTTTTTGAACTGAATGCGTTTATTGATGATCAGCAAAAAAAGGGAGCAGCCAACATCAATTCCTACGTTTTGGTGAAATACAAACGATGGGCACTACCAATAGCCGCTTTTATCCTTACTATTATTGCTGTTGCGGTATCCTCTGTTAAGCGAAGAGGCGGTATGGGCTTTAATCTGTTAGTGGGGATAGCCTTGGGAATGGTGTATATCTTTTTCGACCGCATCTTCGGTACGATGGCCGAGCAATCAGGCTTTTCGCCGCTATTGGCGGTATTAATTCCCAATGTTATTTTTGGAGTTGTCGGGATTTATTTATTGCAAAAAGCCAAGCGATAACTACTCGATAAATTGTAAAAAATCATTCTGCGGCTAGTATTCCAAAGTTTATATCTTTGCCTCCCGCAACCCTAGAAAATATTGTTTCATGGAGTATTTGGAATTTGAGCTTCCTATTAAAGAATTGGAAGAACAATTACAGAAATGCAAGATCATTGGTGAGGAGAGCAAGGTGGATGTTACAGAAACCTGTGAGCAGATTGAGAAGAAATTGGTCGAAACCAAAAAAGATATTTTTAAAAACCTTACCGCTTGGCAGCGTGTGCAGTTATCTCGGCATCCTGGGCGTCCGTACACTATGGACTATATTAATGCCATTTGTGGAGATACTTTTTTAGAACTGCACGGCGATCGTACCGTGAGTGACGACAAGGCTATGGTGGGTGGTCTAGGGAAGATCAAAGACCAGAGTTTTATGTTTATTGGTCAACAAAAGGGGTATAACACCAAAACGCGCCAATATCGCAATTTTGGAATGGCCAATCCGGAGGGATACCGCAAAGCTTTGCGCCTAATGAAGTCTGCCGAAAAATTTGATATTCCCGTAGTTTGCTTTATCGATACGCCAGGAGCGTATCCCGGAATTGAAGCCGAGGAGCGTGGACAAGGAGAGGCGATCGCTAGAAATATTTTGGAAATGACTCGCCTTCAAGTGCCTATTATCGTAGTGATCATTGGGGAAGGGGCCTCAGGAGGGGCGTTGGGTATTGGTGTAGGAGATAAGGTTTTGATGCTGGAAAATACCTGGTATTCTGTCATTTCACCAGAGTCTTGCTCCTCTATTCTATGGCGCAGCTGGGAATACAAAGAACAAGCAGCAGAGTCTTTAAAATTGACCGCTGCAGATATGAAACGCCTAAAGATTATCGACGAAATTGTAAAAGAACCTTTGGGCGGTGCACATAGCGATAGGGACAAGACTTTTGATACCGTTAAAAAGCGCATTATGGCGCGGTATGAAGAATTGAAAAAGTTATCACCAACCGATTTAGTAGATGCCCGAATGGAAAAGTATGCCAATATGGGGGTGTTCAACGGATAGTCTCAGTGTTTTCGTTTTTTAAATGACTTTTCAGAAATTCGAAAAGGGCTTTTTTTGATTTATCAACAGCTTTTGCCTGTTATTAACATTAACTTTGTGTACTTCCTGTGGAAATCCCAACAGGCAAAATCAACGTTAACTTAAGGTTAATTACCTACTTTCACCCTTATGGAGAACACAGAACAACTCGTCGGTAGGCGTATCGATAAGTCTACGATTATTAACCTTGAACGTGGGAAATTACCTCCACAAGCTGTTGATTTAGAGGAGGTTGTTATTGGGGCGATGATGATCGATAAAAAAGGTGTTGACGAGGTTATCGATATTTTGCACCCTGATGTTTTCTATAAAGAAGCTCACCGTTATATTTATGAGGCTATCTTTAATTTGTTTGAATCTTCGGAACCAGTAGACTTATTAACGGTTTCGTCACAATTGAAGAAGCAAGGCTACTTAGAGGCTATTGGAGGCGATTTTTATCTCATACAACTCACCCAAAAAGTGGCTTCTTCAGCCCATATTGAGTTCCATGCGCGCATCATACTTCAAAAGTATATCCAGCGGAGTTTGATTAAGATTTCTAGTGAGATCATTGAGGATGCTTATGCTGATTCTACCGATGTCTTTGATTTATTAGACAATGCAGAGGCAAAGCTTTATGAGGTAACCCAAGGGAATTTAAAGCGATCGGCGGAAACTGCGCAAAATTTAGTGATACAGGCTAAAAAACGTATTGAAGAGATTGCAAATAAAGAAGGATTAAGTGGTATTCCCACAGGCTTCGATAAATTAGACAAACTAACTTCTGGCTGGCAACCTAGTGATTTGGTGATTATCGCGGCTCGCCCCGGTATGGGTAAAACGGCCCTTACGCTTTCTATGGCTCGGAATATGGCGGTAAACGCAGAAATTCCAGTGGCCTTCTTCTCCTTAGAGATGTCTTCCGTGCAATTGATAACACGATTGATTTCTTCTGAAACTGGGCTCTCTTCTGAAAAGCTACGTACGGGTAGGTTAGAAAAACACGAGTGGGAGCAGCTTAATGTAAAAGTGAAGTCTTTAGAGAAAGCACCGCTTTTTATTGACGATACGCCTTCGCTATCCATTTTTGATTTGCGGGCAAAGGCCAGACGTTTGGCTTCACAATACAATATCAGGTTAATTATTATCGACTATTTGCAATTGATGACCGCTGGGGGCAGCCAAAAAGGGGGTAATCGAGAGCAGGAAATATCGATGATTTCTAGAAACTTAAAAGCTTTGGCTAAAGAGCTGGATGTTCCTGTTATTGCGCTGTCTCAATTATCACGGGCCGTAGAAACACGTGGGGGTAGTAAGCGGCCCATATTATCAGATCTTAGGGAGTCTGGAGCCATTGAGCAAGATGCGGATATCGTGTCCTTTATTTATCGACCAGAATATTATAAAATTGAAGAGTGGGATGACGAAGAACGTACCCCCACACAAGGTCAGGCAGAACTGATTATCGCCAAACACCGTAACGGTGGCCTGGATAATATAAGGTTAAAGTTCATTGGAAACCTCGGTAAATTCGATAACTTAGAAGAATTCGACTCACCTTTTGAGTTTCAATCTAAGATGAACGATGACGACGAAAACCCTTTTGGCCCCCTCGGTCCATCTACAACCGACCAAGCTTTTGGTAGCTCTTTTAATGATACAGAAGACGACGGCGTACCTTTCTAAATCCTTATCCTGGCTTTCTTTTTTAAAGCAACAACGACACAATAGCCTCTTAACCTTGTTATTGGTACTGGGCTTGCAGTATGGGGCGCAGGCCTCTGTGATTTTATTACCCATGGACGCCGAGGGTCAAAAAAATCATTTAAAAGCCTATGGCCTAACATACTGGGTACTCTCCAAACAACAGAAAGTACAATGGTTACTCAACTACCGTGGAGGGTCGTTTTTGTTACCAGATGGAGACCCCATTCGAAAAGAATGTCAAATACGAGGAGTTTCTTTTGAAATACTGTCGGATGCTGAGGCAGAATCGATTTTGGATGCTATAGGTAGTCCATCTCAAAATCAAGAAGCCGTTGTTCTAGAAAAAGCACCGAAAATAGCCGTGTATTCCCCAAAAGACAATCAGCCATGGGACGATGCTGTTACCATGGTGCTCACCTATGCCGAAATTCCTTACGTGACTCTCTATGACGAAGAGGTGTTAGACGATAAGTTGCCGATATACGATTGGTTGCACCTGCATCACGAAGATTTTACGGGACAATACGGTAAGTTCTACGGGGCTTATCGCGCTTCGCCCTGGTATATCGAAGGAAAGCGATTGGCCGAAGAACGCGCTCAAAAATTAGGCTTCTCTAAAGTCTCGGAACAGAAAAGTGCCGTGGTTGAAAAAATAAGACGCTATGTAATCGGCGGTGGGTTTATGTTTGCCATGTGTTCCGCCACCGATAGTTTTGATATTGCTTTAGCCGCTTCTCAAATAGATATTTGTGAACCGATGTTTGACGGGGACCCATCTGAAGCGAATTATCAAGCCAAATTGGACTTTTCTCGAACGTTTGCGTTTACCAATTTTACGCTGGAACGCAATCCCTTGAAATATGAATTTTCTTCCATCGACATGACTGAAAAACGGAGAAATGTCCCCAAAGAATCAGACTATTTCTCCCTTATGGAATTTTCTGCCAAATGGGATCCAGTACCTACGATGCTCACGCAAAATCATACAGCACTCGTCAAAGGTTTTATGGGACAAACCACGGCCTTTGAGCGGGCAGAGATTAAACCCACCGTTATGGTATTGGGGCAGTGTTTATTAAACGGCGAAGCTAGGTACCTGCACGGTATTAAAGGTAAAGGCTTCTTCACTTTCTATGGGGGACACGATCCCGAAGACTATCAGCATCGGGTAGGAGATCCCAAAACAGAATTAGAGCTGCATCCTACCTCTCCCGGTTATCGTTTGATTCTTAATAACGTGTTATTTCCTGCGGCACGTAAAAAGAAACAAAAGACCTAACCCTTACCAAGTTCACACTAGTTTTTCGAGTATCCTTTCAACTCCGTGCTCATCGTTGCTCCCCGTTTCGTAATTCGCTACTGCTTTTGCGTCGGGATGGGCATTGGCCATGGCAAAGCTATATTCTGCTAGTTCCAACATCTCCAAATCGTTGTTATAGTCTCCAAAGACCAAAAGTTCTTGAGGCTTAATTTGATAGGCTTGCATTAATTGTTCCAAGGCATACCCCTTGTTGGCATTTTGATGCGAAACATCTACCCAATTAGCACCTGAGACTTTTACCTTCAAATCCCCTTCAAAATGTTGTACCGCCGGATAAATATGAGCTTCAGAACTATCGGGATGGTAGATAGCCACCTTTAAAATAGCATCAGTTACACTTTTTTGATCTGCAACAACTTCAAAATCAGTATAATACTCACTAAGCATCTTAAGAAAAGCGTCTGAAGAGCCATTGGCATAGGCATTGTCTTTACTACAAAGTACAGGATGTGCATCCTTTATCGTGGAAACCGCCTCTAGTACTTTAGCGATATATTCATGGGGTAGGGGAGTAGTAAGTAGCGTTTCCGCCTTACGTCTAATATAACCGCCATTCTCGGCAATAAAAATGATATCATCTTTAATGGCTCCAAACTTTGAGATCATGCTAGAATACTGCCGACCGCTGGCCGCCACAAATTGTATGTTCTTACGTTTTAGGCCTTCAAACAGCTCAAAAAAACGTGTGCTGATCTCATGTGTACTGCTTAATAAGGTGCCATCCATATCGGAAACTACCATTTTAATATGCGATAAATCCATGTAAATTCAATTGAAAACGTAAAGGTAGGTCCTCAAGATATTTTGGAGTAAAGTTTGCATTAAATTGTTCCTTATCATAGGCTAAGTTTTAGTTCACTGCCAAAGAACCGACGTCCTTTAAGTTTTGGTAAGTAGGTATTCGAATTATAATATTGCTTTCTTTGTTTGAAATGTAATCTTAGCATTACCTGGTACTGCAATGATTTTGACAAAAGCACGACCTATATGAAATGGCATCAAAAAGAAATTACCTTAAAGCCTCACTCCAGAGGTTTCCACTTAATAACACGTACGGTAATTGAAGCGCTCCCAGAACTTAAAACGATTCATACAGGCTTTTTACAAGTTTTTGTAAAGCACACCTCTGCCAGCCTAACTATCAATGAGAACGCAGATCCAACAGTACGCCTTGATTTTGAAAGCCATATTAATACAATGGTTCCAGAAGATGCGCTTTATTATTTGCACAATTACGAAGGCTCGGACGATATGCCCGCCCATATCAAAGCATCGTTAATGGGCGTATCGGTACAAATTCCAATCACGAATGGTCAACTCAATTTAGGAATTTGGCAGGGTATCTATTTATGTGAGCACCGAGATCGCGCTAGCCGCCGAAGTCTAGTGTTGACCGTATTTGGTGTCTAAAGATTACGTATTGGTTATCGGCTGCAATAATTTGGGTTCGACTAAAAAATACGTCAATCATTTCAGGAGGATGATTTAAGGATAAGGCGCTACATGAGCTAAGAGTCTTTGTACGTTTTGAAATCGTAACATAACCGTCTGTTTCGGCTTCTCTTTTGGATGGGTATTGCTTAATTGGGTCGCGGCATAAAACGATGAAAAAAGGCATCTCCAAAGATGTACGGTTGATAATCAGATTCTAAGCCAAAAACGAATTGTTGAAAACGATGCCTTATCGTTGACGCACCTTGTCCATTATCTGTTATTTGTGCCTTTTTATAGCGGTGATAAAACTCCAATACTTTAACATGGTTTTCCATCAGTTTCCACGACAATGCAGTGCTCTTATCTTTCGATGTATCAAGCTGTAAATTTCTTTGAACTACGGGTTTAAAATCGATAATAAGTTGTTCTATTTCTGTAAGTATCGCATTGATTGTGGCCCTATCCTTTTTATCTGTGTTTTCAATATGCGCTATAGCTGCTTGTGATTGCTCTAAAAAATTAAAACATTGCATACCGTCTGTACCATAAGTTTTTGAAAAGAAAACGGAGGAAAGGGATTTAAAATCTGTTGCTCCATTCCATAGTGTTTTCCCTAAAACAACATTGCCAAATCCGTTAGGAAAAAAAGAACGCATTCCATGACAATTGATTAAGCCATTGAATCCTAATTTTTTAAGGTTTTGTATATCATTGGAAACGGCTTTTGCTCTTTCGATGGTAGGGGCTCCTCGGTAATATTCAAAAATGATGCGATCACCCTCGAAAAACTCCTTCCAACTGTGCATAAAGCCCACGATGTTTTCCCTAGTGTTGAAATCCGAAGGAATACGATTTAATTTGAATTTCGGAAGACTTTTGTTAGGTTTTACAGATTTTAAGGACTGATTATAATCCCTTCTCGAACTAGCAAAAAGAAAAGTAAATCTACTAGAATCGTTAAACTGTTCTTCCAAAGGCTTCCAGAGCAATTGATTATAGGCGATAAACACAATTTTGGTTTTTAGGCCCTTGTTTTTAAGCGCTGTATCCAGTTTATTTAATATTTGGAAATAATGATCGGTAGGACTGGTTGCTCTAGACAGCTCATCTTCAGATTTTCCATTGCTACCATCTTCTAACCATACATGCAAATAATCAACACCCTGATTGTTTTGTGCGTATTCGGTAATATGGGCTACCAATTTGTCCTGTACACGGTCATCAGCATAGCGTAATGCAGCAAGGGTAGGAATGTTCCATGGAACGGTACGTTGACCATCTACTAGCGCAATATTATCAAGAAACTCTTGGGTATAATCAAAGCGCATCATCCAACCCAAAGCAGGAATGCCGTAGGCTTCCGTTGTCCAGCCATGTCCAACCGCATGATGTAATAGTCCGCGTTTTTTTAATTCTTCGGTGATTATTCCGCTGAATTCTATGCTCATTTCCCTGCTTATCGGTAAGTTTCGCTTTTTTTCATTGTTAGATTCATGACTATACCAGCGATCAAAAAAGGTATAATTATCTTTAAACTGCGTCATAAATCCATTAAAACCAACCTTTGGCATCCATTCGATAAACTCCCTAACGTTGGTGAGACTAACGGCATCTTCGATGCAAAAAATACGGTTTCTATGGGTAGCGGTTTCATTTAATGAAACGGTTAGATCGGTTTCTGACAAATTTGGAATGTATGCTCCTCCTTCACCAGGACGATTCCAATAACAACCTAAGGTTTCCAAAAAACGATATACGCCTAGCAATACGCTTCTCGGATTACTTCCAGCGATAAAACCTTTGGTGCCTTTAACGGATACTACAATGGCATCATCCAATGCTTTATCAACCACGCTGGGGGTATCTTCGAGTAGAAAATCATCAAAAAGACCAAGCTGTAGTACCCCGTCTCGGTCTTTGAATCCCATTTGGGATAAATACTTTGTCAAGTCGCTGGCAGCATAGGCCACAGCAGGATCGCTATTTTTTAAATGTATTTCAATAGCATAGGCATTCGTAAGGCTAAGAAAACATACGAGGCTTACCGATAAAGAAAGAACTCGCTTTTTTGTAATATTTCCTAAGTGTCTTTTAGTGGTGTTCATATGGTCTGGCTTGATTTTACTGTAATTTTCGATTAAAAATTCTATGGTCTATTTCCGGTAAGGACCATCATTGTACTAAATATTGAAATATCTCGAAAATAGGAATCCTATCCCACGTGTAGGCATAAATAACGAGAAATATAACAGAATAATGAAAAGATAACTCTTGCTTGGTCACAAAATAGGCTAGACTCTTCCAAGCCATTTTTGGGGTAATATAAAAAAGAAGCCGTCTCGATACCAGATCGGGGCGGTTTTTTCATTTTAGGTGATATCGGTTTTTATAGTTGGTTTTAAATTTATGCAGAGAATTAATTTGGATTATTAGGCTGCTTTTTTTCTGATATTGTGTGCTAAAGCATGTAAAGCGAACTCTAATTCAACTTT
>JBCDGY010000108.1:0-10269 GCA_039414375.1 Bacteroidota bacterium | reverse complement strand
GTAAAAAATTAAGTAAAGACTTTATCAATCTCTTATTGATAAACACCATTATTCCGTTGAAATTCGCTTATGCCCAAGCGAAAGGAGCTGATGTTAATGAGGAACTTTTTGGGATGATGATCGCCCTTCCCCAGGAGCGCAATAGAATAGTAGCTAAGTTTGGAGATCTAGGGAGGCGCGCAACCTCTGCATTAGAGAGTCAGGCGCAAATTCAGCTCTACAAAGCATACTGTACCCAAAATAAATGCTTACAGTGTGCGGTAGGCATCCAGTTATTGGGAAGAAAACCCTAATTTTAAATATGGGTTGGTCTTACAGTATCCTCTATTATTTTCAAAAGCGTGGCTTTGAAGTTTGTGAAAGAATTGCTGAGCGGTTGGGTATTCGTGCCAGAGTGGTACGTACTACTTTTATCTATCTCACCTTTGTAACCCTAGGATTTGGTTTTGCCTTATACCTATTTATTGCGTTCTGGTTAGGGATCAAAGATCTTATTTACGCCAAACGAACTTCGGTATTTGACCTCTGAGCATGAAAGCATTGTTTCGTTCTAAGATTGCCTTGGCCCTATCCCTAATGCTATTGGTTTTTACTATTGGGGTTTTGGGGTATCGCCTGTTCGCTAACTATTCGTGGGTTGAAGCCATCTACATGACTATTATTACGGTAACCACTGTTGGCTTTTCGGAGGTGCGACCGTTGGATGAAAATGCAAAGATTTTTACAATATTCTTGATCGTAAGTAGCGTGTTTATCTTCGGTTTTGCCATTTCGGTGGTATCAGAGTACCTTTTAAGCCGCAACTCCCTAGAAGCACTAAAAAAAAAGAAGGTGAAGCATAAGATTAAAAATCTCGAAAATCATGTCGTAGTCTGTGGATATGGACGCAATGGACAGCAAGCAGCCACAAAGCTAGGGGCTTATAATAGGCCTTTTGTTGTTATAGAGCGCGATAGGGCGGTTATTGAAGCACATGAGGGCAATATTCTCTTCGTAGAGGGCGATGTTAATGATGACGAGGTGCTATTGGAGGCAGGTATTAAAAGTGCTCAATACTTGGTTGCAGCCTTGCCCGATGATGCCGTTAATTTGTTTGTAGTGCTGTCCGCCCGTCAATTGAATAACAAGTTGTTTATTATTTCTCGTGCTTCTCAAGTGACTTCAGTTAAAAAGCTGGAGTTTGCCGGGGCGAATAAAGTGATTATGCCCGATAAGATAGGAGGTGACCATATGGCTTCGTTGGTCGTAATGCCGGACCTGATCACCTTTATGGATCAATTGTCTACCGATGGGGAGGATACTACCAATCTGGAAGAAGTGGAGATTGAAGATTTCAAGGATCAAATGAATTGTCAATCCATTCGTGATCTAGATCTTCGCCGTAGAACAGGTTGCACCATTATTGGATATATAGATCCAGCCGGTAGATATATTATCAATCCTGAGGCAGATCAGCAATTAGAGCCCCGGGGCAAGGTAATAGTGTTGGGTAGACCAGAACAAATAAAGCACCTAAATGAAATGTTCCATATCGATTAGCAAAAGCTATCGAAATTTGATTGCAATGTTTTTTTTTAGGATATTGTCAGCCTAACACCAACTCAACAACCCATTATTATGAAGTACCGCTACTTAATATTATGTGCCTTTTTAGCTCCATTTTTGGTTACGGCACAAGAAGCCCAAGAAATTGGACTCGATCAGCAGATTGATCAGGCTTTTAAACCGATCTCAGACTTCTTTAATGCGGTCATTTTTTTTGAAATCGCAGGTACTCCTTTTGTGCTATTCCTCTTAGTAGGAAGTGCTTTTTTCTTTACGGTTTATTTTGGATTCCCTAATATCAGACACTTTGGTACTGCTATTAACGTAGTAAGAGGTAAATATACCGAAGTGGAACAATATGGATTGGAAAAGGTTGAGCAACATATGACCGAGGACGGTGATATTCCAGATACCATTCGAAATGAAAGTGAAGAAGGCGAGGTTAGCCATTTTCAAGCGCTGGCGACCGCTGTTTCGGGTACAGTAGGAAACGGCAATATAGCAGGCGTAGCTCTGGCTATTGCCCTAGGTGGACCAGGAGCTACTTTTTGGATGATTGTTTGTGGCTTACTGGGGATGTCTACAAAATTCGTAGAATGTACATTAGGAGTACAGTATCGAGATGTAGACAAAGATGGAGTAGTTTATGGAGGTCCAATGTATTACATAAGCAAAGGCCTTAAAGAGAAAGGTTTTGGAGGATTGGGCAAAGTAGGGGCAGCACTTTTCGCATTCTTTTGTATTGGCGGCTCTTTCGGTGGAGGTAACGCGGCACAGTCTAATCAAGCTACTATAGTGGTTAAGGAGCTTTTCGGGTGGGAAAGCGCTATGGCTGGAACGATAATTGGTTTAATACTGGCTACATTGGTTGGTATTATCATTATTGGTGGAATAAAAAGAATCGCTGCGGTTACCGAGAAGGTAGTTCCAGTAATGGCAGTACTTTATATTTTATGCTGTTTGTATATCATTTTAGGCAATTTCAGTTTGATTGATGATGCCTTCGCTCTAATATTTAGAGAGGCGTTTAATCCAACTGCTATAGGTGTAGGAGGTGTCATTGGCGTTTTACTCGTTGGTTTTAGAAGAGCAGCATTTTCCAATGAGGCGGGAGCAGGTTCAGCTTCAATAGCACACTCAGCCGTGAAAACAAAGTATTCTGCATCCGAAGGTCTAGTCGCACTTTTGGAACCATTTATTGATACCGTGGTTATTTGTACAATGACCGCATTAGTTATCGTAATTTTTAATTTTGGAGGTTTTTTTGAATACGGTGGTGATGGTTCCGGTGTAGTTTTTATTAATGGTGAAGCTTTTGAAGGTGCTGGAATTACCTCCAAAGCTTTTGCGGAATATATTCCCTATTCTAAAGTATTTTTGACTGTAGCTGTAGTTCTTTTTGCAGTTTCTACTATGATATCTTGGTCGTATTACGGACTACAGTCATGGAAGTATTTGTTTGGAAGAGGAAAAAAGACAGATCTCGCATATAAGCTACTTTTTTGTTCATTTGTAATTATTGGGGCCGCTGCTAGTATGGATTCAATTTGGGCATTTTCAGATGCTATGATCTTTGCTATGGTCTTTCCCAATATGATAGGACTCTACTTTTTGTTCCCTGAAGTTAAAAAACAATTAAAGCGCTACTTGAAGGCTACCCGCCAAGTCTATCACAATTGATACTCAAAGTAGTTTTATAATGAAGTCCCATTTTAACCTTAGCCGTCAGCAACGCCGTGGTGTTTTAGGGTTGCTAACGATCATATTAGGCCTGCAAGTAGCAGCATTCGTTTATAACAACTTGCCTGCTGAGGCCGAATCTAATTTAAAGCTTAATATGGTGTTACAAGCACAGTTGGATAGTTTGAAGGCAATAGCTGTGCATCAAAAACATGACACTATCTATCCCTTTAATCCCAACTATGTGTCCGATTACAAAGGTTATGTTCTAGGACTTACTCCTTTAGAAATCGATCGTTTAAAAGCCTACCGTTCTCAGGGTCATTTTATAAATACCAAAGAAGCCTTTCAAAAAGTTACCCAGATTTCTGACTCCCTAATGCAACGCCTGGCACCGTCGATTAGTTTCCCAAATTGGACGACAAAGCCATCAAGGAAGTATCGGGCTACGGGAATAAGCCATCAGGAGAAACCTGCGACAACGGTTATTGATCTTAATACAGTCACCAAAGCGCAGCTAATGACTATTAATGGGATAGGGGAAAAGCTATCTACGCGAATTTTGAAGTTTCGCAATCGTCTGGGTGGTTTTGTAGTTAACGAACAATTGTATGATGTCTATGGCCTTACTCCAGAAGTGGTACAACGCACTTTGGCCCAGTTTCAAGTGCTACAACCTCCTGAAATAGATAGGATTAATATCAATGTAGCTTCCATTGAGGAGTTGGCGACACTAGTTTATTTGGGATACGATTTAGCTGAAAAAATCGTTGCATATCGAGAGGACCACGGCGCATACCGATCTTTTGATGATTTGTTTAACGTTGTTGGATTTTCGGTAAACAAACAAAAAAGAATAGCATTATATTTGTCTTATTAAAGCGAAGATCATGGAGTGCATGTACATTACCGAAGAGCACCAATTGTTTCGGGAGAGCCTCAGAGAGTTTCTTCAGAAGGAGGTGGTGCCACATGTTGACGAGTGGGAGGCTGAGGGCGCTATAGCACGCTCAATTTGGTCCAAGCTTGGCGCTATGGGATACTTTGGGCTCAAAGTGCCAGAAGCCTATCAGGGCATGGATCTGGATATATTTTATACCGTAATCTTTTTAGAAGAACTTCAAAAAGTAAATTCTGGTGGATTTGCTGCAGCGATGTGGGCACATACCTATTTGGCAATGACACATCTGGTAAAGAATGCCAACCACCAACAAAAGTTGGACTATTTGGCACCTAGTGTAAACGGGGAAAAAATAGGCTGTTTGGGGGTTACGGAACCTTTTGGAGGTAGCGATGTGGCCAATTTGAGGACAACGGCAGTTTTGGTGGACGATCATTATCTTATCAATGGCTCCAAAACTTTTATCACCAATGGCGTATATGGTGATTACATTATTTTGGCAGCTAAAACAGATCCTAGTGCAGGCAATAAAGGAATAAGCCTATTTATTGTTGATTTGAATAGCGAAGGGGTAACTTCCAACAAACTCAATAAATTGGGATGGAGGGCCTCAGATACCGCAGAATTGGCATTTGATGATGTTCGAGTTCCTGCTCATAATTTACTCGGGGAAGAAGGCCAAGGTTTCTCTTTAATTATGGAGGCATTCGCTCTGGAACGCTTGGTAATGGGAATCAATGCCCATGCTAGGGCGGAATATGCTTTGGATTACGCTATCAAATATATGGGAGAACGCGAGGCCTTTGGTAAAACCATTAACCGTTTTCAAGCGCTTCGCCATCGACTAGCTGAACTTCATGCAGATCTAGATTTATGCAAGCACTATAACTATGGGGTGGCGGCAAAATTAGATCGCGGGCAATATGCAGTGAGAGAAGCTACTATTTCTAAGCTTAAATCAACTAAAATGGCAGATGAGGTTATCGATAATTGCCTGCAATTTTTAGGAGGCTATGGATACATAGAAGACTACCCGATGGCACGCTTACTACGCGATAGTCGATTGGGGCCCATAGGCGGAGGGACTTCTGAAATTTTACGGGAAATAATTGCCAAGATCATCATTGATAAAAAAGAATACCGAGTCCCGGTAGGACAGGAAACCGAAAAGATTTTAAGATAAGCCTTTCTTAAAATCAAGAGCATTTGTATCTTTGCCTTTAAACTATAAAGAAAGGAGGTTGTTGCCCATGTTAATAATACCAGTTAAAGAAGGAGAAAATATAGACCGCGCACTAAAGCGTTTCAAGCGAAAGTTCGATAAAACAGGAACTATGCGACAGTTACGCACTAGACAGCAGTATACCAAACCTTCTGTGAAGAGAAGGGCCGAAATTCAAAAGGCACAATATATTCAAGGCCTTCGAGATAAGGAAGAGTTGTAGTGCAACGTCTTACCCTATAATATAGAGATCCGCTCCTACGAGCGGATTTTTTTTGCGCTATCTTTAAAGAAGCTATGATGGATGCGTTTATTGCTTATTTACAATTAGAAAAGCAGTGTGCTGCAAATACCGTAAAGGCTTACAGTAATGATGTAAATGCCTTTAAAGCTTATCTAGAGCATGCTCAGGTGACTTTGGAGGTGCACGAAGTAGATTACGATCATATCAGAGCTTGGGTCATTTCACTGGTAGAAGAAGGCGTGAGTAATCGTACGGTTAACCGAAAAATAGCCGCTTTACGATCTTATTATCGCTTTCTTCAAAATATAGGTGAGATTGAAAAAAATCCTTTGGCTAAGCATAGGGCGTTAAAAACCGAAAAAAAGGTTCAAATACCCTTCTCGAAAAACGAAATGGAAACGGTTTTGGAAGAAATCGAATACACTGCTGATTTTTCCGGCCTTCGTGATAAGTTACTTATCGAACTACTTTATGCTACGGGCATTCGTCGGGCAGAATTAATTGGCATCTGTTTGTCTGACATTAATGTAGCAGGGCAGACTTTAAAGGTGCATGGGAAAAGAAATAAAGAGCGTATCGTACCCCTAATTCCTGCTGTGATACAGACATTAGAAGCTTACTTGAACTTGCGAGGTCAAGCAAAAAATACGCAAGATATTCCCTATTTACTACTAACAGATTCGGGTCATAAACTTTATGAAACTTTTGTTTACCGCACCATAAATAAGTATCTTAGTAAGGCATCGGTTAAGCTTAAAAAAAGTCCACATATGATGCGACATACCTTTGCAACGCATCTTTTAGATATGGGGGCTGATTTAAACGCTGTGAAAGAGTTATTAGGTCATGCTAGTTTAGCTTCTACTCAGGTTTATACCCATAGCAGCATCGCTCAGTTAAAGAAGGTGCACGCCGCTGCCCATCCTAGAAACAAAGAGTAATACTCTTTGTATTGTTCAACCGCCCGAGAATTGGGGCCAAAAAATTCTTTATATGAAGGTCAATGTGCAATCCGTAAATTTTGTTGCTGATAGAAAGCTGCATGATTTTATTCAAGACCGAACGGATAAGTTGGAACTTTTTTATGATAAGATTGTTAAAACAACGGTCTATTTGAAAGTCGAGAATACCAGTTCTAAAGAAAATAAGATTGTTGAAGTTCAAGTGAAGATTCCCAGAAACCAACTAATGGTAAAGAAACAATGCAAAACATTTGAAGAAGCCGTTGATAGTGCTTGCGATGCCATAGAGCGCCAATTGGTTAAAACCAAGGAAAAAATGAGGGCACATGCCTAAAGAAATTTTTTTTACGTTTTTTTTGAATAAACAAATAAAACCCTACATTTGCAGTCCGTTAGAAATAACGGGCTTTTTTTGTGTTTTTTTGAACCGAAAAAGCCGATATAGCTCAGCTGGCTAGAGCAGCTGATTTGTAATCAGCAGGTCGTGGGTTCGAGTCCCTCTATCGGCTCGTAATTTACTGAAAATCAAGGCGGGGAGATACTCAAGCGGCCAACGAGGACAGACTGTAAATCTGTTGGTTTTTACCTTCGCAGGTTCGAATCCTGCTCTCCCCACTTCATTTGTCTTAGGACAATGTTGTGAGTAGTTTTTTTGACATATTGAAATGTATATTGCGGGAGTAGCTCAGTTGGTAGAGCGTCAGCCTTCCAAGCTGAATGTCGCCGGTTCGAACCCGGTCTCCCGCTCTACATCAATTTTTAAGTGAAGTTTTCAGCTTAAACAATTGGTATTTAGCAGGGCTACAGGTAAAAATGTTTGATGGATATAAACCTGTTATCCTGCTACATAATGAAAAGGTGTTCGTTAAGACACCACCTTTTTCTTAAATAAGAATGGGTAGGAGGAACACTTTACGCCGACGTAGCTCAGGGGTAGAGCGTTTCCTTGGTAAGGAAGAGGTCACGGGTTCAATTCCCGTCGTTGGCTCGATAGAAATAAAGACACTAATATAAACTAAGATTAAAATCATCAAAAATGGCAAAGGAAACTTTTGACCGTTCCAAACCACACCTTAATATAGGTACTATTGGACACGTAGATCATGGTAAAACTACATTGACCGCCGCAATCACCACAGTGTTGGCCAATGCCGGTCTATCTGAACTTAGAAGTTTTGACTCTATTGATAATGCTCCAGAAGAAAAGGAAAGGGGTATTACCATCAACACTTCTCACGTAGAGTACCAAACGGAAAACAGACACTACGCACACGTTGACTGCCCCGGGCACGCGGATTATGTGAAAAACATGGTTACTGGTGCTGCACAAATGGACGGAGCTATCTTAGTAGTTGCAGCTACCGATGGTCCTATGCCACAAACCCGTGAGCACATCCTTTTAGGGCGCCAAGTAGGTATTCCACGTATTGTGGTTTTCCTAAATAAAGTGGACATGGTTGATGATGAGGAGCTTTTAGAGCTTGTAGAAATGGAAGTACGTGAACTATTGTCTTTCTACGAGTATGATGGTGACAATGGTCCCGTTATCGCTGGTTCCGCTTTGGGAGCGCTTAATGGAGAGCAGAAGTGGGTAGATACTGTAATGGAGTTGATGAAAGCGGTAGATGAGTGGATTGAGCTTCCTGCACGTGATATTGACAAAGATTTCTTAATGCCTATCGAAGATGTATTTACAATTACTGGTCGTGGAACTGTAGCTACAGGTCGTATTGAGACCGGTGTTGCAAATACAGGTGATGCGGTTGATATCATTGGTATGGGGGCTGAAAAATTGTCTTCTACTATCACAGGTGTGGAAATGTTCCGTAAGATATTAGATCGTGGTGAAGCCGGAGATAACGTTGGTATTCTTTTAAGAGGTATTGAAAAGTCTGATATCAAAAGAGGAATGGTAATCTGTAAGCCAGGGTCCGTAACACCGCACGCTAAATTTAAAGCTGAGGTTTATATTCTTAAAAAAGAAGAAGGTGGTCGTCACACGCCTTTCCACAATAACTATCGTCCTCAGTTCTATGTAAGAACAACGGACGTAACTGGAAATATCAACCTTCCTGATGGTGTTGAAATGGTAATGCCTGGTGATAACTTGACCATTACTGTAGATCTTATCCAACCCATCGCTCTTAGCGTAGGACTGCGTTTCGCTATCCGCGAAGGAGGTCGTACTGTTGGTGCAGGACAGGTTACAGAGATTCTAGACTAAGGTCAATAGGTTTCTGAATAAGATGAGAAGATACTGAGGGTGTCCCATTTAGGGATGCCCGTCAGTGTAAATAGGAGTAGGTGTTTGATAGCCTAAAAAGATTGAAATCACCGCTCCATATAAACGGGTGTAGCTCAGTTGGTAGAGCACTGGTCTCCAAAACCAGGTGTCGGGAGTTCGAGCCTCTCCTCCCGTGCTGAAATGTTGAAATTGCTGTGAGTCGAGAAGTTTATCCTGGGCGTACGTAATCTAAAAGATTGTGGGAGTCTAAGGAAAAACCACTCTTCACGTGATAATAGGTTGAGAATTACGGTGAGGTTGTATTCTTTAGCCAGGTTAGTTAATGAATATATCATTAAATAACCGCACTGAAGAAGCCAATGTTTGTTCAAATAATAGATGGTTGCAAATTTGAACGAGCATATTCTGGAGTAATGATTAACTAGAAAGAAAGCGAACAGTATTATAACGCTGGAAACAATAAGAATATTGGAATAATCTAAAGTAGAAAAGTTAAAAATGCTGACATACATCAAAGAATCTTGGGAAGAGTTGAAAAATAACGTGACTTGGTTATCTAAAGAACGTGCTTCTAATTCTATGGTTGTGGTGGCAGTCTTCTCTATCATTTTTGCCTTGGCAACATGGGGAGTGGATACAGCTTTCAGCAAGTTAATCGCATTGTACTTCGAGAAATTAATTGGATAAGGGGGCTATGTCAGAGGTGTTGGAAAAGAAATGGTATGTAGTTCGAGCCGTTAGTGGACAGGAGAACAAGATTAAAGGCTACATCGAGAGTGAAGTAGAACGTGCCGGTTTCGGCGATTACCTAGAGGATGTTCTAGTACCCACAGAAAAAGTAGTGCAAATTCGGAATGGGAAAAAGATCAATAAAGAACGTACCTATTTTCCGGGTTATATCATGATTAAAGCCAATCTTGGGGGAGAAATGGTACATATCATCAAATCCATCACCAATGTAATTGGGTTTCTAGGAGAGACTAAAGGTGGTGATCCTGTGCCATTGCGAAAGGCTGAGGTCAATCGTATGCTTGGTAAGGTAGATGAATTGGCGGTAAATACCGACAATGTGGTAATTCCCTTTATTCTTGGCGAAACTATAAAAGTAATTGATGGACCTTTTAACGGTTTCAATGGAACTGTGGAGAAGGTGAACGAAGAAAAGCGCAAGCTAGAGGTTATGGTAAAGATTTTTGGACGAAAGACCCCTCTGGAACTAAGCTACATGCAGGTTGAAAAAGTATAAATGCATAAATAATAAAGGTTAGCCATAAGATTTAAGACGTTTGTTACCGTCTAAAAGCTGAAAACTATCCTCAACATAAATAGAGCTGTTACCAAAATCAAATCGTGTTGCTTCCAAATTATAACGCGATTGAAATTTTACTAAAAGTTAAAAATGGCAAAAGAAGTAGATAAGGTTGTAAAACTACAAGTTAGGGGAGGTGCTGCGAATCCATCGCCACCGGT
>JBCDGY010000107.1:0-10287 GCA_039414375.1 Bacteroidota bacterium | reverse complement strand
CCAGGGTTAAGTTATTATGCGGTTGCAATCCTAATCAATAGAAATGCTAATTGATTATACGTAAAAACTAAGGGAATGAAGGTAAACCTAGTACCTACTGTACATACCCATCTTTGAGTAAACCATAGAACTCATTACGTGTAGCTTCTTTGGCAAACTTACCGCCATACTCCACTGTAGTAGTAAAGCTGTTTTTATCCTTTATCCCTCTTGAAGAGACACATAGGTGCTTGGCATTAACCATTACAATGACATCTTCCGTTTCTAAGGCTTGTTGTAAATCCTTTAAAATCTGCAAGCATAGGCGTTCTTGTACCTGAGGTCGGTGGGCATAGTAGTCGACCAAACGGTTAATCTTTGATAAGCCAACCACCTTTTTATTGGGGATATAGCCTACATGAGCATGACCTACAATAGGTAAAAAATGGTGCTCACATGCGGAATCTATGGTGATTTCCTGCTCCACGACCATCTTCTGGTAGCCGTATTTATTCTCAAAAGTAGAAAGCTTTGGTCGCTTTTTGGGGTCTAAACCATAAAACAACTCATTCACATACATTTTTGCGAAACGATAAGGGGTTCCAGACAAACTATCATCCTTAAGATCGAGTCCCAAAGTTTCCATTATTTTTTGAAAATGATGTTGTATCACCTCAATTTTCTCACGATCGTCCATGGCAAATGCATCTTCACGCATAGGAGTTTCTACTGAGGTTGCTATATGTTGATCTCCTAAGGCTTCTATTTTTTCAATATCTAACATAATCACTATCCTTTAATTCTTTCATAGTTTTTTTATTCGCAGGATGCTTCTTGATTACCTTTACAATACTTTCTATTGTACAGGTGCAAGAGCACCAAGGCAATTGCAGGAACGTAAACAGCCGCTTCTGGCAATGGCATCCAAGATAATTTTTCATTGAGAATAATAAAGCACAATACGATCCAACTTATCCATAGGCCCCATTGTACTGCTTCGCTAACACTATTGACTGCAGAATACCAAACCGCAGCTAAAGAGATAACTAAGAAAACAATATCCAAAAAACTCCACCATGCCGGATGCGTTTCGCCAGCGCCGTATGCAGCGATATTGGCTTGTGCAACAAAAAGGAAAGGTGTCAGTATGCAATGTGCCAGACACAATGCGCTAGCAGTAGCTCCAACGAGGTCTGATTTAGAGGACATAGCCATGGTTTTGGTAGTCTTCATTACTCCCATAAAATGAACTGCAAAAGTAGGTTAAAATCTTAAATGCGACCAAGTCGCATCTATTATTCTTCCTATTTTAGTACTCTCAAATTATTATGGTTACAACTAAAAATTTACAATTTGCATATGTGGGAGGGCCGCAATTTACTTTCCCTGATATCACACTCCAAAAGGCAGATCATTTGCTGATTTTAGGACCTTCCGGTGTTGGAAAAACCACCTTATTACACCTCCTTTCCGGAATACTTCCCCCCTCACAAGGAACAATTAGCATTGACGATACCCCCATAACTGATTTAAGAAGAAAAGCTTTAGACCGATTTCGAGGGACGCATGTAGGCATTGTTTTTCAACAGTATCACTTTATCAAATCACTCACCGTTGTCGAAAATTTGAAGTTGCGACAAGGTAATCCCAAGGACGCTTCGGAAAAAGCAAGGAGACAAGCTTTGGCCGAACGCTTGGGCTTAGAAGCGCTTTTAAGCAAAAAAGTGACCCAACTAAGTCAAGGACAACAACAGCGCCTATCCATTGCCCTTGGTCTTATTCATGAGCCCAAAGTGATTTTTGCCGATGAACCTACTTCCAACCTAGACGATACCAATTGTGAGCGCGTCATACAATTACTTAAAGAAGAAGCCGCTATTTGCAAGAGTAGTCTTGTAATAATTACACATGATCATAGAGTTACTTCCCATTTTTCAAATCAAATACGCCTATGAAGCTCGGTTATTTGGCCTATCGTAATATGGTTTCTAAACCGCTGAATCTGATACTCAGTTTGGCGCTGTTGGTACTTAGTGTTTCGTTGGTAACCTATGTGGTTCAATTAAGTAAACAATTGAATGGGCAGTTAAGTAAAAATATCACCCCGTTCGATATGGTGGTTGGTGCTAAAGGAAGTCCATTACAGCTCGTTTTGTCCTCAGTATTGCACATTGATGTGCCTACGGGAAATATTCCTTTGCAGGAAGCGGAAAGAATCGCAAAAAATCCATTTGTTGCTTCTGCCACCCCAGTGTCTTACGGAGATAACTACAAAGGTTATCGCCTTTTGGGTACTAAATTAGACTACTTGGAAGCCTACGGTGCTGTTTTGGCAGATGGACGCCACTACAATAAATCTTTTGAAGTAGTGGTTGGTAGTGGAGTGGCACAAAGATTAAGCCTTGGCCTAGGGGATACTTTTGTCAGTTCACATGGCTTAGCTGCGGCAGGTGGCGAAGTTCATGATGATAAACCCTATACCGTTGTGGGTTTATTAAAACCTACAGGGACGGTTATAGATCAACTCTTAGTATGTAATTTGGAAAGTGTTTGGGAAGCTCATGACCATGGCACTCCTAACAAAGAAGATAATGAAGAACATGAGGGTCACGACGAAGGGAAAGACCATGATGGCAAACACGCCCATGAACATGAGGCTAATGACCATCAAGACCACCCTCATGCGCATCAAGAATTAGAGGAGCATGCAGATCACAAGCATTCGGAGCATGATGGGCATGACGAGGACTTGGAGATCACTTCGCTTTTGGTGAAGTTCAAAAATCCCCTGGGGCTTATACAAATGCCGCGCTACATCAATGAAAACACGGAGCTGCAAGCGGCCCTACCAGGATTTGAAGTACAACGTTTAATGGGGCTTCTAGGATCCGGAGTACAAACTATTAATGGTATTGCTATTGCAATTTTAATCGTTTCGGGTTTTAGTATTTTTATTTGCTTGTTGAAAACTATACGAGAAAAGCGCCAAGAGCTAGCCCTTTTACGGACTTATGGTTTTGGAACGCCAAAGCTTTTATTACTTGTATTGTACGAAGGTCTGCTCTATGCATTGATTGGTTTTTGGATAGGGTGGATTTTAGGACGTTTAGCGCTTTGGATAACTTCGAACTACTTGCAATCTGTTTATGGCTATGTGCTCCAAATTAGCGGGCTAGATGTGACGGAACTATGGTTTCTTGGAGTTACCCTACTTATTGCTGTTATTGCCGTAATCCTGGCTTCGACCTCTATTTTTAAACTAAACATATCTAAAGTGTTATCAGATGCTTAGAGTAGTAATTGCTTTTATTTTTCTTGGAATTTGTCATACTTCATATAGCCAGTCCTTACTAACATGGGACGATTTTGCAGATGTCAATTTTGAGCCTAAATACAATGCACAGTACGATGCGCACTTTTTGATGCCCACTTTTGGAAAAAAAATAAAGTCATACGAGGGAAAACAGGTGAAAATCACTGGTTTTTTCCTGGATCTTGCTGGTACTGGAGAAATATATTTAGTGTCTGCAAACCCAATGGCCTCCTGCTTTTTTTGTGGAGCAGCAGGACCGGAAACGGTTATAGAAGTTGCGTTTAAGGAAAGACCATCTTTTAAAACTGATCAAGTTGTACAAATAATAGGGCAACTTTCACTTAATGCTGACGATGTGGGTCATTGCAACTACATCATGAGTGAAGCAAGCGGCAAATTGATACGCTAACAAATTGATGGGGTTCTATGAACTAAAATAAGGCCTTACTGGGCCTTTGGTTAGGTAAAGTTGAATGAAAAGCACTTTAATTTGCTTGATTATTTTGTTTGCAGCGCTCTCAGCCGAGGGGCAAGTGGCTTTGGATTGGTCCGATTTAGAACGGGGTATTTCTTGGCGAAAAAGCAATGCGCACACTACTATCCCAGGGTTTTTAGAGGCAGATTTTTCCGATAAGCTTACCAATCTAGAAGGGAAGAAAATATCTCTCGTAGGCTATCTGTTGATTTTAGACGCTAATCAATCCGTTTTTATGTTGTCCAAAAACCCAATGGCCAGTTGTTTCTTTTGTGGTAATGGGGGGCCAGAAACCGTATCGGAGATCTCCTTTACGCAGAAAAATAAGTTTGTCATGGACGACCTTATCCTTGTTACTGGTATTTTAAGACTAAATGGAAAAGACCCCACCCGCTGTTATTACCATATCGAAAACGCAGAGGGTTTTGGTATGTAAACGCTGCGCTTAAGACTAAAAGAAATAATCACGATATTTTTGTGCAAATCACTAAACCACAATCCCTCTTAACTATCTTCTCAACTTATCAGAAAGTGAATTTAAAGGGCTTCTTTCATAATACTATCAACTACTTCAGGGTTTAATAGTGTTGAAGTATCCCCTAGATTACTGGTATCCTTGGAAGCTATTTTTCTTAAAATACGGCGCATAATCTTTCCGCTCCTAGTTTTAGGTAGTCCTGGCACAAACTGTATTTTATTGAGTTTGGCAATCGGTCCTATTTTATCAGAAATCTGTTGATTGATCTCTTTCCTGAGGTTGTCGCGATTTCTGGTTTCGCCGGTTTCTTTTAAAATAACATAACCATAAAGCGCATTGCCCTTAATATCGTGCGGGAAACCCACAATGGCCGATTCCGCTACCGCCGGGTGTTCATTTATGGCATCTTCAATAGGCGCAGTTCCTAAGTTATGACCTGAAACTATGATAACGTCATCCACACGACCTGTAATCCTGTAATATCCTACTTCATCCCTTAAAGCCCCATCTCCAGTAAAATAATGGTTTTCGAAAGCAGAGAAATACGTGTCTTTAAATCGCTGATGGTTACCCCAAATAGATCTAGCCATTGATGGCCAAGGGTATTTAATACACAATCGACCATCTGCTTGATTCCCTTTGATTTCTTTCCCGTTTTCATCCATCAAAGCAGGTTGTACCCCAGGCATGGGCAAGGTTGCATACGTGGGTTTTGTTGGCGTAGAAAACGGAATGGGAGAAATGAGAATACCGCCAGTTTCTGTTTGCCACCACGTATCAACGATAGGACACTTTTTGTCACCAACATGATCGTTATACCAGTGCCAAGCTTCTTCATTAATAGGCTCCCCTACAGTACCCAGTACTTTTAAACTAGACAAATCGTATTTATTAACGTAGTCCAGATTTTCCTTGGCCAGTGCTCTGATAGCCGTTGGAGCAGTATAGAATTGTGTGATTTTATGCTTTTGTACTATTTCCCAAAAACGCCCAAAATCAGGATAGGAAGGTACGCCTTCAAACATTACGGTAGTGGCGCCATTGGCTAGAGGTCCATAAACGATATAGGAGTGACCTGTAATCCATCCGATGTCAGCAGTGCACCAATAAATATCCTCTTCTCGGTATTGAAATACATTCTTAAAGGTGTAAGCGGTATAAACCATATACCCCCCTGTGGTATGCAACATCCCCTTAGGCTTTCCTGTAGATCCAGAGGTATAGAGTATAAATAAGGGGTCTTCAGCGTCCATTACTTCTGGGGGATAGTCACTGTACGCAGCGTCTAAAAGCGGTTGCAACCATTTGTCTCGCCCTTCTTTCATGGCTACTTCGCTATGTATGCGTTGGGCGACCAAAACAGTTTCAACGCCTGGACAGTCTTCCAAGGCTTCATCTACTATACCTTTAAGATCGATGGTCTTTGATCCTCGAAAAGATCCATCAGCGGCAAGCACCATTTTAGCACCGCAGTCATTGATTCTTGTAGATAGTGCTGTGGCCGAAAATCCTGCAAATACCACCGAATGTATCGCTCCTATTCGTGCGCAGGCCAATACCGAGATGGCAAGCTCAGGTATCATGGGCAAATAAATTACAACGCGGTCTCCCTTTTGAATACCTTGCTCGCGCAAGACATTAGCCATTTTACACACCCTTTCTAGCAGTTGTTTGTACGTAATATGCTGCGCTTCCTCTTCGGGATTATTAGGCTCGAACAGAATGGCAGTTTTATCGCCTCGGATATGTATGTGACGATCGATACAATTTTCGGTGATGTTTAGCTTGGCGTCCTCAAACCATTTGATCTCTGGTTTGGAAAAGTCCCAACTCAGAACATTATTCCATTTTTTGCGCCACACAAAATGCTCTTCTGCCACCTCCTCCCAAAAATTCTCTGGATCACGAACTGATTTTCTATAAACTTGATAATATTCTTCGAGGTGCTTTATGTGATAGTTACTCATACTGCTAAGTTTTCGTTAGAGTTACATTAGAAGTTAGTTGCTGATTAAAATTAGTGTGATGTAGCTTCGCCCGCCCCACTAGGTATTCTTATGTGCTCGACCATATCTTGTACTGCCTCTGGAGGATCTTCAGTAAATCGGTTTACAACCAGAGCTATTACAAAATTAACGAGCATTGCGATGGTGCCGAAACCTTCTGGTGAAATTCCAAACCACCATTTTTCCTTTAGACCAGCTATTGCAGCTTTACCGCCATCAAAAAGGCCAAATTTAAATTTGAGCATATAAAACAACATAAGTGAGATACCTACAATCATTCCTGTTACTGCTCCTTTACTATTCATTTTTTTGTAGAATATTCCCAAAACAATAGCTGGGAAGAAAGAAGCTGCCGCTAGGCCAAAAGCCAGCGCTACAACAGCAGCGACAAATCCAGGAGGATTGATACCGAAATAACCTGCAATAATAACGGCTACAGCAGCTGAAAGACGCGCCGCCCATAGCTCTCCTTTTTCCGATAGGTCAGGGTTGAATACATTCTTTATTAAATCGTGGGATACCGAAGATGAGATTACTAGTAATAGCCCTGCGGCTGTAGAAAGAGCCGCTGCTAGACCACCAGCTGCAATAAGCCCTATTACCCATGCCGGTAGGTCTGCAATTTCAGGATTGGCTAGGACCATGATATCTGGATCCAGTTGCAATTCGTTCATCTTAGGGTTTGCGTTGTACTGTATAAGGCCATCACCATTAGTATCGGTATGGCCAATTAACCCCGTGGTTTCCCAATTTTTAAACCATTGTGGCATTTCGGCATAAGGCTTACCATTTACGGTTTGGAGTAAATTGGTTCTAGCAAAAACAGCCACGGCGGGGGCTGTAGTATACAGAATAGCAATGAACAACAGCGCTAAACCCGCAGATTTACGGGCATCACGTACGCGTTTGACGGTAAAAAAGCGAACAATAACATGCGGTAACCCTGCAGTACCGACCATCAGTGCTAAAGTTATTGAAAAGACATCTATAACACTTTTAGAACCATCTGTATAGGCCACAAACCCCAATTCCTCAGAAAGACCATCTAGACGATCTAAAAGGTAGGTTCCCGAGCCATCTATTAAAGTGCTCCCAAAGCCTAACTGTGGTATTGGGTTACCTGTCATTTGCATAGAAATGAAAATGGCAGGAACCATAAAAGCAAAAATGAGCACACAATATTGGGCTACTTGCGTATAGGTAATACCTTTCATCCCCCCTAAAACTGCATAAAAAAGTACAATAACCATCCCAATAATAACGCCCGTCTCGATATCAACTTCTAAATAACGAGAAAATACAATCCCAACCCCACGCATTTGACCAGCTACGTAGGTAAAGGAAACTATAACAGCACAAATAACTGCTACAATACGAGCCGTTTTTGAATAATAGCGCTCTCCTATGAAATCGGGTACGGTAAACTTGCCAAACTTCCTGAGATAGGGCGCCAAAAGCAAGGCCAAAAGCACATATCCCCCTGTCCAGCCCATTAAATAGACGGCGCCATCATAGCCGTTTAAAGACAATATGCCAGCCATAGAAATAAAACTAGCTGCAGACATCCAATCCGCGGCTGTCGCCATACCATTGGCCAGAGGAGATACCCCACCTCCGGCTACGTAAAACTCTTTAGTAGAGCCCGCACGAGACCATAAAGCAATGCCAATGTAGAGCCCGAAACTCAACAATACCAATATATAGGTCCAAACTTGTACGTCATTCATGAGGTATGATTTAAGGAATATTAGTCTTTATCGTAACCGTACTTTTTATCCAACTTGTTCATCAGATAGACGTAAACAAAAATGAGAATTACAAATACGAAGATGGAGCCCTGTTGTGCGAACCAAAATCCCAATTTAAAACCTCCTAAATGAACTTTATTGAGCACCTCTTTTAATAATATTCCTGCTCCGTAGGAAACTGCAAACCATATTGACAAAAGGATAACCAAATATTTAAGGTTCTCTTTCCAGTAAGCCCTAGCATTCTGCTTTTCGTTAGTCATATCATATTTTTAGTGGCATTCCATATGTTATTCCAGTATTTGCAGACCACACCGGCGCTAAAGATAAGCTTATCTGGATGGAATTTTGGAAACTCAAAAACATACTAGTAATACTCCTGGAATTTGAGGAAATGGTATTTGGAGTAATCACCTTTCCCCCTCCAAATAGTTCAACACATTTTTTTTAATGCGTTTGTCTAGGGGAAGATCCCCCAACGGCTTTTGAAATGTTGTTCCTGTAATGTGTTCAAAAAGCTCGATATATCTCTCCGAAACTAATTGAATATAGGCATCATCCATTTTAGGAATGGATTGCCCTTCTAGTCCTTGGAAGTTATTACTGATTAGCCACCTACGCAAGAATTCTTTAGATAACTGCTTTTGGGGTATCCCCTTGTCCTGGCGCTCTTGATAGCCCTCTGCATAAAAGTAACGTGAGGAATCTGGGGTATGAATTTCATCAATAAGTAGGATTTCCCCATCAGCGGTTTTTCCAAATTCGTATTTGGTATCCACTAAAATCAAGCCTTGCTCAGCGGCAATTTTTGTTCCTCTTTCAAACAATGCATGGGTGTACTTTTCTAACTGTAGGTAATCCGATTCGGAAACCAAACCCTGTTCTAATATCGCTTCTTTTGAAATATCTTCATCGTGATCCCCTTTTTCCGCTTTGGTAGCTGGAGTAATAATAGGCTTTGGAAACCGATCGTTCTCACGCATACCATTGGGCATCGCTTCCCCACAAAGCTGTCGTTTACCTGCCTGATATTCTCTTGAAGCGTGCCCGGATAAATAGCCCCGTATTACCATTTCAATTTTGAAAGGCGCACAGGCGCGACCTATAGCTACATTAGGATCAGGAGTGTTCAGTAACCAATTGGGTACAATATCCTGAGTGGCTTCCATCATGGTAGTGGCAATTTGGTTTAAAACCTGCCCTTTAAAGGGAATTCCCCTGGGCATAACCACATCAAAGGCCGATATTCGATCGGTAACAATCATTACCAGAAGGTTATCTTCCAAATGATAGACCTCACGCACTTTACCTTTATAAACTTTTTGTTGACCCGGAAAATGAAAATCCGTATCCATAAGTGTGCTTGGCATACTAGAACTGATTTTGATGCTCGATATTTTTGTAGGCTGCAATCACCTTTTTTACCAATTTATGGCGGATCACATCTTTGTCATCTAAATGGATGATACTGATACCAGTGACATTCTTTAAGATCAGTAAGGCTTCTTTTAAACCAGATATTACCCGCCTTGGCAAATCAATTTGGCCTGGATCTCCGGTAAGTAAAAACTTGGCATTTTTCCCCATTCTCGTTAGAAACATTTTCATTTGGGCATGGGTCGTATTTTGCGCTTCGTCAAGAATTACAAAGGCGTTATCCAGTGTACGTCCACGCATAAAAGCCATTGGTGCAATTTGTATGGTACCGTCTTCGATATACTTTTCTAGTTTTTCCGAAGCAATCATATCTCGCAAAGCATCGTACAGTGGTTGCATATAGGGATCTAACTTTTCTTTGAGATCCCCAGGCAAAAAGCCTAAATTTTCTCCTGCTTCAACGGCTGGTCTCGTAAGAATAATTCTGCGAACCTGTTTTTCCTTTAAGGCCTTAACAGCTAAAGCAACCCCAGTATAGGTCTTTCCTGTACCCGCTGGGCCTATAGCAAAAACCATATCATTTTTAGCACAGGCATCCACCATACGACGTTGGTTGGCTGTTTGCGCCTTAATAAGTCTGCCGTTTACCCCGTGTACTAAGACAGCACCACTGGCTTCGGAAGATTTGTATTCTTCTTCGCCATTACTTGTAAGCACCCGTTCTATCGCATTTTCATCAAGTTTATTGTACTTGGCAAAGTGGGCAGTAATCCTATCAAAACGTCGATCAAACTCTTCTAACAATTCCTCATCCCCGTAGACTTTAATTTTATTGCCACGAGCTACAATTTTCAATTTTGGAAAGTACTTTTTAAGAAGGGTGATGTTCTCATTTTGAAGTCCAAAAAACT
>JBCDGY010000106.1:0-10302 GCA_039414375.1 Bacteroidota bacterium | reverse complement strand
GCTCCCTTAGCTAAGGTGGTAGGAGCATCCCCAGCGGAAGTCACCGTGATGAATACCCTTACCGTAAACCTTCATCTTTTGATGGTTTCCTTTTACCGTCCAACTAAGGATCGATTTAAGATACTCTGTGAAGAAAAGGCGTTCCCTTCGGACCAGTACATGCTGCAAAGCCAAGTGCGTTTACAGGGGTTTGATCCCGACGAGGTTATTGTTGAGGTTAAAAAACGAGACGGAGAACATTTTTGGCGTACCGAAGATGTTTGCGCTAAGATTAAAGAGATAGGTTCCGAACTTGCCTTGGTTTTAATGGGTGGCGTTAATTATTACAATGGACAGGTTTTTGATATGCAAGCCATCACTAAAGCTGCACAGGCCAAAGGTGCCTTTGTAGGATGGGATTTAGCACATGCCGTGGGCAATGTAGCCCTAGATTTACACGCTTGGAATGTAGACTTTGCTGCTTGGTGTAGCTATAAGTATATGAATAGTGGCCCAGGCAATGCCTCTGGCGTTTTTGTAAACGAACGTTACTTAGGCCGCACTGATATTCCAAGATTTGAAGGTTGGTGGGGTACTAAAAAAGACACGCGTTTTTTAATGCAGCCACATTTCGAGCCTATGGACAATGCGGACGCTTGGCAATTGAGTAATCCGCCAGTATTGTCATTGGCACCTTATCTAGCTTCTCTACAAATGTTTGAAGAAGTGGGGATGGAAGCACTATTGGCTAAGCAAGAAAAGCTTACCGGGTATTTAGAAGCGGTACTCCATGCCATTGCTGATGAGGTAGGGGGTAATTTTGAGATTATCACACCAAAAGAACGGGGATGTCAATTATCGGTATTCTTGCACGGGCAAGGACGTCATCTTTTTCAGTATCTCATGGATCACGGCGTTATTGTGGACTGGCGAGAACCTAACGTAATTCGATTGGCACCTACCCCTTTTTACAACTCCTACAGCGATATTTATGTGTTTGGGCAAATTCTGAAACAAGGCATACGCGCCCAATAACGTTTTACCATACTATTGTCATAAATGAGATCACTATTCCTCATCCTGTCCAACCCACGTTATTTTGGTCCCGCTTTTGTATTTGCCAGTGTTAATATTTGGTTTGGCACCTGGGCCATTTATATTCCCACGGTAAAAGAACGGTTGGGCATAGATAAGGCCGACTTGGGAATTGCCCTTTTTTGTTTATCGCTAGGCGTGTTTACCGTATTTCCTTTAGCACCAAGGCTTATCAATGCTTGGGGGGTAGGTAAAGCTACTTGGCGTGGTATATTGTTGAGTAGTCTTTTTGCCCTTTTTCCATTGGTGTCGCCAACGTATACTTCTTTGTGTGTTGCCCTCTTTTTGTTTGGTGCTTCTAACGCCTTTATTGACATCGCTATGAATACGTTGGTTACCGAATTGGAAAAGAGCGATGGTGTGCAATTTATGTCTTCTGCCCATGGTTTTTTTAGTTTGGGAGGGGTGGTAGCTGGCCTAAGTAGCTTTTTGATTGCCATAATCGGAGGTCCTTTTTGGCACATGCTGCTTACTGTTGTCGTCGTGCTTTTAGTGAATATGATGTTTAAAAATCAATACTTGTCTATCAGTGCTGTTGCTGCCAAAAGAGAAAAGATGAGTATAGCACTTTTCAAACCTTTATTGCTTTTAGGCCTCATTGGTTTTGTAAGCTTTGCGAGTGAAGGTGCGATAGTGGATTGGAGTGCACTTTATCTCAAGGAAATCACTGCTGCTCCAGAGGCCCTTATTGGCGCTGGATTTTTAGCATTTTCGGTAATGATGACCCTTGGGCGTTTCTTGGGGGATGGTATTAGTTCACGTATGGGGCCCGTAAAAATAGTAGCGTTAGGAGCCATTATAGCTATTTGCGGATATCTCAGTGTGCTTTCAGAACACACCATACTAGCTATTGTTGGTTTTGCCTTAACAGGCTTAGGTTTTTCAGTTATCGTACCTGAGCTTTTTAGAATAGGCGGTAAGGTTTCCGGTGTGCCTTCGTCACAAGGGGTGGCTTTTATAGCAGGAACGGGGTATGCTGGTTTTCTGCTAGGTCCAGTAGTACTGGGCTTTTTGGCTGAGGCTTTCACTTTACGCACGAGTTTCTGGGTGCTTATGGCCTGTGCTGCTTTGGTGGTCTTTGCTACTTTTGGCATAAAACAGCAAAAGCCCTAAGACCTTCGTTACATCACCTAAAAAGTATAGCGCTCCCTATACTATGGGACCTTGTGGATTGTTTAAAAATTTCCTATAATTTGGATTATCCAACCCTTTTTTCTCGTTCTTCTAAGGTCTTTCACTCTAAAAGGTCTCGGCGATTTATTCTTCTAAACTTACCGTAATGCCATCCAGATACAATTCGAAAGCTTTATCTAATTTCTGATGACGTCTGGCTAGTTTAAGACCAAGGGTATCCAGATAGTTTTCCCAAGTAGTACTCATCGAAGCCTCTTTTTGGTTACCTTTTCTAAAGGTCCATTCTTGCAATACAAAATCGTTTCCGAAGTAAAAATCGTAAGCGTCCCCCGGGGTATAACCTCCGTCTGCCCCATAAACTATAGTGAGCTGTTGCATAGATTCACCACTGATAGGAGCTTTCGCTTGCTCTTGGTATTCCGGAGTAAAATTAGCACGATCCCACATCAAATTAAAAGGTGCCAACAACCAGTAGCGATCGTTAATAAATCCAGCATTGGTTTTGTAAGCTGTGCTATCCATGGTATTTCGGTTATAGGACAGGGTGTCCAATCCTGAAATCAAGGTCACTTCATTAGTCTTTGGCTTCCAGACCCATTGGCGTTCAAAATGACTGTCTTCGCGATCTACATTAAAAGTAAAACCAATTTTGGCTACTTTTTGCCATTGGTTACACCCATGTGCAATGGCAATACTGTCAAGGATGTTAGCGGGGGTTACTTCTGGGACAGCTATAGTTTTTGGCTCAGATTTGCAAGCCATTGCCAAAAGACCAATGATGATGAATATACCGTAATTTCTCATCAGTTTACAATTTTATGGTTCGTAGAAAATTCCGCAGTTAAATTTTTTATCGGTAGTAGCTGCTTTAATCATGTCGCGAGGTTACCTTAAAAAGTTTATGCTTATTTCCTAGCAGCGATCTTCTTCAAAGATACTTTGTTTTGTGCTATCTTACGGCGATGTTTAATTCGCACTCGAGTGACTTTTATTAAAAAACTGTGTCTTATTTTAATAAACATGGCCGCTGCTCCACAGCGCAAGAGCAGGCAGTTTGATCATGTTTCTGATGAAGACCTAGTGAAGCAAATCGTCGCTCGCAACGATACCTTGCGTTTTGGGGTGTTGTACGATCGTTATGTCAGCATGGTGTATAACAAGTGCTTCAGTTTTGCGCAATCCCAAGACGAAGCAGAAGACTTAACTCAAGACGTTTTTTTACGGTTGTTCATCAAATTGGCGAGTTTTGAAGGACGTTCTAAATTTTCGACATGGCTGTACTCCTTCACATATAATTTTTGTGTAAATTATGTAAATAGAAACAAGCAACGTAAAATACAAGAGCAGTCTGTGTCCATGGATGATGTGGATTATAAAATTGCGGAAGAAGTTCCGGATGAGAGCATCTATCAAATGAAGGCAGACCGCTTGAAAAAAACACTAGAACGGGTGAGCCCCGAAGACCGTTCTTTATTGTTATTAAAGTACCAAGATGGTGCTTCGGTCAAAGAGTTGGCTCATTTGTTGGATTTGGGGGAAAGTGCAGTTAAAATGCGATTAAAGCGGGCTAAGTCCCGATTAATGGAACATTATCAAACACTTGAGTTATGACAGAAGAATTTAACAACCCATTTGAGCAGCTGAATACTAATTTTAGGGAAGTGCCCCAAGAAATGCGCCAAAGGGTTATGAACGATGTAGCCCTTGCAAAGCTAATTATGGATATGACTCAACTGGTCACGTCCAACTACGCCTCGTTGCTTTCTAAACTATTCCGTACTACAAATTCCTTATCGGGCAATTAATACGAACAACATTATGGAAGACTATAAAAATATTCTGGAAGAGAGTTTGACCGAAATATTCAAGAGCACTATTCAATTACTTCCCAAACTGGTGCTGACCATTATTGGACTAATAGTCGCATGGATTCTGGTGCGTTTGGTGCTGTTTATACTAAAAAGAGTATTGCGGGCTGCAAAAATCGATCAACTTACAGAGCGCTTAGAGCATTCTAAGCTTTTTGGAGATAAGCCCATGAAAATTGATATCGGAAAAATCATTTTAACAGTAACCAAAGTTTTACTGATTTTGTTTTTTGCCATTATTCTCTCCGAAGTAATGGGTCTAAAAGCAATCTCCGATGGAATTATTTCTATTTTCGCTTATTTACCAATACTCTTTAGTGCACTTTTAATCTTAGTAGGGGGTTTTTATTTGGCATTGGTCGTTAAAAAAGCGGTCTTGGCCTTGTTTACCTCTATGGGAATAGGAGGATCTAAGGCTATTAGCAATACCTTCTTCTATCTTATCGCCTTTTTTGTGTCCATAACGGCCTTAAATCAAGCGGGGATAGACACAGAGATTATCACCAGTAATTTCACTCTTGTTTTGGGTGCTTTTCTTTTGGCCATTGCCATAGGCTTTGGCTTGGGTTCAAAAGAAGTCTTTACCGACGTTCTTAAAATGTTTTATGCCCGACGCACCTATATGGTAGGCGATACCATTACCATCGACAACTTGGAGGGTACCATTGAAGCAATAGACAACATCTCTTTAACTATTGTAACTGCCGAGGGTAAAGTAATTGTGCCCATCAAAGAAGTAGTAGCTAAGCGGGTGGTTTTAAAAAGCAGATAGTATTTTTAGAAAGCCTGTTGTATCTCCTAAGTTTCTTTTCCAAGAAAGGAATCCATCCAAAAATGGTTATTTTTGCATCTTAAAAATAAGCTCCATGAGTTCAAAAAAGGGAAAAGTTCAAGAGCAGATACAAGAGCGTTTGTTGGAAGAGCGCAAGATTTTTTTGTGGGGGATGGTTAATGACGATTCCGCCAAACATGTGGTTGATCGCTTGTTGTATCTAGACTTGCTTGGAGATCAAGAAATACAATTGATTATCAATAGTCCGGGAGGGTATGTGACCTCTGGTTTTACGATTTACGATACCATTAAGCAAATCAAAAGTCCGGTTTCTACGGTGTGTTCTGGCCTGGCAGCCTCTATGGGTTCTATTTTACTTTCTGTAGGGAAAAAGGGTCGGCGATTTATTCAACCTCACGCTAAAGTGATGATTCACCAACCGAGTGGTGGTGCCCAAGGGCAGGCATCCAATATTGAGATTCAGGCTAAGGAGATTGTAAAAACAAAGGAAATAGGAGCGCGAATTCTAGCGGATAACTGCGGACAAGATTTTGATAAGGTCATGAAAGATTTCGATCGCGATTATTGGATGGATGCCCAAGAGTCTTTAGATTACGGCATTGTAGACGGAATCTTGCAATAACGAGAATACCAATCTAAAAAAAGGAAGTCCGGTGCCTTAGGGCATCGGACTTTTTATATAGAGGCGCTTGCGCGGTAGTGCTTTTAAATATACGTTGAAAAAACGTTGATGGATTTTTCTCAAACGTAAAACATATTTAAAAATCATCTGGGTTGGCCATAACGGCCTGTGCACGATCCTTTAGCTGTTGCAATTCGTGCTTATCTTTTTTCCCCAACAAGTTGAGCATCATACCCATACGTTGGTTGTTTTTAAAATGTGCTTTCTTATCTTCTAAAAAATTCCAGTACAACGCATTGAAAGGGCAGGCATCTTCCCCCACTTTTTTAGTATGACTATAATGGCAGCTTTTGCAATAGTTCCCCATTTTGTTGATGTAGTTGGCACTACTCACGTAAGGTTTGGTTGCTACAATACCGCCATCAGCAAACTGGCTCATCCCTCGGGTATTGGTAATCTCTACCCACTCGATAGCATCAATATAAACCCCTAAATACCATCGGTCTACCTCCGCAGGATCTGTCTGTGCCAACAGCGCAAAATTTCCAATGATCATTAGGCGTTGAATATGGTGAGCATAGGCTTCGTCCAAACTCTGGCCAATAGACTGTTGTAAACACTTCATTTTGGTATCTCCTGTCCAGAAGAAATTAGGCAGTGGATTGTGGTTATCTAGTTTGTTCATTTTGGAGTAGGCAGGCATCTCTTTCCAATAAATACCACGCATGTATTCGCGCCACCCCAAGATCTGCCGTACAAAACCTTCTACTTGCGAAATGTCGATTTTAGCCGTGTTGTTATAATAATAGTCTAAAACCGTATCAATCACTGTTTTGGGAGAGAGCATTTTGCTATTCATCGCAAAAGACAATCGGGAGTGAAAGAGAAACTTCTCCTCCGTATGAAAAGCGTCTTGGTAGTCCCCAAAATAGGGCAGGAGGTGTACACAAAAGTAATCTATAAGGGCTAAGCACTCCTTTTCGTTAGTGGGCCAATTTAAAGTATGGTCTTTGAGGTTACCAAAAGTGCGCACTCCAGCCGCTTCTATTTCTTCTAAAATATTCGAAACCTCTTTTTCAAAGTTCATTTCTGGGGGAATGGCAGGATCTCCGTTCCATTTTTTCCGGTTGGTATGGTCAAAGTTCCATTTACCCCCATCCGGCTGGTCGTTTACCATCATCAGGTCGTGCTTCTTGCGCATCATGCGGTAAAAGCTCTCCATGATCAGCTGTTTTTTCCCCTTAAAAAAGGCCGCCAACTCCCCGCGCTCTGTATAAAAATGCTCAGTATCTACCGCTGCGGTAGGAAGGTCCAAGGAACTACTTAGTTGCTGCAATTGTTGGTCCAGGCGATACTCATCGGGCAATAAATACTCAAAGCGCGCTGCTTTAGTATGTGCCAATTGTTCCTTTACCAATTGCGGTAGCTCCTGTGGATTGTGCGTATCATTTATCTTTAGGTAGATGACCGTATGCCCTGCTTTTTCTAGTTGTGCGGCAAACTGCCGCATGGCCATAAAAAACGCTACTACTTTTTGAATGTGGTGGGTAACGTAGTCGGTCTCTTGTCGCATTTCGGCCATTAGGTAAACCACTTCGTCCGAAGTTTCTTGGAACCAACTGTGGTTGAGGTTCAGTTGATCGCCAAGGAGTAGTCGCAGTGTCATATGTTGTTTTTAGGAGCGTTTTGGTGCGTATTTATGGAAATGACTTTATTAAAAAAGTACTTCCTGTAACCATTGCTTTTGAAAATGCCCTTTGGGATCATAGCGTTCCGCTTGCCCTTTGATGTTAAACTTACGGTCGCGTGGGTCATTACCCACGCCGCTATTATACATCCAATTTCCCCAGTTGCTATGCACATCGTAGTCGATAAGCATGCTCTCGAAATAGGCGGCTCCAATGCGCCAATCTTGTTGTAGTTCTTTGGCCCAAAAGCTGGCTACATTTTGCCGACCTCGGTTGCTCATCCAACCTGTTTTTTGTAATTCGATCATGTTGGCATTTACAAAGGGCTCTTGGGTAGCGCCATTTATCCATACCTGAGTATGTCGTGCATCAGTACCCCAATGATACGAACGGTTTAAAATACCGCCTAAAGCAAAAATACTTGGACCATGTTTTAGGCTCACGTACTTAAAGTAATCGCGCCATATCAATTCAAAAACCAACCAATAGGTATCTTGATTTTTGGTAATGGTTTTCTCAAAGCGTTTTACTTCCGCATAAATAGTCCTTGGGGATAGGGAACCATTGGCCAACCATGCTGAGAGTTTAGAACTGTAGTCTTGCCCTATAAGGCCATTGCGGGTCTTTTTATAATGAGCTAGTTTTTGGGTATCCCAAAAGTAGTGTTGTATACGTTCGCGACCTGCTGTTGCCCCACCTTTAAAAGGGAAAGCAGTGCGAGCGTCTTTTGTAAAATGGTCAAGCCCTAAATCGCTAAGCTTGGGGAGCTGTGTAGGGTTGGCGATCCGATGCGCTTCTGGGCGGGGGTTTGGTGCTGCCTTTGGAGGGTGAATTTTGGCCAGCTTTTCACAGCGCTTGCGAAAGGTGGTAAATACCTCTGGTATCTCATCAAAAGAGGCGTAGGGGATGTCCGTAGGATGAAACAAAAACTGATCATAGGTTTCATGAAAAGTTACTTTTGTTCCTACACTATTTTGTGCTGCCTTTAGCACTTGTTGCTCGTCGCGGGTCCATTCTTTTTGAAGGTATATGGCTTCAATATCATGTTTTTCAACCAGTTCGGATAGGTGGTCTTCGGGCTTTCCTAAAAAGGTTAAGAGGGTAATGTTGCGTTGGGCCAATTGTTGTTGCAGGTCAGTTACCGTTTCAATGAGAAACTGGGCACGATAGCATTCCGTTTTCTTAAAACCAAATTCGGAAAGCGCATAATGTCGTGGATCGAAAAAATAGACTGCCAGCACTGTACCCTTTTGTTGACAGGCCTGCCACAAAGAGTTATTGTCTTCCACCCTAAGGTCGTTTCGAAACCAGACTAGTGTATTCATAGTGTATTTTTTTGTTGGCGACACCGTTTACTGCAATACTTTACCTGTTCCCAATCTCGCGCCCATTTTTTACGCCATGTAAAAGGACGCCCGCAAACGGGACAAATTTTGGTGGGTAGATGCGCCTTTTTCATAAATTTTGTTGAATAAAATTAAATAAAAATTAAACAAAGCAGTGAAGACAGTGCTGTTTTCCCGGAAAGGTTTATTAACAAATCGTCATTAGTTAGTATTTTTAACACTTATGAAGCAAAAGCCCAAGCATATTGCCGTGGTTGGCTCCGGATTAGTAGGATCGCTCTTGTCCATTTACTTGCACAAGCGGGGTCATCAAGTTACCATTTTCGATCGCAGGCCTGATATCCGTACCATCCGTTTTTCCGGCCGCTCCATTAATTTGGCGATGAGTAATCGGGGATGGAAGGCATTACGGGAGGTAGGCTTAGAAGAAGAGATCCAGAAAATTGGTATTCCACTATATCAAAGGGCACTGCACGTTAATGATAAACCTGTTTATTATCAAAAATATGGAAAGGAAGGAGAAGCCATCTGGTCTATCTCTAGAGGTATTCTAAATCGTAAAATGATTGATCTTGCCGAAGGGTACGGGGTTGATTTTCGCTTTAATGAAAAAGTTTGGGATGTCGATCTACCCGAGGCTACTTTATATACGGGCCAATCAGAAAAAGGGGAGTGGAAACCCTATAGTTTTGATATGATTTTTGGATGTGATGGGGCTTTTTCTCGCGTACGTCACAAAATGCAACGCCGTAGTCGTTTTGATTATTCTCAGGACTTTATCGATGTGGGCTACAAAGAACTTACGATTCCCCCAGATGAGAATGGGGAACATCGCTTGGATAAAAATTCCTTTCATATCTGGCCACGTGGGCAGTTTATGTTGATTGCCATGCCCAATATTGATGGTAGTTTTACGTGTACCCTTTTTCTTCCTTTTGAAGGCCCAGTGTCTTTTGCAAAACTAACCACTGCGAAAGCGGCAAAAGATTTCTTTAAAGAACACTTTCCAACGGTGCGGAAAGAGATTGAGGACCTCACCCATAGTTTTATGGAAAATCCTACCAGTGCCATGGTGACCATGAAATGTTATCCTTGGACATACTGGGATAAAGTTGCTCTAGTAGGCGATGCTGCCCATGCCGTAGTTCCTTTTTATGGGCAAGGTATGAATGCTGGTTTCGAGGATATTTATGTGTTATCTCAACTAATGTCGGAACGTGAAGACGATTGGGAAACCATTTTTAAACGCTATGAACAAGCTCGTAAACCCAATGCGGATGCTATCGCAGAACTCAGCTATCGCAATTTTATGGAGATGAGTAGCAAAACGGCAGACCCACAATTTCTACTACAAAAAAAGATAGAGAAGCATTTTGCCCAAAAGCATCCGGATAAATGGGTGCCGTTATACAGCCGTGTCACGTTTTCAGGGCGGCCTTATGCCGAGGCCCTGGCCATTGGGGATTTTCAGGAAGGGATTATGCAACAAGTAATGCAAATGCCAAATATTGATACCCAATGGGATTCCGATGCTGTAGAACAGCGCATGTTAGCCTTGTTGGCAGAAGGCTAGAATATACAGCATACACAACCTAAGGTCAATGCTGTCCTAAACAATTTTAGGAATTAAGATTTATAACGAATTTACTGGGTTTTATCACTGTTTTGCCAACGATTTCAAAATAGAACTCCCTGCACATATTTTTGGGGTGGTGGGTCATGTTCTTGAAAAGGTCTGTCGAGCCATGTCTGTAGGTCAATTTTGACAAACACATTC
>JBCDGY010000105.1:0-10344 GCA_039414375.1 Bacteroidota bacterium | reverse complement strand
CCATATTGATGCCTTTGACCTGGATGATGCGCGGCTTGCCATCGGAGAACACCGTACCCGCGACGGAGCGTTCCTGACGTTCCGTGACAACGCCAAATCGCATGTAAGTCTGATAGGCGCCGCCGACGCCAGGAGTACCCGTATTACCCTTGTTTATTTTTGATACGGAAATACTGGATGGGCTATCTCAAAAAGACGCACGCGTTGCATTTTTACATGCTTCGCTGACGAAAATGAGGACTACGCTACAGCAGGAAGCTGATAGTAGCCTGGCCGTTTATCATGGCAAGCCTATGGATGTTTTTGATCGACTCAGAAATGGCACTGACTATGACATAACCGCGATATATACCAATCGTGATTATGAACCTTATGCGCTTCAAAGAGATGAAGCCATTGCCAAATGGGCTAAAGAAAATCAAATTGGCTTTAAAACCTTTAAAGACCAGGTTATTTTTGAAAAGGACGAGGTAGTTAAAGATGATGGCAAGCCTTATGTGGTTTATACACCATACATGAAACGTTGGAAAGCCACATTCAATAGCGCAACATCACTCCTAGATTATGAGATAGCCACTTATTTCTCTCACTTTATAAAAGATACCAAGTTACCTTGGTCGTCATTAAAAGACATCGGATTTTCTAAGCCGACTGTTACTGTACCAGATTTTACAGCGACGCACGCTTTGATTTCTCGATATGGAGACACCCGTAATTTCCCTGCAAAACATAAGGGTACCTCCCGATTAGGACCGCATTTGCGATTTGGAACCGTTTCCGTTAGAAAAATGGTAAAAAAAGCGCAAGATGCCGATGGCGAAGTTTTTTTGAGTGAGTTGATATGGCGGGAGTTTTTTATGCAGATTCTTTGGCATTTTCCACATACGGCCACTGCGTCTTTTAAACCCAAGTACGATGGTATCGCATGGCGTAATGACGAGCAAGAATTCGAGCGTTGGAAACAGGGGCAAACAGGATATGCGTTAGTTGATGCCGGTATGCGAGAACTAAATCAAACAGGATATATGCATAATAGAGTGCGGATGTTGGTCGCTAGTTTTTTATGCAAGCATCTGCTTATTGATTGGCGATGGGGAGAAGCCTATTTTGCTTCTAAATTATTAGATTATGAAATGGCCAGTAACGTCGGCAATTGGCAATGGGCAGCGGGTAGTGGTGTAGATGCCGCCCCCTATTTCAGAATCTTTAATCCAATAACACAGATTGAAAAGTTCGATAAAGACCATAGCTATATTAATACCTGGGTCCCCGAGTTACAAGAACTAACCTACCCGAAGAAAATGGTTGATCATAAACTGGCGCGGGAACGATGCCTAAGGGTCTACAAAGAGGCCGTAGGATAATCTTAACGGGGTGGTAGTACTAAAATGAATAAGAGCAGTACAATGTTTCAGGATCGTTTTACCCAAGAGAAATCCAGAAGCATTAAAATCATTAAGAGAAACTTTTACAAAACACAAAGTATAACCCAAAATGGTAGCATATGTTTGGAATATTTAAAAAGAAATCAGAACTGGAAAAGTTACAAGATCACTACAAAAAGTTGATGAAAGAAGCCTTTGACTTATCTAAGACCAATAGGTCCGCGAGTGATGCAAAGTATGCTGAAGCGGACGAAATTCAAAAAAAGATTGCTCAGCTCCAATGAGCAAAGCCATATTGAAAAGTTACCGGTTGCAGTTTCCTTGGCCCACCCAGGACCCCTTTTTGTTTTGTGCCTATCACATGGACCACTATCCACCAGGTGGGCACAATATGGGTCCCGAACCGGCAGCGCTCCTTGGACGAAACCTGGGAAATGACTTTACCCTTAAGGAGGGATGGCGTATGTATCACGGGCGCTCTGTTCCTGGGTTTCCATATCATCCACATCGGGGTTTTGAAACAGTAACTATTGCGGAACAGGGATTTTGCGATCACTCTGATTCTTTGGGGGCCTCGGGGCGTTTTGGACAAGGGGATGTACAATGGATGACAGCAGGCTCAGGTGTTCAACATTCAGAAATGTTTCCTTTACTGCATAAAGAACAAGACAATCCATTGGAGCTGTTTCAAATATGGCTCAATCTCCCCAAAGCAAAAAAATTGGTGGATCCTCATTTTAGAATGTTATGGAATACAAAGATTCCTAGATATCAAAAAGATGGTGTTGTGGTAAAAGTTATTGCTGGTTGTTTTGAGGGTGTACGTGCTTTGGAATCGGCACCTGATTCTTGGGCTGCAGATTCGAAAAATGAAGTAGCCATATGGCTAATTACCTTACCAAGACAACACTCCTTTACCTTACCCAAAGCAACACAAAATGTCAATAGAAGTCTTTATTGCTATAAGGGCTATCCCAAGGAAATAGATGGCCTCATTATTAAAGAACCTGTCGGCTTAGCTCTAGATGCTTCAAGAACAGTGGTTATCACTACGGGTGCCGAAGAAGCTCATATGTTATTGCTACAGGGAAAACCGATCGATGAGCCTATCGCCCAACACGGCCCTTTTGTAATGAATACCTACAAAGAAATTGATCAAGCGATTAGTGATTATCAATTAACGAAATTCGGAGGTTGGCCTTGGCCATATCCCGATCAGGTTCACGATCGTGAAAAAGGGCGATTTGCAATTTATCCCAATGGGCAACTAGAACAACCATGACGAGAACTTTACAACTAGCCGCAGTTTACAATGTCCTATGGGGAGCATGGGTGGTGCTTTTTCCCAATCATTTCTTTTTATTAGTTGGTATGGAACCCCTAAATCATCCTATGGTTTGGCAAGGTATGGGTATGGTTATTGGTGTTTACGGACTTGGCTACTGGTGGGCTTCTAAAGATCCTATTAAGCATTGGCCGATTGTAGCGGTTGGATTTTTAGGTAAAATTTTTGGACCTCTGGGTTTTTTTATGAACTATTGGGAAGGAAACGTACCCTTTGGGTTTTTCTACACCTTAATCACCAATGATTTTATATGGTGGATACCTTTTTTCTTCATCTTACAACGCGTACATAGAGATGGCTGGCAACTTTAATATGCAGTCATTTTTACGATTATTGCTACCGACTTTTTTTATCCTCGCTGGGCTTAACCATTTTCGAGATCCCGCATTCTATTATCCACTTATCCCAGATTATTTGCCTTGGAAAATTTCGATTAATATCCTTTCCGGCTTATTAGAAGTGATATTGGGTGCACTATTATTTTTTAAGCCATTTCAACGCGCCGCTACTTGGGGGCTTATTGCATTGTTAGTTGTTTTTGTACCCTCTCATATCCATTTCATCGTCATAGGCAGTTGTATCGATCAGGGCCTTTGTGTCCCTTCGTGGGTTGCTTGGTTGCGATTATTGGTAGTACATCCTTTATTGATTTGGTGGGTATTCCAATATGCTAAGTCCTCTTGAAATCAGGCTGTTTTGTACTTTATAATTGAAGGTAGTTTCTTATATTTACCGCACCTTTACCAATATTAAGATCTATGCACTCACTTGTTTACCGATCGGTGGCGAGTGATTCCTTTACCAGGCCAGAAATCTATAGTATGCTGAGCAGGGCAAAGGATTACAACGCCGAGCACGGCATCACGGGATGTCTGCTGTATCACAACGCTTACTTTCTTCAACTATTAGAGGGTGATGAAGCTAAGGTTATGGATTTATTTGAACGCATTTCAAAAGATGAACGTCATCATCAGCTGACCTTAGTAGAAAGTAATAGCATCAATGAAAGAATGTTCAAAACTTGGAGTATGGCCTTTCATGACTATGGTCAAAATGGTTTGTCTGCTCCGTTGAAATTAGAACAAATCAACACTTTCCTCAATGATACAAAGATATACCACCAAAAAAGCCTCCCTGTATTGAAATTCTTTTCGAACGTTAAAGACATTCTTTTTTCAAATTAATTCCTTGGAAAGCATTTCATTTTGTTTTGATGGAGGTTGTTTGGTATTGATATGGATTATACAATTGGCGGTGTACCCGAGTTTTAATTTCTTTAGTCAAGAAGGACTGCTAAACTGGCATCCCAAATATACTCAACGGATTACCTATGTGGTATTGCCATTAATGGTGGGACAATTGCTATTAAGCACCTTAGAAACCATTCAACAACCGGGGATATTGACTGTTGTTAAACTCTTATTAATAGTTTTAATATGGATTTTAACTTTTAATGTGTTTGTACCCCTACACATACGACTCGATTCGGAAACAGAAGTCAAGGAACCTATTATAAAAAAACTCGTTCGCAAAAACTGGTGGCGCACCCTTCTTTGGAGTCTAGTATTCGTTTTGGCAGTATTGAAAAACTTCTTTTTTTAAATACGGACAATGTCTGCCCCTATAGCACGCAGGCGACCATCAATATCTTCGTAACCCCTATCAATCTGTTCGATGTTGTGAATCGTTGAAGTACCCTTGGCGGAGAGTGCTGCAATTAATAAAGAAATTCCGGCTCGAATGTCTGGGGAGGTCATCGTTGTTGCCTTTAATGTAGATTTAAAATCATGTCCTATAACGGTTGCACGGTGTGGGTCGCAAAGGATTATTTTTGCACCCATATCCAATAACTTATCGACAAAGAACAAGCGACTTTCAAACATTTTTTGATGGATAATAACCTCTCCCCTAGCCTGAGTAGCCACCACTAAGAAAATACTTAACAAATCTGGAGTAAGTCCTGGCCATGGGGCATCCGCAATGGTCATGATAGAGCCGTCAATAAAACTCTGTATTTCATAACCATCTGTATGCGCCGGAATATGAATATCAGCTCCATTTCGCTCTATTTGAATTCCAAGGCGATCAAATGCTCTGGGAATTTGCCCGAGGTTGTCCCAACTAACATCTTTAATAGTTAGTTCACTTCTAGTCATAGCTGCCAACCCGATCCAACTACCAATTTCAATCATATCAGGAAGCATGGTATGTTCCGTTCCTTTTAAAGCGGTTACGCCTTCTATGATCAATAAATTAGACCCAATACCCGTAATGTTGGCTCCCATACGTACCAACATTTTACACAACTGTTGCAAGTAGGGTTCACAAGCGGCGTTATAAATTGTCGTTGTACCTTCGGCCAATACCGCGGCCATTACAATATTTGCAGTTCCTGTAACCGAAGCTTCATCGAGAAGCATGTAAGTACCTTTTAATTGGGTTGCCTCTACCCCATAGAAGTGCTCCTCTTTATTATATCTAAATTTAGCACCTAACTTTATAAAACCTTCAAAGTGCGTGTCTAACCGTCGCCTTCCTATTTTATCTCCACCAGGTTTGGGAATAAAACCTTGTCCAAAACGGGCTAGTAGTGGCCCAACTAGCATAATTGAACCTCGTAAACCACGACCATCTTGTTTAAACTGTTCAGATTGTAGGTACTCCAGGTTAATGTCATCTGATTTAAAAGTGTAGGAACCTGGACCGCGTTTTTGGATTTTTACCCCTAAATCTTCGAGTAGATGAATTAGTTTATTGACATCAACAATATTGGGGATGTTATTTATACTTACCTTTTCTGGAGTAAGAAGAACAGCACAGAGAATCTGTAGTGCCTCGTTCTTTGCGCCTTGGGGAACAATTTCTCCTTGTAACGGTTGCCCGCCCTCAATTTTAAACGTACTCATTAAGTATCAAAAATCAATACCGCTTTTTATTACGGTTGTTCTTCTGATTCTTTTTATTGTTATTACGGTGATTGTTGGGTTTGTAGTTCTTGTTCTTCAAGAACTGCCCACTATCGGTTAATCGCTCTCCACCCTCGGCTAAATCTATAGCCCCATCGCTAAGCTCTTTGAGATGTTGAAAAATAGCCTGATCTTCCACAGAATCTTTATTCCAATTCAAATAGCATTTTTTCATGTGATTGGCGATGGCATATTCCAAACCAACGCGCATATCCCCTTTTTCCCATTTAACAGCAACATCAATCATACGCTTGATATTATTCCCATAAAAGCGGTATTTGGGATGGTTTTGTGGGTATTCTAGCGGTTCTGGCCGTTGTTGCAGCACCTCTTTTGATGTTATTGGAAAAGGGGAGTCGACGTCCAACCTAAAATCAGACATGATAAACAACTGATCCCAAAGTTTATGTTGAAAATCTGGCACATCTCTCAAGTGAGGCTGCAGGTTACCCATTACACTGATAATCGCTTTGGCAACTTTATTCCGCTCTTCCCTATCTTCGATAGACACCGCATGATCTACCATTTTTTGGAAGTGTCGTCCATATTCGGGGATGTGCAAATGCGGCCGCTCGGTATTATACTCTATATTATCTACTAAATTCAAATTGAAAATTTTAGGAGGTATTTACGAATGGGCAAAATACAAATTATTTATGAGGCCAGGACAACTTTAAAGGGAAATGACCCCTTCTATATGACCAACCTCTTTATACTTTTGAATTACCTCATCCGGATTTTTCATATTTACCGTTACCGAAATACTGGTATACGTACCTTTTTTAGATTTTTTAGACTCAATAACGGCTCCGGTATTGTCAAATATTTGATGAATCGCTTCTATCTTTTGTTGATCGGTAGGCACGATAAACTTGTAAAGATAGTTCCCAGGCCACTTTGAGTTTTCCCATAATTGCTCGCGTAGTCGGTTATAAAAAGCCTCAGAATCTTGTTGTGCCATATGCCTACAAAGATAATCGCTTGAACACAATTTTTTATTGTAAGGCATTTCATTATTTTTCCTATACAATTTAAAGCTATTGTCTACAAAACGCATTGTAATAACAGGAGGACCAGGAACTGGGAAATCGGTCGTTGTTAAAGCCCTGGAAGCGCAAGGTTTTCTTTGCTATCACGAGGTGATTAGGGATATGACTGCATCAGCAAGGACCACCAGTACTGAGAAAGCACAAGTATCTAATCCCTTGGTTTTTGTTGATGACCCATTGGATTTTAACCAAAAGATCTTATCCGGCAGAACGGAACATTACCAAGAATCTTTGTCTGAAAACGAAAACCTTATTTTTTTTGATCGAGGCATCCCTGATGTTTTGGCCTACATGGACTTTTTTAAACAGTCCTACCCCACTTCCTTTGAAAGTGCATGCAAAAATCATCGTTACGACGCCGTACTAATAATGCCACCATGGGAAGCCATTTATGTATCCGACAATGAACGTTTAGAGAGTTTTGAGGAGGCTAGTGCTATCCACCAACACCTTATACAGACCTATCGCCGTTTTGGATATGATCCTCTTGAAGTACCCAAAATCAGCGTAACACAACGGGTAGCTTTTATTTTAAAGACTTTATCATAGATGAGGCCGGCTTCACCGCAACAGATTTTAAACCACTACTGGGGGTTTAAAGATTTTAGAAATCCTCAAAAGGAGATCATTGATAGTATATTAGGGGGTGCAGACGTTTTGGCATTATTACCTACGGGGGGAGGTAAGTCACTTTGCTTTCAGATTCCAGCACTGGCAAGAGAAGGTATTTGTATTGTAATCTCCCCATTAGTAGCACTAATTACAGATCAAGTTAATGCACTACGCAAGCGAAACATTAAAGCTGCTTCACTTATAGGAGGGCTTTCATCTAGTGATGTTGACATAATTCTTGACAACTGTATCTATGGTAACTACAAGTTCTTGTATTTATCACCAGAGCGCTTACAACAACGACTGGTACAAGAACGTATCAAACAAATGAATGTTAATCTTATCGCTATCGATGAGGCCCATTGTATTTCGGAATGGGGTCATGATTTTAGACCGGCATACCTCAAGTGTGGAATACTAAGAACACTACATCCTAAGATACCCGTAGTTGCACTTACCGCTACTGCCACTCCACGTGTTGTTCAGGATATAAAGAATCATTTGGCCATAAATAAAGGGACTACCTATAGCACTTCCTTTGCACGGCCAAACATTGCCTTTGCCGTGGATCGGCAAGAGGGTAAAGATTTACAATTGCAACAATTGTTAGAAAAAGAAGCGCGTAGTTCTATTGTTTATGTTAGCACTAGGAGAGATACCGTAAGGGTTAGCAAAATGCTAAACGGGACAAAAAAAAAGGCTATTCATTTTCACGGGGGTCTTTCAAGTCAAGAAAAGGAGGCCGCTTCTCGTCTCTGGTTTAAAAATGAAATACAACATATAGTAGCTACTAGTGCCTTTGGTATGGGTGTAGACAAGCCCGATGTAGGTCTTGTTGTTCACTATGACATACCAGAAAGCCTCGAGGCCTACTTGCAACAAGCAGGTAGGGCAGGAAGGGATGGAAGGCCTGCTCGAGCCGTTTTATTAACTACCCCCGGGGAAGAGGTGCTTATAAAGAAGCGGTTTCTAGAAACACTTCCAGATTTAAAAACCGTAAAAGAAGTCTATAAAAAATTGAACGCCTATTTCAATATTGCCTTTGCCGAGGGGCTAGATACAAAGTTTGAACTGGATCTCACCGCCTTTTGCCAGCGTTATCAATTGTCTAATTCAAAAGTGTATGCCGCCTTAAGTACTTTAGCGCAATATGGGGTACTACAACTCGGCACAAACTGGTCCCAGCGTGCTACTCTCCGGTTCACGGCTAAAAAAGGGCAACTGCTACATTGGATGGATCGTAATAACACCATGGCGACTGTAGTTGGAAATATACTTCGTACTTATGGTGGATTGTTTGAGTATGACACTCCTGTAGACATTACACAAATTGCTAGACACACCAAAAGTTCCATCCAAAATATAACTAGGGTATTGCAGACGCTACACCATGATGGTTTAGCCAACTACCGCCCCATATCAAGGGCTATGGGGCTAACCTTTTTAGTGCCTCGGGAAGATGAAGTAACCTTACATGCCATAGCGCCTCAAATAAAGAAGTGGAATGCCTTAAAAAAGAGAAAATTAGGGGATATGTTGCGGTATGTAACCAATGAAAATAGATGCAGAACGCAAGTACTTCTGGAATATTTTGGAGAACAAGACACAGAGGTCTGTGGAAAATGCGATGTTTGCAAGCGCCGTGAAAAAAAGTCAGATATGGTGGTACGCCAAATGATTATCGATCTATTACGGATGGGAAACTGCACTTCAAGGGAAATAGCGCAACAACTAGAAGTAGAAGATTCAAAGATACTGTACAACATTCGCGAACTTTTGGCATCTGGACAGATAGTAATTAAACCTAAAAATACTTATGGCCTCAAATAAGGTAAAGAGAGACTTGCGTATTGTTTTTATGGGTACTCCGGCATTTGCTGTAGCTGGTTTGGAGGCCTTATTAGCAAACAACTATCAAGTGGTAGGTGTAGTGACTGCCGCAGACAAACCTTCTGGTAGGGGACGAAAGCTGATGTCGTCTGCTGTTAAGCAGTTCGCTTTAGCACACCAAATACCCCTATTACAACCAACCAATCTTAAAAGTCCAGTATTTTTAGAAGCGTTACGTGATTTAAAGGCGAATCTACAAGTAGTGGTTGCCTTTAGAATGCTTCCTAAGGTAGTATGGCAAATGCCAGAATATGGCACGTTTAATCTGCATGCCTCTCTGCTACCAAATTACAGAGGTGCGACACCTATTAATTGGGCCATTATTAATGGAGAAACCGAAACTGGCGTAACTACTTTTTTTATTGATGAGCACATTGATACTGGCGCCATTATTCTTAAAAAATCAGTAGCAATTGGTACCGAAGAAGATGCTGGTAGTTTACATGATCGATTAATGGTAACAGGAGCTCAGCTCATTGTAGCTACCGTTGAGGCTATAGCACGGCAAGAGGCGATAAGTCAAGAGCAATCCACTATGCCACATTTAAAACCCGCACCAAAAATTGATCGAGACACATGCCGTATTAACTGGTCCAATGCTTTATCAGACATCTTTAATTTTATAAGAGGTCTAAGTCCATATCCCTTAGCATGGACTGAATTGCACAATGGAGAGAAAATACTACCGGTAAAAATAGTGGAAACTACAAAAGAGCGTGTTTCACACCAATACCAAATTGGCACGCTTATCCCGGAAAAGAGTACCCTTAAAGTGGCTACTAAAGATGGATTTTTGTATTTGCAAAAACTCCAATTACCAGGAAAACGGAAAATGGCCATCAAAGATGTTCTCAATGGATTTCGGTTCGAAGAAGGTGCATACATGCGTTAGGCCGCATCAGTATTGGTCCCATCGCAATACCCGAAAATACGCCTCATTTATCAACAAAGGCCTGGAGTTATCAACAAAACCTCGGTTTTCCCTTACTCCGCCTTGGTTCGCACACTTTTCCGTATAAATTTGTCGATATTAAATTATTTAACAATTAATTAATTCAATTATGAACAAAACAGAATTAATCGATGCAATGGCAGCT
>JBCDGY010000104.1:0-10419 GCA_039414375.1 Bacteroidota bacterium | reverse complement strand
TCTCGCTTAAGCATGACATTAGCACCGTACTGATCGGAGTAGCGTATACTAACATCTAAGGGTGTTGCCTTGGTAACTTTGGCTATAGTTTTTGCGGCTTCACGAATATCTTTTATATCTGGGAAATAAGGTTGCACAGCCTTAGCGCCTTCTGAAAAAGTATCAGTAGGTGCCCCTGTCTCTGCATTATTTACCCTATTTCCCAAAATTCAAAATTGTTTATCGCTTTACAGCTATCTGCCTTATTAAATGGGTTTCATCGCTGTCATCGAGGTGCGCAATCTTGCACCTACCGTTTCTACGCCATGCTCTCGAATAGCCTGATTTACTGCAATTAGTCTTCTGTTATCTACCCCAGTGTCTTGTCCTGCTCCGAAAGCTTTTCCAATAACATCTGTCTCTACCTGTGTCATAAAATCAGCCAATAAAGGTTTGCAAGCATGGTCGAATAAGTAACAGCCATATTCCGCGGTATCGGAAATAACCCGATTCATCTCGAAGAGTTTTTTTCGTGCTATGGTGTTCGCGATTAATGGTGTTTCGTGCAAAGACTCATAATAGGCAGACTCTGCAATAATACCTGATTCTGTCATAGTCTCAAATGCCAACTCCACGCCTGCTTTTACAAAAGCTACCATAAGCACGCCATGGTCGTAGTAGTCCTGCTCAGAAATCTCCTCATTTCCAGCGGCGGTTTTTTCAAAAGCGGTCTCACCAGTAGCAGCGCGCCAGGTCAGTAAGTTTTTGTCATCATTACCCCAATCTTCCATCATCGTTTTTGAAAAATGACCGCTCATAATATCATCCATATGTTTTTGAAAGAGTGGTCTCATAATCTCTTTCATCTCCTCTGCCAAATCAAAAGCTTTGATTTTTGCAGGATTTGACAAACGGTCCATCATATTGGTAATTCCTCCTTGCTTAAGACCCTCGGTGATGGTCTCCCAACCATACTGAATCAATTTGGAGGCATATCCAGGAGCAATGCCCTTTTCAATCATTTTATCGAAGCTTAAAATAGAGCCCGTCTGTAGCAATCCACACAGAATCGTTTGCTCTCCCATAAGATCGGACTTTACTTCTGCTACAAAAGACGATTCTAAAACACCGGCTTTGTGCCCTCCTGTACCTGCTGCATAGGCTTTGGCTTGCTCCAAGCCTTTCCCTTCAGGATCGTTTTCAGGATGGACAGCAATAAGTGTTGGCACCCCAAATCCTCTCTTGTATTCTTCGCGTACCTCGGAACCGGGACTCTTAGGAGCTACCATAATCACGGTGAGGTCTTCCCGTATTTGCATACCTTCTTCCACGATATTAAAACCATGGGAATAGGAAAGCGTAGCACCCTTTTTCATCAATGGCATTACCGCACTCACTACATGGGTATGTTGTTTATCTGGTGTTAAGTTGATCACCACATCAGCTGTAGGAATCAATTCTTCGTAAGTACCCACTGTAAAATTGTTCTCCGTAGCATTTTTGTATGACTGACGCTGTTCTTGAATGGCTGCTGCTCTTAGCGTATAAGAAACATCTAGCCCAGAATCTCGCATATTTAAACCTTGGTTAAGGCCTTGAGCCCCGCAACCTACAATCACTATCTTTTTTCCCTTCAACGCAGTTACCCCATCCGCAAATTCGTGAGGTTCCATAAATCGGCATTTGCCCAATTGTTCCAATTGGTCACGAAGCGATAGGGTATTGAAGTAATTTGTCATTTTCTTAAAATATTTGTGTTGATCTAGTTATTTAAATGGAATTGTTCTAAAATTTCGGTGATGGGCATTTCCGTCTTACTCACTGCAATACGTCCTGAGCGCACAAATTGCATGATGCCATAAGGTGCTAAAAGGTCGTAGGTCTCATCGATTTCGTGCCGGCGCCCTGTTTTTGCCAGAACAAAAAACGCTCGATGTACCGTTACAATCGTAGCATGACTTTCTTTAATCACGTTTTGAATTTGTGGCTCGTCAAAGAGTAAATCAGATTTAATCTTAAATAAGGCAGACTCTTGGTAAATGGTCTCATCATCTCTGTGATAAAATGCCCGAATGACTTCTACTTGCTTTTCAATCTGTTGTACAATTTTTCGCGTCCAATCTTCTGTCGTAAAGACTACTATGGTAAACTTGGAAACATGCTCAATTTCAGATTTAGATACATTGAGACTTTCAATATTGATATGTCGCTTTAAAAATATACCTGATATCCGATTGAGCAACCCTACGTTGTTCTCCGAGTAGACCGAGATGGTGAACCACTGTTTTTCCATATGTTACTTAAAATGTTGCTCTTAACCTAGCAACACTTCATTTTAAATTATACTACTTTTTTGATGGCTATCCCTGTTCCTGTAGCCCAATCTATTGTTATTATTGTAAAGTCTTTTCTAGCTTCTAAAAGTTGTACTAACCGTTCAACATTATGCTCATGACCTTCTGGCCAATTGGCTTGTTTTTTTAAATCATCCACTACATAAAACCCACCTGGTTTGATACGTTTTAGGATAAGTTCCAAATGATCATATTTTCCAGGCCAGGCATCCGCAAAAACAAGATCGAAATCAAGACCTTCGTAATGTTGTAGCCATATGGCGGCATCTTCGCAGATCATTGTTATTCTGGAGTCATCTTCAAAATAGGGAGATACGATATCCAACAACTGTGGATCGTTATCAATAGTTGTTAAACTGGAACTATTATCCATTCCATCTTGCATCCAACATAACGAGATACCCATACCCGTGCCCAATTCCAAAAAATTGCCTTTGGGTTTTGAGGCTACCAAAGATCGTAGTAGTAAGCCTACTTGCTCATGAGAGGCCATGGTAAAGTTGATGGCTTCTGACTTTTGATAAAGGGCTGTAAGTGGAACAGGCCTTTGTGCTATTGGATGTTGTTGCATCACCCTTATTTCAATCGAATATCAGAAACTGAGGCGCCTGATGGAATCATTGGAAAGACATTGTCTTCCTTTTCCACCACAACTTCTAAAAAGTAAGGGCCTTTGTGCGCGATCATTTCTTCAATAGTACCCTGCAATTCCTCACGATTATCAACACGGGTGGCTTTGATATGATATCCCTCCGCAATTTTTACAAAATCTGGATTGGTCATTACGGTAGAAGCATATCTACTTTCAAAGAACAACTCCTGCCATTGACGAACCATGCCCAAGTGATCATTATTTAATACTACAATTTTAACACCTATCTGATGCTGGAAAATAACCCCGAGTTCTTGAATCGTCATTTGATAGCCACCATCTCCTATAATAGCAACTACTTCTCTTTCTGGCGCGCCTTGTTTGGCACCAATTGCTGCTGGTAACGCAAAGCCCATGGTTCCCAATCCTCCTGAAGTGATATTACTTTTGCTCTCTTTGAACTTTGCATAGCGACAAGCAATCATTTGGTGCTGCCCCACGTCGGTAACGATAACTGCTTTATGATCGGAGGCTTTATTGATCTGGTCGATCACTTCCCCCATCGTTAAACCAGGTTTTGTAGGATATAGATCGTTCTGGATAACCGCTTCGTATTCTTCTTGATACTTTTTATCAAATTCTGCTTTCCAAGCATCGTGTTTGTTTTCGTTTACTTCTGCTAGCAGAAGCGCCATTGTTTCCTTGCAATTCCCTAAAATGGCAACATCAGGCTTGACGTTTTTACCAATCTCTGCGGGATCGATCTCAAAATGGACAATCTTGGCCTGTTTGGCATAAGTATCTAAACTTCCTGTAACCCTATCGTCAAAACGCATTCCTATGGCTAACAATAAATCACATTCATTAGTCAACACATTAGGGCCATAATTGCCATGCATTCCTACCATACCTACGTTTAAAGGATGATCAGAATCCAAAGCCGACTCCCCCATAATCGTCCAAGCAGCAGGGATACCAGTCTTTTCTACCAACGCTTTTAACTCTTCTTCAGCTTTACCCAAAATAACGCCTTGCCCCCAAACGATGTAGGGTTTTTTAGCAGCATTAATTAAGGCTGCAACGGCACTTATGGCTTCTGAATCTGGTTCTGCAACAGGCTTATAACTGCGTACTCCAGTACATTTTTCGTACACAAAATCCAATTCGTCAAACTGGGCATTCTTAGTAATATCAATCAACACCGGACCTGGGCGCCCTGCTTTTGCAATATAAAAGGCCTTTGCTAAAACCTCTGGTATCTCCGAGGCTTTGGTTATCTGATAGTTCCACTTTGTTACAGGGGTTGAAATCCCCACAATATCGGTTTCCTGAAAAGCATCAGACCCTAATAAATGTCTTGGTACTTGACCTGTAATACATACCATAGGGGTGGAATCAATTTGCGCATCGGCCAAACCCGTCACTAAATTGGTAGCACCTGGGCCTGAAGTGGCCATGGCAACGCCAACTCTTCCACTCACACGCGCATACCCTTGAGCGGCATGAGTTGCCCCTTGTTCGTGTCGGGTTAAAATATGGGTTAGCTGATCTTGAAACTTATACAACTCATCATATACAGGCATGATGGCACCACCAGGGTACCCATAAATCAAATCTACTCCTTCTTCGAGTAGGCAGTGAATAATGGCTTCTGCTCCAGTAATACGGATAGCTTCTTTTGTTGCCTTTTTTTGTTGTTGGGCTTTTAGCGTTTCCATAAGCTTTTCATTAAATTTCGTCAGTAACACATCCTTGTGAGGCGGAGGCTACCATTTTGGCATATTTGTATAAACTACCTTTGGACACTTTTAAGTCCGGCTTTTTCCAATTAGACTTCCGCTTTTGTAGTACTTCATCGGCCAATTGCACTGAGATGGTATTTTTTTCTGCATCTATCGTTATTACGTCACCATCTTCTACTAGGGCCAACGCACCTCCTTCTTGGGCTTCCGGGGCAATATGACCCACCACAAAACCGTGGGTACCACCGGAAAAACGTCCATCGGTGATTAGGGCGACCTCTTTACCTAAGCCGGCTCCCATAATGGCCGCGGTAGGCTTGAGCATCTCTGGCATTCCAGGACCGCCCTTGGGACCTTCATACCTAATCACGACAACGTTTCCTTTTTTAACTGCGCCGTTTTTGATACCATCATTCGCTTCAAATTCTCCATTGAACACCTTAGCAGATCCGGAAAAATACAAGCCCTCTTTCCCGGTAATTTTGGCAACCGCACCTTCTTCGGCTAGATTACCATATAGGATACGAATATGACCGGTAGCCTTAATCGGGTTATCTAAATCACGAACTACTTTCTGTCCTTCAGATAAACTGGGCAGATTGGCCAAATTTTCGGCTACTGTTTTCCCAGTTACGGTGAGGCAGTCTCCATGGAGCATTCCCCTTTCAAGCATAAATTTCATTACCGCAGGTACGCCTCCAACCCGGTGTACATCTTCCATCAAAAATCGACCACTTGGCTTTAGATCTGCTAAAAACGGAGTAGTATCGCTTACATGTTGAAAATCATCAAGACCAAAAGGAATATTAGCAGCTTTGGCAATAGCCAAAAAGTGCAATACTGCATTGGTAGAACCTCCCAGAACAGTGATTAAACGCACTGCATTTTCTAAGGATTTTCTGGTGATGATATCCGAGGGCTTAATATCTTTTTCTAAAAGTAGTCTCAAAGCTTTACCTGCACTAATGCAATCTCCCATTTTCTCAGGTCCTGTTGCGGGGTTTGAAGAATTGTACGGCATGGCCATACCCAAGGCCTCAATTGCCGATGCCATAGTATTTGCAGTATACATACCTCCACATGCTCCAGCGCCAGGGCAAGCATTTTGTATCACTGCCTTATATTCACCTTCTGTCATGGTTCCTGCTACTTTCTCTCCCCAAGCTTCAAAGGCCGAAACCACATCTAGTTTTTTATCGTTCAAACAACCAGAGGCGATAGTACCGCCATATACCAAGACTGAAGGGCGGTCCAATCGTATCATTGCCATTAAGGCCCCTGGCATATTTTTATCGCAGCCTACTACGGTGGCCAAACCATCGTAATTCATGGCCTGCACTACTGTTTCCATAGAATCAGCAATAATATCTCGAGAAGGCAGGGAGTAACGCATACCATAAGTACCCATAGAAATACCGTCACTAACCCCGATGGTGTTAAAAATAAGGCCCACCAAATCCTCGGACTGTATACCCTCTTTGACATATTCAGAGAGTTGGTTTAAGTGCATATTACAAGGATTTCCCTCGTAACCAGTACTACCAACACCTATCAAGGGTTTCTTTAAGTCATTATCCGTTAGGCCAATGGCGTGCAACATGGCCTGTGCTGCCGGCTGAGTCGGGTCTTGGGTAACGTTTTTGCTGTATTTGTTTAACTCCATGGAGAAATCCTAAACTTTTAGAAGTGCGATAACTTTGTTTAATCTTCAAAAATATAGTATTCCCCTACCCCAATTCATCTTCTGTATAGCTACCTTTAGATTCACTTTATTTTTAAATTATTCACTTTATTGAAAATCAGAACTTTAATACTCTTTTTTTACCATACCCAAACAAATAGCACTGTTGAGAAAATCTCCAAGATATCCTAAACTTAGATACCGGCTAAATCCAAGAAAAAAAGTAAAAGGGTTCTTTGCACGAATGGTGTAAAGGTGGCACGTTCATCAAACTATGAAAAATTACTGACGCTCAAAAATTTGAAGCCTTTATACACAGGAGGTCCTGACAAATTTAAATTTCATCGGCACCAAACCTCCCTTATACTTTGAATTTTGAAAAGGTCTCAAGGATTAATCCTAAATAGCAATAGGACTTTTTGAAGCTCGTAGAAATTGGATGGAGTCGCCAGCCTTCTTTTGGGACAGTGTAGCTATTGCTAATGTACTCAGCTGCAAAATACGAGGATATCCTCCGGTGGTTTGCCCATCTTTCATTAGAATAATCAACTTTCCCGCTGGGGTTAGCTGCACCGTGCCAGGAAGAGTAGCTGAAGTCAGGACGGTACAATCATGGCCCGGGATCGTTTCCTCCAATTGATAGGCCATTCTATCGTTCTCTTTGGCAATGAGATGGGTGTTGTTGAAAAGTGCTTCAAGTTGTTCGGTGGTGAGCATATCATATTCCGGGCCTTGAAAAACTTCTAAGGTTTTGGTATGCAAATAGTCTACCACTTTTAAATCACTCAATTTTGGTTCAAATGCCCTGGTGATTGGATACGGAAGCAGGTCCCCATCCCCCAAACTACTTTTTGTGGTTAGCGGTGCATACTGCGATACGCTGCCCAATACTTTCTGGCCTTGAAATCCACCTTTAATTCCCAAATAAGCTCTAAACCCATTTTCTAATCGACCATACGAAAGAATATCTCCTTCCTTAATTTTTTGAACGGTATAATTACCGATAGGTTTATTATTGAGCGTGGCTGACATTACTGCCCCGCCCAAACAAATAAAAGTCTCTCGCTGAAAAAGTAAGGTTGGACCTGTCATCGTAATTTCAAGAAGGCTACAATCGATAGGATTTTCGAGTATTTTATTGATCCGTTTGCGCGCTAAATCATCCATGGTACCAGATACGGGAACACCATTAGGTCTCCAAGGCAAACGACCACCATCTTGAACGGTAGTGTAAAATCCCGATTTTAATAGCTTAAGCATCGCGCACGACTTTATCGGGTTTGTAAATACCTACTTGCGCTTCTATCAACCGAAGATCGTACTCCGCACGTTCTACAGGAATGAATTGAATTTTATCACCGACATTCACAAAATAAGGTGCTTCCTGGGCAACATTAAACAAGGGCGCTGGGCAGCGTCCAATAATATTCCACCCTCCCGGAGAGTCTTGGGGATAAATACCGGTTTGTTTGCCTGCTAGACCAACTGACCCTTTGGGTACTAGAAGACGCGGTACTTCCTGTCTAGGTGTCTCTAAAGCTTTGGGCAATCCCCCCAAATACATAAAGCCTGGTAAAAAACCTATCCCATAAACCGTATATTCTGTGGAACCATGCAGGGTGATCAGTTCTTCAACTGTCATCCCCAAATGTCCTGCGGTAGCCTCCAAATCAATTCCAAACGCTGCATCATAACAAACTGGTAACCTCCAAAGATGGTTGGCCGTCTCAAGATGACTTTTGGGACTATGATACCAGTCTATCAATTGTGCTTTTAATTGCGTAAAATCAAAATCTGCCTTTGGATGAATAAGGGTAAGCGAATTATAGGCCGGTACCATTACCCAGTCTTTATCAAGGTGCTTTTTCAAGACTTGTTGAAAATGAAGAATGTCTTTCAAGATTTGTTCATCTACCTTATGGGGCCATTCCATTAAGACAGCAGTTTCCCCAAAGGGTTTTACAACAAGAGGAAATACACTCATTTGGTTAGGATGATATGCGCACGCTTCATTTGCTGCTGAAGATACACTAATATTTTTAATGCCTCTGAAGTGTCGCCATGAATGCAGAAAGTACAGGCTTGCAATTCTACCGTAATTCCTTCAACAGTAGCTACCTGACGCTTGTTCACAATAGTATTCAGCTGCTCAAAAACTTGTTCGGGATGCTGTATTAAAGCATTAGTAGCATTTCGGGAAACCAATTGAAGATTCTGATGGTATCTTCGATCTAAAAAAGCTTCGGTAATTACTTTAAATTCCTGTTGTTCCGCTGCCTTTTGAATCACAGAAGCATAAGGCACATAAAGGGGAATTGATTTATAGACTTCAATGGCAGTTAAAAATACCTGAGCTAAGGCTTCGTCCCTAGCAATATCATTATACAAGGCGCCATGAGGCTTGATATGATGGCAAATCGCGTCCATCTCTTTAGCTACTGTCATAAACCTTTCTAGTTGCGCTCTAATACGATCAATCAGGGTATCTGGTGGGATAGACATCGTCTTACGACCGAAATTCGCACGGTCAGGGTAGCTGGGGTGTGCTCCAATCTTTACTTGATGTTGTTGTGCTAAACCAATAACCCGTTTTATAGAATCGAGATCACCGGCATGACCGCCACAGGCAATACTACAAGAACTGATGTAGGGCATAAGCTGGTCTTCGTTGCCCATTCCCTCACCCATATCACAGTTAATATCAATACTTGTCATGCTGTAATACCTTGTAAGGGCTTTTGTTTCTTTTTTTACTTATTAGTCTGAACTAGATTATCACATTAGAATGTTGTAATAACTGTAATGATACTTTTTGCACCCAATATGATACATATAACAATTACTACAAGCCCAAAAAAATTCTGTAGTCGGGTATTGCGATGATTGCCCATTAATGCCGTGTTGTTCACCATCCAAACAAGCATTATTGCGATCAAGGGTAATAAAAGACCGTTTGCTATTTGCGCAAAGGTAATCACCTGTATTGGGCGCATATCAAATAGTAGTGTCACAAGACCAACCAATAAGACCGCAATCCATATCCCACGAAATCTGCGGTCTAGAAGATCACAGTCCCAGCCCATGCAGTTTTTTACTACGTAAGCTGCGGCTAAAGGCGCAGTGATTGCAGAGGTGATACCTGCGGCAAAAAGGCCCATTCCCACAAAATATTGGGCCCATTGGCCCATCAAGGGCTCCAAGCCTTTGGCCAGGCCTATAGCATCTTTAATATCCGTTGAAGTCACAGCCGCCGCTGTAATAATTATTGATAACGATACCAACCCGCCCAGTCCGATAGAGAACAAGGTATCAAAACGGAGTGCCTTGAGATTAACCGTATTCCCCCACTTTTCCTTAACCAAGGCGGTATGAAGAAAAAGATTATATGGCACAATGGTTGTTCCGACGATAGCAATAACCGATAATGCACTCTTAGCTGGTAAGGTCGGTAAGAAGAGTCCTGTGATTAACTTTTGTATATCCGGCTTAGTAAGCACTGCTGTGACTACGAAAGAAACACTCATTATAGCAATAAGCCCCACAAACACTTTTTCCAGAAAGCGATAATTGCCAAACCATAGTAAAAGGAATACCAGTAACCCAGCAAATAGCGCATAAGTTTTACGATATTCTGCTCCCAGAAACACTTCTAAACCTAAAACTGCACCGCTAAGGTTGCCGGCCTCATAAGCAGTATTCCCAATAAAAACAGCGGAGAGTACTAGGAGGGTAATGACCAGTCGAATGCTTCTTTTTGGCAAAGTACTGCGCACCGCATGGGCCAGGCCCATTTGAGAGACCATCCCTAGCCGAGCGGCCATTTCTTGCAAAACCATAGTACCCAATATGGAAAAAAGCATGGCCCAGAGGAGCGAAAACCCAAAATGCACTCCAGCCAAAGTACTGGCTGTAAGGGTTCCAGGGCCAATAAAAGCGGCCGCAATTACTACACCGGGTCCAAACCTTTTCAAACGTTCTTTTTTTCACCCCAAAAAATACCACTTTCACAACAATACATGGGTAATTCATCCGAAAAAGTGCATTTCGTCTAAAAAGCAGGCTTTCCTTATA
>JBCDGY010000103.1:0-10487 GCA_039414375.1 Bacteroidota bacterium | reverse complement strand
GCGACGGCGAAGAAGTCTTCACTCTTTAGGTGTTTTACTAAAGTGTTATTATCGTGATCAATGCGTTTCATATTCAATACCAATACCCCATTTACCAGCTGCTGTAAACTATCTACTTCAAAAATGCCTTCGGTTATGTCCAACGTTCCCGAAAGGCTGTAATTCCCAATAGCCCCATATCCTGTCCATTGAATCTGACTGGCTTTGGGATATACCTTAAGATGTGCATGCTGCGCTGTTGCCTCAAGTGCGGTTATCAAGAAAAGGCTCAGGATAGTTATTACAATGTTCTTTTTGATCATTTTTTTAGCTTTCCTTCTGTTTCTATAATTCCAATACCTTTAAACAATTGCCCCTGCTTATCCTTGGCGAGTACAAACCAAAGGGCATCTCCTGCAAATAAGGTATTTCCTGATCTTAAATTTTTAGGATAGCAATAGGTTTCGTTTTGTACTAACTGTGTGCTATCGGTTCGAAATCGCCTTTTAAAGGCTTTTTTATTCAGCTTCATATTTGGGATCCAACCTTTTGTAGCCGACCAGATAAAGCTACCCACTTCTACAATTTCCAGGTCGGCATGCAATGGGGTAATACAAGTGGTATGATCCCATAGGTAGGTCGGGCCGTTTGGTTCTGGATTGCGTTCTGGGTAATTGGGATTGGGGTCGTGCGTTAACCGCAAGGCAGTAGGTATCCCTCGAAGTCTATCGGGTAATATTCGATTTTTGTTGGTCCACGCTTCTTGTGCTTTGGTGGTAACAACAAGCAAGCTAAACCCGAATAGCAGTAATCGTCTCATGCGGTAGTTTACACCAAAAATGAACATCCCCCTTTTCAAAATCGACCCAAAACAGGTTTTAGGACGTCTTTACAACCACACTACGAGGACATCACCTTTTTAAGACTGGACTTAGCGTGCCAAAGGTTTTAAACCTATAATCGAATTATCGTAGGATATCTTGAGACCTTTGTAGAAAGGATAAAAAAGGGGTACGCTATCCAAATTATGGAAAGGTCTCAATCTTGTCACCGAAAAAACCGGCATTTTATCGATCAAAATACCCTAAAAGCAAGAACGGCACCTAGGTTAACGTTTAGAGAACCCAGTACATCATAACCATGCAAACTATTTTCTTATTACTCACAGTACTTTTTGCCGGTTTGGCCTTATGGATCTGTATTCAAGAAGAAGGGGAGACTTTGGACAGTGCCGCAGCCCTGGACGATACCAAACAACGTTCCTTGGCAGGAAAAAGGTAACTTTAGATAAAGGCTAGACTTTTTGATGGCGCTCCCGGGCCAACAAGGTATTTTTAAGCAACATCGCAATCGTCATAGGGCCTACTCCCCCAGGAACAGGAGTAATAAAGGAAGCTTTGGGCGCTACCTCATCAAAAGCGACATCACCAGTAATGTAATATCCTTTTGCTTTAGTCGCATCGGCCACCCTTGTGATACCCACATCTATAATAACCACACCTTCTTTCACCATATCTGCTTTTAAAAAATCAGGCACCCCTAGGGCCGAGACTACAATATCCGCAGTTTTGGTGTATTCGGTAAGGTTTTTGGTACGACTGTGTACCACAGTTACCGTGGCATTGGCGGCTTTTCCTTTTTGACTCATCAGAATACTAATTGGGCGCCCCACAATGTGGCTTCTACCGATAACAACGGTATGTTTACCTTCTGTAGGCACCTCATACCGGCGTAATAACTCCATAATACCAAAAGGGGTAGCGGGGATAAAGGTTTCCATATCTAATGCCATTTTCCCAAAATTGGTAGGGTGAAAACCGTCCACATCCTTTAGCGGGTCTACCGCCATGAGTACTTTTTGTTCGTCGATATGTTTGGGTAAAGGAAGCTGTACAATGTAGCCATCGATTTCATCGTCTTGGTTAAGTTGTGCCACTTGCTCCAATAAAGCGGCTTCGGTAGTGGTTTCGGGAAGATGAATCAAAGTAGACTTAAAACCTATTCTCTCACAGGAACGCACCTTACTGCCTACGTAGGTAAGGCTAGCGCCATCATTACCTACTAAAACAGCAGCAAGATGGGGTGCTCTTTCTCCTCTTGCCACCATGGCTGCTACTTCGGCTTTGATTTCTGCCTTAATATCATTGGATATCTTTTTCCCGTCTAATAGATTCATCTGTGAGATTTAAAAATAAAACGCTGTGGATTAAAATTTAAGATGTCGTGAATTGGCAAGCACGTCGCGTGCCATTATCCTCTCATGTTCTGCATCATCTGCATCATTTGTTTGCCCTTGCCTCCTTGCATCATCTTCATCATTTTGCTCATTTGATCGAACTGTTTCAACAATTGATTCACCTCCTGGATAGACCTTCCGCTACCAGCAGCGATACGCTTTTTTCTACTGGAGTTCAATTTATTAGGGTTGGAACGTTCCTCTGGGGTCATAGAATAGATCATCGCTTCAATATGTTTAAAAGCATCATCATCGATATCCATTCCTTTTAGTGCTTTGCCCATTCCAGGAATCATACCCATGAGGTCTTTCATATTCCCCATTTTCTTGATCTGTTGAATCTGCCCTAAAAAATCGTCAAAACCGAACCGGTTTTTGGCAATCTTCTTTTGAATTTTACGGGCTTGCTCTTCATCAAATTGTTCCTGGGCACGTTCTACTAAAGAGACCACATCACCCATGCCCAAAATACGGTCAGACATTCTGTCGGGATAGAAGACATCGATAGCCTCCATCTTTTCACCGGTACCAATAAACTTAATAGGTTTATTGACCACCGATTTAATAGAAAGGGCCGCCCCCCCGCGGGTATCCCCATCTAATTTTGTTAAGATTACCCCGTCAAAATTCAGAAGATCGTTGAAAGCCTTAGCGGTATTTACGGCGTCTTGCCCCGTCATGGCATCCACTACAAAAAGCGTTTCATGTGGACGCACCGCCTTGTGAATATTGGAAATTTCTTCCATCATTTCGGCGTCTACTGCTAAACGACCAGCGGTATCGATAATAACCACATTGCATCCTAAAGTTTTGGCCTTTTGGATACCTGCCTCAGCAATGGCTACCGGATTCTTATTATCCCGATCGGAGTATACTTCAACCCCTATCTGATCCCCCACAACGTGAAGCTGATCAATAGCAGCAGGGCGATAAATATCGGCGGCTACTAATAAGGGTTTTTTACCTTTCTTGCTTTGTAAAAAATTAGCCAGTTTCCCAGAAAAGGTGGTTTTACCGGATCCTTGTAATCCGGACATTAAGATGACCGTTGGACTGCCCGAAAGATTAATACCTTCCGCCTCCCCTCCCATGAGTTGGGTGAGCTCATCTTTAACAATCTTCACCATTAACTGGCCAGGCTGCAAGCTCGTTAATACCTGTTGCCCTAGCGCCTTTTCCCGAACAGTATTGGTAAACTGCTTGGCAATTTTAAAGTTAACATCAGCATCCAAAAGGGCCCTACGCACCTCTTTGACGGTTTCGGCGACATTAATTTCAGTGATCTTTCCGCGGCCTTTTATTTTATGTAAGGCTTTATCTAACTTTTCGCTTAAATTATCGAACATGAGGTCTTTCGCTTTAAAGGGCCTCAAAATTAAGCAATACCTGGGGAATTGTCGTTTGAAGGGATACTAAAAACAGATTCCCGCCATGGGCGGGAATCTGAAGTTGGCGACTAGCCGGCAAGTAGGCTTAAGTCGTTATTTTTAAATCATTACTGCTTTTTCTCAAAAACCAGTTTTTTGTAGTTGACTTCGGCATCTTCGTAGACCAACTCAATACGGTCGTTAGCGAATTCTATCACATACCATGGCTCCGTAAGTTCTCCTAGCGTTCCTTGATCGCCAAGATTTAAGTACACTACAAGTTGATCCCCTGCATCACGCACAGAACGCCATACTCCAGCGGCAAGAGGATCGTCATTAACACTGACCTCTACTTGGTTGAACATGGAAAATCCAAAGTCCATATCGGCATAGTCTTGTGTAAGATCAGTACCCTCATCTTCGTAAAGGGTTACATTCCACAGACCACCCAACATGATATTTCTAATTTCTGCAACATCCTCATCGCCATCGCACACTTGTTGCAATATCATACGATATCCAATGGTATCATCAGCAAGTTTAACCCTAGCAGGAGAAGGACCGTCTTCATTAGTAATATCGGCTAAAGGCCACTCGAAATTAACCGCGGTCTCCCCCATAATTTCGACAAATAGGGTTCGCGCTCCCTCATCGTCTAAACCTACTTCCCAAGTACCGTTGAAATTAGTGATACCATCGCTTAAGGTAGCCTCGCCATCTGCCTCGAAGCTAAACTCATATCCAAGTAAGCGATCGAAGGCTTCTCCTTGTAAGGTAAGCTCTTGGATGACCCACACACATTCTTTAAGCAGGTAGGTTAAGTCTTCTACACCATCTGTATCGTCATCATCATCGTCATCGTCGTCATCGTCGTCATTATCACCTTCTTCACAACGACTTTTTAGGACAATTCTGTTGTCACCATCAGTGTAGAACTTGATTTTATTTTCTTCCAATTCATGCACATACCAGGTTAAGGTAAAATCAGTGAGATCTTCAAAATCCATAGTTACTTTTGGTCCATCCTCAGTGAATTCAAAAGACCAGGTTCCCATCACTTCATTACCCATCATTGTTTTGAAAGCCACAGCTCCATCCTCTTTAAAGTAAAGCATATAGTCACGGTACTGCTCTGTTTGTATGGTTCCGAAGCGCTTCATCTCATAAATCATCCAAGGGCACTCTGTTAAATAAGCTTCAAAACGCTCTTCCTCAAAATCGTCATCATTGAAATCGTCGTCGTCATCTTCATCGCATTCGTCTTTTGCTGCCTCAAGTGCACGGGCCAATTCTTCGTTACTATTCACCTGAACTTCGCTCCCATCATATTTTTTAAGGGTAATCGGGTATGCAATACTCACAAGGGATTCGCTAGCACGTTCTTTAAAGAATATCCGTAGTTCTCGGTCGCTATTGATCACAAACTCATCAGCTATTTGACCAGGAATATCAAAGGTGAGCAAGGTAATAGGATAGTTGAAGTCAATACATTCGATATCATCGTCTGTACCACCTTCTTTGCACTCCTCAGCAAGTTCGCGAAGGGCAGCCTTATCTTCGATTGTTATTTCGGTAAAGTCGGCTAGGGTGATTGTAATGGGAAATACAATCTCCAAAACATCTTCGTCATCTTCTAACTCATCAAAAATATATTCGATTTTCTTAAGATCTTCCCTACTGTCAATTGTAATTTGTAATCCTGCTACATCAACTGTATAAGGAAATTGTACAGCTATACAGCTTGCCCCATCCACAATATTGTCAAAAGAACCGTCATTAGCCGCAGTATCGGTAATTAGCTTAGCCGTGGCGGAGCTTGCAGTAATGGTTTCTTGTTCGTCGTTACCCACTTCTTCAAACTCTTCTTGGCAAGCGTTAAAAAGCAAGGAGATGGCTACTATGCCCGGGTAGATCAAATTATGGATCAGTCTTTTCATAATGATTTGGATTTATAACTGTTATTGTGTGCTAGAAACAACCTAAGGTGAAAACACCCTACCCTGGTTTTCATATTTTTTGAAATATCTTTGAAAGACTTCATAAAAAAGCAACATGAATGACGTTTGTGATGAACAGGTCTTTAGCATAGTGTTCAAAGACAATTCCAAAACGGTTTTCAACTATATATATTACAAGTATGGCAATGAAGAAAAAGCTAGGGATGTGGTGCAAGAGGCTTTTGCAAAATTGTGGGAAAATTGCGCCAAGGTAACCCCGGAGAAGGCAAAGTCTTATCTCTACACTGTAGCCAACAACCGATATCTGAATGTTATCAAGGCTGAAAAGGTGAAGATGAAATATGCCCATCGGCATTCGAACAACGTCGATCAGCAATCTCCAGAATACCTTTTGGAGGAAAAACAGTTTCAACAAAAACTGGACAATGCCCTAAATGCCTTACCCGAAAACCAGCGCACCACTTTTTTACTCAACCGCATTGATGGAAAAAAGTATGCCGAAATTGCCGCCATGGAAGGGGTAAGTGTTAAAGCCATTGAAAAAAGAATGCATTTGGCCTTAAAAGCCTTGCGAGAACATATATCCGGTATTTAGAAACCCAAAACCAAGGCTATAAGACTTGTAGCCCACAAATTTTAAAGGACGAGGTAGGGTTTTAGAATATCTAATTGTTATAGCACTGTAAACTATGCAACTATGCGAGAAAATTACTTAGCTAAATGGTTGAATAACGAACTATCGGAGGAAGAGCTTGCCGAGTTTAAACGGTCGGAAGCCTATGCCGCTTATCAAAAGATAGTAGATACCACTGAAGATCTTCAGGCACCTGCCTTTGATACCAACGAAGCCTGGGCTACTTTTAAAGCGCAGCAAATGAGTTCAAAGGGCAAAGTGGTGCAACTGCATCCTTTCCGCTCTTTTTTGAGGGTAGCGGCAATTATTGCCATCGCTATTATGGGCGCTTATCTCTACATAAAACCGCAAAAAGAAATTGTAGAAACACAACTGGCAGAGCAAACAGAAGTTGTGTTGCCCGATGCCTCTACGGTACTGTTAAATGCAGCATCAAAACTATCCTATCACAAAAAAGAGTGGAACCAAAAACGTGAAGTAGTTTTAGAAGGAGAAGCCTTTTTTAAGGTTGCTAAGGGCAAAAAGTTTACAGTAGCAACGGAATTGGGAAGCATTGCAGTGCTTGGCACGCAGTTTAATGTATCCCAACGCGCTGATTTTTTCGAGGTGCGTTGCTACGAAGGGTTGGTTAGTGTTACCTATCAAGGTGAGGAGCACCAATTACCCGCGGGAGCCTCTTTTAAGGTTATTAATAGTACCGAACAGGCAGCTACCGCGGTAACTGACAACGCTCCTTCTTGGGTAAAAGATGAGAGCTCGTTTGAAAGTGTTCCGCTCAAATTTGTCTTTGCAGAGTTAGAACGACAGTTCGCGATTACGGTAGAAACACAAAATGTGGATACAGAACAACTTTTTACGGGCACCTTCAACAACACAGAAATTAATTTAGCGTTGAAAAGTATTGGCAAACCCTCCCGGCTACAGTACCGGGTAGCTGGCGATAAGGTGCTTTTCTATGCAGGGGATACTCCGTAGGACTTTTGTAATACTTTTAGGGCTTATGGCCCTTGCCCTGCTTCGGGCACAACCAGCAGATCATAAAAGCTTTCCCCTAACGGCCTACCTTGCCACACTAGAGACCGATTTCAACATCAAATTCTCCTATATTGATGCCGATATTGAAGGTCTTATGGTCACCCCTCCAGCAACGGCGACCTTACCAGAAATACTATCCCAATTAATGGCCACCGTTCCAGTAGCCATTGAACGTATTAACGATCGTTATTATACCCTTACCAAGCGCAATACCATTACTATTTGTGGTCGTGTATTGGACAACTATGCCACGAACAGGATACCTGGGGCGACCGTTGAGGTTTTAGGAACGAAACAGGCCTTAGTCACTGATATCGATGGCTATTTTTATATGAATGATGTAGCCCCGTCGGCTAACCTGCGCATTCGATACCTAGGGTACCGAACCAAAATTATTCCGGTGGCTCAAATGCAATCGGCAAAATGCCCCAATATTTTATTGGCGGAGCGACGGCAAGAATTAAAGGAAGTTGTTGTCTATGAAATTCTTACAAAAGGGATTCAAAGGTCGACTGATGGTGCTTTAACCCTAAATCCCAACAAACTCGGTTTATTACCAGGTCTCGCTGAACCAGATATCCTCTTTGGTGTACAAGCCTTACCCGGTATTAAGAGTATTGATGAAACAGTTTCAGATATTAATGTGCGTGGCGGAACTAACGATCAAAATCTTATCCTCTGGAATGGGATCAAAATGTATCAATCAGGACACTTTTTTGGTTTAATCTCTGCTTTTAATCCATATTTAACGGAAGAAGTAAAGGTCTATAAAAATGGTACCCCTGCACAATTTGGAGATGGTGTAAGTAGTGTGATTCTAATGAATACCAAAAATGATATCGATGATTACTTTTTTGGAGGAGCTGGGTTTAACTTAATCAGTGGTGATGTTTTTGGGCAGATACCCCTAAACGACCGTTGGGGTTTTCAATTTTCAGGGAGGCGATCTACCACAGATTTTTTAGATACCCCTGCTTACGGCAGCTTTACGCAACGTGCTTTTCAGGATACTGAAATACGCAACCAAAACGAAGAGATGGTAGACCAAGGCCTTCGCTTTGAAGAAAAGTTCTTTTTCTATGATTTTTCGGGAAAACTGTTATTTGATTTTAATGACGATCATCGATTTCGACTTAGTTTTATTGGTATTGGCAATGATTTAGACTTTTCTGAAACCGAACTAGAAACAGCTGAGGTCTCTCGTAGTTTTTTAGATCAAACCAACTTATCGGCAGGATTACAGTGGTTTGGTAATTGGACTTCCAATTTCTCGACCCATCTCAATGTATACTACTCCAAATACAACCTTAAAGCACAGAGCTTCTTCCCCAATCAGATACAGCGTTTAGACCAAAAAAATATAGTAGATGAAAGAGCCATTAAGTTCATTTCTAAATTAAAAGCTTCCGAGACTTTAGAATGGACCAACGGGTACCAATACACCGAAACCGGGATAACCAACCGCGCTTTTTTAACACAGCCACCTTTTGATCTTAACGTCAAAGGGGTTATCCGCATTCAAGCCCCATTTTCGGCTCTTTCCTACACTTCAGAAAACAAACATCTAATAGGTACTGTTGGGCTACGCGCTAATTACATCGAAAATTTAGGTACTTTTCAAAAGTGGTTGATAGAACCACGCCTCAACCTCAACGCCCGTTTAGCCCCTAACTTAAGAACACAATTCTTGGCGGAATTTAAGAGTCAAAGCACCAACCAAGTTATCGATCTTGAGCAAAATTTTTTAGGGATTGAAAAAAGAAGATGGACGTTATCGGATGCAAAGGCACTCCCATTAACCCAAAGTCAACAGGCTTCTTTAGGACTCAATTACGCGAAAAACCAATATTATATAGGCTTTGAAGGATTCCTTAAAAAAGTAGACGGCGTAAGTACAAGAACACAAGGATTTCAGAACCAGGATCAGTTTAATGGTGAAATTGGTGGATATACCATTCGCGGGGTAGAATTTTTGGTTAATAACAAAGGTGAGCAATATAGTACTTGGTTGAGTTATACCTATCAAAAGGGCGATTATCAATTTGATAGTATCGCACCCCCCACTTTTGCCCATAATTTTGATATCCGCCACAGTATAACCTTGGCGGGTACTTATCATTTTAAAAAATTAAAACTAGGAATGAGCATCAACTATAGAACGGGACGACCCTTTACACCGCTACAGGAGGAAGGTGTTTTAGATACCAGTGTTTTCCCTGCTAAAATCAGATATGGTATTCCTAACAGTGCGCAACTTCCTGCTTATTTTCGAGCTGATGTTTCTGCAACTTATCCATTTCGAATTCGTCGTGATATAAAAGGAGAACTGGGTGTTTCCCTACTCAACGTAACGGATAGGAACAATATTCTAAATCGGTTTTACAGAACCAATGAGGACAATGATATTGAGTCTGTAGACCACCTTTCTTTAGGGCTTACCCCGAACCTTAGCTTCCGGATTCGTTTTTGAGCCCTTCTATTTGTGACATCACCATAACATGGGGAAAAGTAATCGCTGCTAGCACATAAAGCACCATAGTAATAAAATAATCTGTTTTGTCTTTCAATAAAAAGTATAAGAAGGCTAACCCGGCTATGGAAATACCCCAATATATCCAAGAAGACCTTAAATATCGCGCGAAGGTCGTTGCCGATACTTTACCATACAAGAACTGTAATTGATCGTGAAGAGAGGGGAAACTGTGCCAAATCACAAAATAAATACCGAAGCCCCATGCCAAGGAAGCCTGATGAAAGACGACCCCTAGTACGACTAAAAAAAACAGTTCTTTGATAAGATTAACCTGTATCACCTTCGTCCAACTCAGGTAAACTAATAATACCATAAAAATACTGGCTACTATACCAAGTCCCCAAAAGAAAAAAGCCTCTGGTAATTGCAATTGAATAATCTCTTGTATAACAGGAACCACGGCCTTTACCTTAATTGCAAAAATCATGAATAGAATGGTCAGTCCATAACTGAAAAAGAAAGGTCTGCGCCAAATTGTTTTAGTGGTGCAGTTACTACCAAAGTGCTGCTCACCAAAATGATACCCACTAATAAGCACAAATGCCAATAGTGGAATGGTTTTAGAAATAAGAAATATTAAAGAGATACCCAATACTGCAGCGATATACTTGAGATGAATAATGGCTAATGGGCGCTTGCGCAATTCTACGGCCCCAATGAGTGTAATATCATTTGCGCCATGGAGCACCCCAAAAGTCAGTATGAGTATATAGGCGAGACCATCTTGTGCCAAAGGAGGCAACTG
>JBCDGY010000102.1:0-10588 GCA_039414375.1 Bacteroidota bacterium | reverse complement strand
AAAAATTCCAGTCTTTAAAATTTTTCAGGAGTTTCACCGTTTTAATTGTTCTATTTAAAGCCTATCTTATGGCGCATTAATATGAAGCGCAACGCGATATCCTACCTTTATGTTACTACCCTCTTGCTGGGGTTGCTCACTAGCAGTTGCCGTGAGGACGAATTTCAGTCCCGAGGCACAAATGAAGATGAGGCACTTGTAGTAGGTTCCAATGTAGCTGACTTGCTTTTTCGATTATCCTTAAACGATGGATCTTCTGATAATATTTTGGATAGGGCCAATTGTTTTTCTATTCAACTTCCGGTTACTGTTACCGCCAACGGTACTACTTTAAATATTACGGAAGAAAGTGAGTTTGATCGTATAGAGGCCATCTTTGAAGAAGATGATAATGACGATGACCTTCTTGAATTCGATTTTCCCATCACCATAATATTAGCAGATTACCAAAGGGTAGAAGTTGAAGATCGTACTGCGCTAAATGTGTTGGCAGATGGATGCCCAGGTGAAAACGAGGAAGACGTAGACATTGAATGTATTGATATTGTCTATCCCCTAACCATTTCCACATTTGATCGTATCACGGAACTCTTTGATTCCTTTACGCTAGACAACGATGAAATGCTTTATGACATGATATTAGAATTGAATGACAATGAAATTGTCAATATCAATTTCCCTATCAAGTTAACAACTAGTGATGAAGCGATGACGGAGATAACCGATATGAACGGCCTAGAAACTTTTATCGAAAGTTTAAAAGATTCTTGTGATGAAGACGATGATAACGATTTTAATGATGATGATTGCGAGGACTGTTCTATACAACAATTACAAGATATTTGGAGTCCTTGTAATGATTGGAGGATTGCCAAATTACTAGTTGCCGAAACGGATGAACTAGCCCAGTTCAGCGGAGTTTCTTTTATATTACAGGAGGATGGTGATATTTTTGCGAATAATGGACCTACTGACTTTTTAGGAAGCTGGTCTGCAGAAGGGGAAGGATCTAACATTCAAGTAACCATAGATCTTCCCAACTATCCAGATCTTAATGCCTCCTGGAATTTAAACAGTCTATTACAGTCGTCCAATGGAGTATTTAGCACACAGTTACTTAATGGCAATGACGTTTTACGCTTTCAAGAAACATGTACGCTTATTGGAAATGAAAATGTCCCTCCAGATCTAGAAGCAGAGATCTCTGATGGTTTGTGGCTGGTCAATTCTTACTTTGTTAATGGAACAGATAACCAAACGGTTGCCTTAAATGGCTACGGCCTCAATTTTAACGTAGATAGAACAGTAGAGGCGGACAACGGAGAGGTTATTGGTGGCTCCTGGGATTTTACCGATCGTGATATTGACCTTCAATTGGATTTTGATGCGGCACCTTTCGAGGCCCTCAATAAAGTTTGGCGTATTTTTTCCATTTCGGATACTCGTATGGAACTAAGAGAACTTGGGGCCGATAGCAATGGTGATCTCCTAGTTTTAAGCAAACAGGCAGAAGACTGTGGCGATTGTTCCGTTTCGCAGTTGTTGCAACTATTTAGTGAGTGTTTAGACTGGCGGGTTAATCGCTTTGAACTTGATGGTGAAAATCTACAGCCAACGTACGAAAACCTTTCTTTTAAGTTTGAAACGTTTGGAGATCTAACCGTACAGAATGGTGAAGACACGATTTTGGGGACTTGGTCTGCCAGCGGTTCTGGAAATGATATCGACGTAGTATTGTCAGTTCCAGGATTAAATGATTTTAACTTCACTTGGGATCTAAATACCATTTTCGAAACCCCTGCCGATAATGTAGAGCTACGTGATGGTGGCAATATCCTTCGTTTTCAAGAAGCTTGTTCTGCTGGGAAAGACAATGTTGTTAACGATCCAGATGAGGTAGACGAGACGGACGACGACTAGTCTATTCTTTTTCCAGAGGGATCAGATCGCCTAAAAGTTCTGCTACTTTTTTTAAGAATATAGAAGTGAAAGGTGGACTTTAATCCTACTTTTAACCGTTTTCTTAATGCATACAATGCAGCTGTTCAAAGTATCTTTTTGAGCTTCCACAAAATATTGTACTTACATAGCATGTCTCCAAAAACCACGATTTTTCTTTATGGCTATACTTATATAAGCTGTAAGCAAATCAAAAGAATCATAGTAAGCTGACTCTTACCAAAATGAAATATAGGATGTAGTCTCAATTTTTGAACGAAAAAATTCACCTTTGGTCTACTATTCGTAAGAAATGTGAAGATTTACTGTTTATAGTAGGTATATCAAACAAACCTTTTATGAAGTTGACCACAGTAGTAATTGACGATTCTCCCCTACAAAGACTTTCTATGTGTAAATTGGTTGAAAACCATGCGCATTTAGTATTATTGGAAAGTTTTGGCGATCCTATCACTGCCTTGGGGCCTATTTACGATCTAAATCCAGATATTCTCATTCTGGACGTAGAAATGCCGGTGATGAATGCGTTTGATCTTATCGAACATTTAGAGCACGATTGCCAAATAATTTTAAACTCAACCTCTTCGCAGTTTGCCGTTCAAGCATTTCAGTATCCTGAAATCTGTGATTTCTTGTCTAAGCCAATTACGCCAATCCGATTTGAACGGTCGGTAAAACGAGCATTAGATCGCTGTGCTATAAAACAACGCACCCGTTGGCTACTAAATGCGCCTACATTTCTCGAAAAGCCCACGGCGTTTGCCTAGGGTGAATCATTCAATAGCAAGATTATTTCAAATAAGCTGCTAAAAAACGTTGGGCGTTACCAAAACAGAATTTTTCAATGATAGTCTCGGCATTTAATAGGTGGCGGTCAGGCAGTGCCAAGCCCGTTTCTGTATAAAGAAAATTATAGGCATGCAACCTCAGGTAATGGGCTAAATCAGACAAATGGTTATGCGTCCAATAGCCATTCAAAGGGTCTATAATACCATCAAAATCAGATCCGATCGCTTGTATACCCCAGCAATCTCCATTAAACGCTGGATCTTTATACAGTAAAAGCGCCATTGCTTCAATTTGTCTCCAAACGTAGTAGGCCTTTCGGTATAGCAAGCGCTTGGGACGCTGCTTCTGGTCTCTTTTTTTCATTTTTGGCTTCCGCTTTAACAGTCGCCGCTCGTCCATTTGAACTCCGAAAATACCTTGAGACTTAGCGATGTAGACAATCTCTTCATTATAAAAATTAATGTCGTCCGTAAAACGGTCTGGCTTCTTCATGAACTTTAACGCACCGTGGCTCACAATAATGGGAATACCTTCTTGGCGATAGGCTTCCGAATTTAAAAGGTTGTAATAGGCAAAGCGCGATCTTGGATTCATGTGTTTTACGTCGATATAAATTCTCTTTTGTCCTCCATCGTTTTGTAGCAACCTTTTGATAACTGCGAGTCCTAAGGTGGTAATACCTTGTTTTTTATCCGCCTTTTGATCGTAAGCCAAAGTGGAGATACCTTTAAAGCTTCTGGCATGGCCACACAGTTGGTTCGGAAAATGGTGGGCTATGGCCACAAAGAAAGGCTTTACTGCCCACCGATCGGATTTTAGATCCTTAATATTGTTAAGCACTTGGTTGACATCTGTTATCACATTGGCCAGTTGAAGTCCGGTATTGAACACATGCCCACCCTCAATAGTCATAACCACATAAAGCGTTTGCTTGTCGTTTACATCAATATCGGCATAGCGATCCACAAGTTTATAGCGTACCTTTTGGTCTCCTAGCTGTACAAATTGTCCATCCAGTTGCTTTAAGTAATCGTAAGTCGCATACAGGTCTTTGTAATAATCGGTTAGTTCGAAGAGGTTTTTAATACGTGGCCTACCAATACCGATGATAAAGTTTTTGAGCCATTGCCCTGTAAATATTTGCCGATTTCCCTTTTTGCTATAAACTAAAGCCTTTTCCATAGGGTCTATAGAGACCATAATAACTTTAACACCGCCGTGGTACGAGGTTTTAAAGTCCGCTTGGGTAAATCTTGTTACAGAAAGTAGCACATTACTAATCTTATCCGTTAGTACTTCATGATCCATATACCAAACGCTGTGCTCCTCAGTAATGTCTGCGGTGTTTTGTCCAGTGTGTGCAGCCTCTTTAAAGCTGCGGCTATAGGGTTTTAGTGTGCTGTGACAGTGAAGGTCGATAAATAGGTCTGATTTCATTTCAATTGGTTTTAGTCCTTGGTGCGTACATAATAAGGCATAGGTGCTACAAGAGTTTCTGAATCTCGTCGCGAATTTGGGCTAGTTGTTTCCTAATGGTAGGGTTTTTAATATAGTGTAGCAAAAACCCTATTTGTTGTATCTCGATAGCAATGTATCTGGGGCTGTACATCAGACTAAAAATACGATCGTATTTAGCAATGATATCCAGTTCTATAGCAGGCCTAAAATCGTTCTTTAGCAACATCAGGCAGTATTTGGTCTCTGTAATACCAATTTGTACCGATAGATCGCTGTCCGAAATGTCATAAGCTTTCAAATCTTGATAGAAGTTGAGCAAGTAGGGCAACACGTCGATGTCTTTCCCTAGCAAGGCCATAGTTCGCAACCGCTCCATCAAGGACCCATGGCCACGCAACTCTAAAATATGTCCCAGGAAAATAATATTGGTAAGGGCATCTAAATAGCCGCCGTCATAGGGATTTGTAGCTACTGCAAAGCCATGGGCGTATAGTTCTAAAGCACTGAGCAATAGTTTTGATTTTTCTTCTTCATCGGTAATATACAATGAGGCAAACTTGTGGGCGTTGGCAATAATATTGAGGCGATTGGTATTTTGCCCCACTAATTTCAAAAGTTCAATTTCTTCCAGATGATCCTTTACATTATCGGCATTCATCTGATAGGTTTTTAAGGTGCAGTACTGTTCTAAAGCCTCAATAGAAAAGTTGCCTGTTTCAAACTTGAAGAGTTCTAGAAACTTCTGATGCGCAATGGCGCCTTCACCTAGTTCATCGTAAATTAAGGCTTCTTTTTCCAGCACAACTGCATCCAGCAATCCTGAGCGTTGGGCCTTGTCCAAATAGTGTTGCATTTGTGCTAGTGTAGCCTCCACATCACTTCTGCTATTTCTAATGGCCCCTAGGAGGTTGTCCATATCGGTATGTACTTGATCGGCTACCACATATTCCAGCTCGTCAATCTTACCTTTTTGGCGATTGTTAAACTTGTAAAAGGGATGGCCATAACATTGGTAGGCGCCCCAGGTATTGGTATTGCGATGTTTTTGAAAAGTGGCTAGCCTCGCTTTTTGTACCGAGTTGCCAAAGTCGTATCCATCGAGCATCGCCGTATAAAATGTTTCGGCAAAGGTCATGGCGGCTTGGTCGTCAACCTTCCAACCTGTAACAATAATGGCTTTTACCCCCATGTCGATAAGTTCCGTACCAATGTTGGCGGCAAGTCGATATCGGTTTTGGTAATAAGCTTCATCCTTGGCGTTCACCGTACCAGAATGGCAACAGTTGATAAATACAAACTCTGGTACATATCCCATCTGTTTTAGCATCGCAGGGTCTATAAAGATGCCATCGCCAATAGCAATGCCCACACGATTTTGGTCCAGCTCATATAGGCCATGACCTGCAAAGTGCATAATCTTGTAGGTGTGGTTGTATAGTTCGCTTAGAATAACATTGGCTGTACTTCTAATTAGAGCAATGGTTGGGTATTGATGTGCTGTTAAATGGGTGTTTACCCATTCTGCTTCGGTTTTGGCAGCTTCCAGTGGCGGTAAGGCAGCTTCATTATATTGAGGGTCGCCCACAACAAAAACGGTGTTGTTCCCTAAAGGCACCGCCCGCGCATCGCTTCCGTCAGCGGTGATCAGCTGGCGGATAAAAGCAGAGGTAACCGCAACAGGGGTGTCGTCTGTGGCTGTGTCGTGCAGTAGTTCCCAGGGGATTTCCGCTGCATTTTTATCCATCTTGAGAACCATATTACTTTGGTTTCTAAAAATGTCTTTGAAACCATTAGGGATAAGCATTTCAAAAAGTGTTTTGGATAGCTTTTGGTCCCATTCCGAATTTGTAGCGTTCAGGCGTAATAAATAGGATATTTTATGAAGGCCTATGCCAATCATCTCCTCCTCTATGCGCGCTAGGCCCTTAGAGGAGTAGTATTTAAAACCACTTACTTTTAAGGTGTCGCATTCCCGCGACGTTTCATAAAGACTGGTGATGTGTAGGTTGTACCACCAATCGTAATCTTTGTTGGCAAAGAGTTTCCGTTTTTTAGCCCCAGGTCGTTTAACGATGCCCTGGTGTAAGTTAATGGCGATGCGATAGTCCTTCTCGCCCATATTGGTAAGGCTGTAATAGGCCTCACTGGCGACCGACTCGTAATAATTGAGCAGTTCCAATTCTTTAATGGGGCGTAAGCCATTACCCGCTTCTTTAATATAGGCATTGGCTGCCGATACGCCAAGTAGAATCCCTTTGACGGAGTCTTTAACAGGCAGTTTGCCATAGCCGATGCCCACTAACACACAAGAAAGGCCATGGGCATATTTCTTGGCTTCGGGCAGCGTATAATTATCGCGCATAAACATGGCATACTTAAGAGCCGCTAGTTTAACGCTCTTCGCCAACAGGAAAGTGGTCAATTTTTCAGGCGCTCCCAGACCGCAGATGATGGCACCTTTGGGTTGTGTTTTAAGGTTAAAAAATACTTCACTTTCTCCAATTTGTCCAGGATAATTACCAATGCCCAAGCGTTGCGATAGCCTGCCGTCCAAATAGCCATCCAATGCCTTTTCGGCACTGAGGATGAGGTCCATAAAAAAGTGTCCCACCATTACAGGATAGGTAGCCATTTCCAAATCGGCATTCACTACTTTTACAGCAATTTCTTCTGCAATTGGGAAGTCGCGTGTACCAGCGTTAAAAATGGCCTCTACCACCGCCGTGGAGTGCAACAAAGGCTCGGTTTCTTGATACACCTCTGTAATCGTAGCTACCCCACTTCTATCGGCAGGGGGGCTTGTACGAAGGCTAGCAGTTGTGCCATTTTGTAAAAGATCGACAACCCCTTCAAAAATATAAGGCTCGTTGGCCAGGTCGCCATGGGTGGTATGGGTATAGTACAGGCGGTCACTATCCACCAAAGGTTTTGGAATACCTGTTTTCCAAGTAACACTTCCGTCTCCTTTTGAAGTACCTCTGTACACCAGTTTTTGGTTTTTGGAGAGGAATCGATTTTTAAAGGTGTAATCAAATACGGTTTCCTTGTCTTGCCCACAGATGTAAAAAACGTTTTGGAAAAGCTCAGGGGTATCTTCTAGCTCTTCTAAGGCGCTCATGGTTCGTTCGCGATAAGCTTTAAAGGCATTCAAAGACCTCTTGTGACTGTTAGGATTGGGCATGTGCTTTAGGTTGGCCTTGGCATCCAGTGCCTTCCAAAACTGTGGGTCCCAAAAAGGGCGGTTGTTATTTTCTTCCAAGGGTAACAGTTCAAACACCCCGGGGTAGTTCCAAAATACTTTAAGCAACTCCTTTCGGTCATGATCAAAGTCAATCATGGCCAATTGTTTTACCCTGCGGCTGTGGCCTGTAAGCACTTCCATAATCAGGTAGGAGCCCCGCCAGGGGGTGCCCAGCATCACCAACTTGTTCTTTCTGCGTTTTTGGTGGGTCGCCCAAACCTCAGGATGGTCCATCATACACTGGCGCACCACTAGTCCGCCCATGGAATGGGCGACGATGTGCACTTTCCCTGGAGCTTTATTTTGCAAGGTTACCAGTTGGTTCTTAAGGCTTTCGGCAGCATCAGTGAGTGATTTTCGCCAGTCGTACGCCAAGGTAATCACATCATAATGGCTAGAGAGGTAGTGTCCCATTTTGCCGTAGAACTTTTCAACTACCCCAGAGGCTTCCACTGCGGTATTGCCTATGGTAAGGTGTTCCACAATAGCCCCGTCGTTCAGCTCGCGCATCTGTATCCATCGGTCTTTACCCTGGGTAGCCAGGGTAGATCCCATAATACCAGGAATAAGGATCACCACATCTCGGGTAATGGTCGTGGGCGCAAATTGAATACCGTCTAAGGAGAGCAGGTCCAGTAGCAGCCCCCGCTGGCCTTCGGTGTACAGTTGTCTTTCAAAAGTAATATCTGCTCCCTTGGGGAGGGCAAGCCCCAGGGCATTCAGCATCGCCTGGCAGGTTTTAGGATGCGCAAAATAAGTGAAATGTGAAGTTTGCGCATCTTGAGCACGGTACAGATAAGGTGGCTGCGCTCGTTTTACTCCATGCGCCATCCTGTGGGTATCTACCACGAGATCGTTGGCCGTTCGGTAGAACAGATTGGCGAGTACTACTTTAAGGGAGTTGAGGTTAAGGCCGCCAACTTCAGCATCGCCAGAAATAATGTAAAGCGTGCTGGCAACCTCTGTACTGGTGGCATTCAGCATTTTTTGAAAAGTAGACTCTGGCATCATACTGTTTAGGCCAGGGAGTACTTCAGGGTCTTCTTTTTGGGCGATCAGTTCCAGTAAAAAGGATTTCACCACCCCGTAAATGGGATTGCTAAACCCAAAGGCCAGGGAGATGCCGTTGAGCATCAGGTTGAAAAAATGGTCTACCCTTCGAGAAAGGATAGAGGTGCCACTGGCGGGTGCCGCTACGCGAACGATTTTCCCAACCCGCAAGCGTTTGCTGGCCGCCAGCGTATTGATCTCAAGCATCAGCCGATGGGCAGGCCGATCTTTATCAGCAACAATGCGCAACTCGTTTGTGCTAAATCCTAAATTGGCCTTGGTATTGTTAAAGTCGCACTTGGCCAGAATATCGGCGACCAACCCCCCGCGAGAGTGGCTTAAAATATCGATTTCAAGGTCGTCTGGGCAGGCCTTTAAAAATTGTAAGGCGTTGTCCAGCGGACTTTTGGAGAGGGTATGGTGTTCCAACGCTATAATGCCGCCGTTGTAATGGTCAAACAATTGGGGGTAGGAACCATTGTCCATAAGATCCCCAAAAGCACTGACGGTGTTGGAAAGGGTACCGTGCAATAATAGGAGGTGGCGTGTTGTGGGCACCTCTGTTTTTAAAGGGGTAAGTTCCAGGTTGGCCCCCACGGCAAAAAGCCCAGGTTTGGGCTGTATTTTTTTGTCATAGGTACTGCCCAATACCCTGGCCGTTAACTGCGCTGGGTTTTTAGGTCGAAAAACACTAAAAAGAGTAACAATAGCTTTGCGTATTGCTCCCCTGCTATATTCGTCTTGTTGGGATAGCTGTGGGCCAAAATGGTAAGTAGTGGACTGGGTTCCCCTATCTGCAGTGGCTACCGTGCCATATAGCTCTTGAATATCTTCAGGGTGCCCTATCCATTCCGTGTGATCGCTAAACTGTAGTGCCACCAAATCATCAGGTTCAAAAGTGAGCTCGATCATTTCGCTACTGGAACGGGTGTTTGAAAGGGCAATGCAATGGCTTAGCTCAAAACCAGAGGGTGTAGTTGTTAAAAAGGACTGGTTGATTTGCTGCAATTCCAGGGCTTTGCCATACAGTTTTGCGGTCTTTTTCATCGCGTTAAAGTCTTATAATTCATTAAAAACGGGTAATTGCCACATCTAACCTGGTACCTACAAGATCTGCTATAAAAGGTGGGTCCACATCTAAATCACTTCGTTTATAAAAAGATCTTTACAGAGAACGCTACCAGATTTACTTGCGTATGTGAGCTTCGCTTTCAAATTAAGGTAGAAAAAGAAACAGGTCAACCTTTGGGCGCAGATTGAGGGAAAAACCCTCAGATGCTTAGGAAAGCCATTTTAAACCCTACGGTGCATATTACTTCGGCCTTTCGATTACAACAATCCTTTAGCTCTTGCCTTTTCAAGAAGATCGCGATTGTTGCCTTTGGGGATGCCAAAAATGAGCTTTAAGCGTTGTTTACGCCGCTCAATACTCGCCAGAGATAGGGGAATAAATTTGGGTAGGTTTTTGGTTTTTTCTCCAAGCGATAGGTAATGGAGCAATGCACGATCCACACTATCTATGGGGACGGTATTTTTGGGCATACCGCTGGTGTCGGCTTGCACTCCGTAACAATTTTGGCCAGCCGTCAAGTCATACAAGGCTTGAATTAAGACTTTTGGGGTGATTTCACTTTTGATAAAAAACCCTTCAGGATGCAGGGTGGCTTTAATCTGTGCAATGCGCTCCCTATCGTTGAGGCCAGTTTGTACTATAATCTTGGTTTGGGGCATCACTTTTCTCAAGTACAAGCCTAGGTCCTCCCCATTAATAAGCCGTTTGTCTTGAGTAGGAGGCATCAAAATATCGAGCAGCACAATATCGAAACCGCTTTTTGTTTTTTGGCATAAAAGTTGGACCGCCAAATCCATACTGCAAGCAGTAGTGGTCTGAAAATGTAGGTCGCCTTGATGCTGTTGGAGGGTGGTTTCATAACCCCTAAGAATCATGGGGTGGTCATCCACCAAAAGGACATTTATGTTTTTTGGCATGTTATACGCTAAAACGAGCTGGAGGAAAAGCAGGTTGTTAAACGGCAGTAAATATACTCCGTATCCTAAAATACAACTTTAGAGAAAGGTTAAAAGTTTTTT
>JBCDGY010000101.1:0-10713 GCA_039414375.1 Bacteroidota bacterium | reverse complement strand
GATAGTGTATTAGAAGCACCCGAAGATGGTTATGCGCAGGAGGGAGCAGACACGCAAGCCATTCCTTTTGATGGTGAAAATGGCTGGTTCTTTTTAACAGATACCTTTGTTACCCCTGCTAATGCTATACTACCCTATGAAATGCGAACATTGATCATTAAAACAGGGAGCGGTAATTATGCCAAATTAGAAATCCAGAGTTATTACAAAGGCAATCCAGATCCGCTCTCTGAAGCGTTTATTAATACGGATACAAGACCTGATGCGGGGTATTATACTTTTAGATACCGCATTCAACCCAATGGCAGCAGGAGCTTTTAAGGGAACATCACTTACGCTGCCCAATCTAGTTTTCCAGGAGCGGCCTGGTACAGTAGCATGGGTATATAGGGTGTGTGTCCTTTACCATATTCCAAAGATTATGATCCAATTGATGTGATAAAGGGTATTTGGTAACCCCTGGAAGCACTAGCGCAATGCGTATTGTAGAGACTTTTGCAAAATTCAAAGTATGTGGAAAGTTCGACGCCCGATGAAATTTTAACCTGGAACAACCTCCTGGTTGTGAGGACTTAAGATTTTTGAGAGTCAGCAATTATTCCATGGTTTGGATTACATATCACTTTTTTACCCATTCTGCAAAGGTCTCTTGTAGTCCATTATCAGTAGGATGATAGTAGTTTGGAGAAGGGGAAAATTAGAAAAACGATCGAACTCAGGTTAATAGATAACCTAGCTTGAAGCCCTTTGGTTACTTCGGGATATCGATAGTACCAACCACCGATAAACCCAAAAAGAAAAGGCCGTAAAGGAAACTTTACGGCCTTAGTGTAGACCACAACGTCTAAACATCAACGAGATTAGGCGTAGAAACCAACATTAAAAAGGTCTCCTGAACCCATTAGTTAACGGTTACCGATCCGCCGCAGGAGGAATTGGCGGTATACGCCAAGGGTCCTGCATTCCCACCACGAGTTCCCGAATTGCCATCAAAGGCATAGTAATAGGTGGTTTTACAACTAAATTTACTGGAACTACCCGCATTGATCCGCGTCCCATTCATAGATCCGGATTCGTACAGGTAAATATCCCTGTCCGTACCATTAACGATGGTAACGTCGTTGGCTTTGGCATGTTTGTCCCAATACGCATTGTTTTCTTGAATGCGACGCCACTCCGGCTTGTCCATCAAGTCTTCATTATATTTTTTTGTTGCCGCCAACATCAAGGCTCTTCGTTCGTCCAATAATTCCACTCGCTTTATATTATTGGCATCCTGCTTCCATTTGGGTTCCATGGCTTTTTGTTCTTTGATAGCCGCGGCTAGGTATTCCCTTACCAAATCTACGGCGCCTACTGCTTGAAGTTTTTGCATACAATTGAAACGTACTTTTAATTCAGGATTGCTATTGGCAATTTTTTTCATCATGGCATACTCCATACGTTCTTTTAAAGAGCGTTTCTTGTTCTTTTTGGCGACCTCCTTGGCGTCTTCTTCATCAAAGTCTTCTCCATAAGTTTCATGCACGTACAAACGATATGGGATATGGGTTTCTGGGTCATCCGCTTTGAATTTTGTATTCAAATCGAAAATAATACCGTCAACAACGCATACCCTGTTTGTGGAGCCTGGGCGTATTTCCCTAGGTACATAGCCGACTTGTTCTTTTAATTGATCATTGCCCTCGTAGAACAACTTGGCATAGGTGATAGGAAAGGCCATATTATCGGGAATAAAATTTTCATCAGTACCATACATCTTCATTTTGAAGTATTTGTGTTCTGAAAAGTTGGGTTCAGGATTGATTTCTAATAGCTCGTGTTCTCCCTCTAAATCCAGACAATCGTAAGTACCGTTTTTATTTTGTTTTACCTCAAAGGGAAAGTATCTCCCAGTTTTTAAGGTTTTCAGCTGTTCGGTTTGATTGCGTATGTCTTGTGCCTTAACCGGATGGATAACTAGAAAAAGGACTGCTACTAGGGCTAGTAAGGCCTTATGGAATATTGACTTCATATCTTTAGATTTTTAAAGTACTTGACGATATAAGGCCGTCAAGTACTTTTTTATGGTTTTCTTATTGAAATTCTATCTTTCTGATGCGATGATTTCCGGAATCCCCTATAAATAAATTGCCAGAAGCATCAATAGTAATTCCTGAGGGGTCCCTGAATCGGGCATCACTACCGTCGCCATCCGCATCACCGGCAGTTCTGTCCTTAGCACCAGCTACCGTGGTTACCATGATGTTGTTGAAGTTGTTGTTGTCGAGTTGTATTTTTCTAACATTGTCGTTTCCGACACTGGTAATGTAAAGAGTGCTACCGCTGGCAACAATACCTGTGGCTTTGTTGAAGCGTGAATTTGAACGAGAACCGTCGGTAGTCCCAGCAAAACCTGGTGATCCAGCAATTAAGGTTATTTGCCCAATGTTAGTAATTTGACCGATGTAGTGTCTGTTGGAATCGGTAAAATAAACGAATCCATCTGCGCCTACTGCTACATCTTCAGGACCTGTATTGCTTGCACTTTGTGTGATCAGGGTGGTTACATCACCTGAAGGTGTGATGCGACGAACATTTCCGTTTCCTTTGTCGGCAACATAGATGTTTCCTGAGTCATCAATATCCAAACCGGATGGCGTATTGAAACGTGCGTTTGCCCTGTTACCATTCGCAGTGCCACTGGTATCTTCTAATCCTGCAATAATACCGATGATGTATGAGTTCCCATCGGGTTCTAGTTCCCAGATAACATGTCTTCCTGAGTCAGAGACATAAAAAGTGCCACTATTGTCCATAACGATATCTTGTAAGGCGCCAAAACTGTTGTCGGACACAACGGTAGTAACCACTCCAGTAGCGGTAACCCTTTTTATTGCTTTGTTGGCACTGTCTACTACAAACATATCCCCGTTGGTTAGGGTAACAATTCCCCTTGGGGTATTGAATCGTGCAGCACTACCAGTACCATTAGCATTGCCCTGGGTAGCACCAGCTAATGTAGAAACCGAAGTTTCAACTACATCGGTTACGTTTACGGTAATCGTCCTGGAGATGGTTTCGGCGCCATCAGAAATAAAGACACTGACTTGGTGTGATGTTTTAGTTTCAAAGTCTAAACTTGTATTTTGACGCAGACGTAGTTCCCCTGTTGCGGATAGGTCGAATTTTAAATCATTGTCAATATCCACGGTAAAGGTAAGGGCATCCCCATCTTGATCGGTTGCCACGATTTGCCCAATCAAAACCGTATTGTCAATATCTTCTGCTACGGCAAAGGTTTGGTCGCTTGCTTCTGGTCGATCATTAAAGTCTGTTACGTTGATGGTAATGTCCGCCTGTGTGGTCAATTCCCCATCACTAGCTATTACAGCAAGCACATATTGCGGAGTAGTCTCAAAATCAAGATTACCGGACGTACTGTTGGCCGTTGTAATTTCCCCGGTTGCACTATTGAGTTCAAAAGCGGTGACATTTGTGGGATCGGCAAAAGTGAAAGTTAGGGTATCCCCATCGGGGTCTGTGGCAGCCAATACCCCAATTTGACCGCCCTGACCAGTAACATTTTCTTGGGCAGTAAAGCTTTGGGCAACAAAAGCAGGGGCCTGATTTTCGTTAACATCGATAACATTTATGGTTACCTGCGCATTGGATGTTGCTTCCCCATCGGTAACGTCTATCGATAGGGTATGGCTGGTTGCGGTCTCGTAGTCCAAACTCTGGCTAGCGGCAAGACTAATATCCCCTCCATTAGTAATTTCAAAAAGGCTGTTGCTGTTGGTTTTTATACTGAAGGTAAGGGCATCACCATCAGGGTCTGTCGCGACTACTTTTCCAATTATGGAAGCATCGTCAATAACTTCAGAGGCTGTAAAACTTTGATCTTGAATGTCTGGCGCATTGTTCTCGGGCGTCGTAGAACCACCATTGTCATCATTGCTGCAGCCCAAAATAGAAGCTATAATACCCAAGGCTATTAGGACATTCTTCAATCGCTTTTTATGTATCATTTTTAATTTGATTTATATGCTATAGTTTTAAGTAAGACCATTTTGTTAGCATACTATCCTACATTTGTATTATGGGAAGTATGCACGATTTATGACTGCCGATTAATTAAAAGTGATTTTTCGGATCCTATGATTACCAGGGTCTGCTACTAACAGATTTCCTGACGGGTCTATGGCGATACCTGTTGGATTTCTAAACCTAGCATCGCTCGCATTGCCGTCGACGTAATTACCGGAACTGTCCATAGGTCCCGCTATAGTAGTAATAGTATTGGTCGTAAGATCGATAGACCTGATGGTATTGTTGGAGGCACTGGCCAGATAAAGGGTATTGTTTTGAAGTGCCAAACCAGCCGGGCCGTTTAAACGTGCTCTCGTACCAGAGTCATCTACATTACCAGAAACAGCGGGATTACCAACTATGGATATTATCGTTGTGGTGTTAGCGCTAATTCTTCCCACAAAGTGAAATCTAAAGTCAGAGACATAGAGTGTGCCATCTGCCGCTACTGCAACGTCTTCTGGTTGGCTATTGGCATTGTTAAAAGTAGAGATGGTACTTACTACCCCAGCAGGGGTTATTTTGCGTATGCGCGCGTTGCCTCTATCGGCTACAAAGATGTTGTCGTCGGTATCAATGGCCAACCCTCTTGGTTGATCAAACCTTGCGTCGGTTCCAGTGCCATCGGCAGCACCGCTAGTATCTTCTAGTCCGGCAAAAACACTTCTTACATAAGAGATGTTTGGGGGAAATGATAAATCTACGGTGAGCTTCCATATCACATGCTTTCCAGTGTCCGATAGGTATAAATTACCAACATCGTCCATTACGATATCTCGTAAAGTACCAAAGGCATTAGAAGAAACAACTGAAGTGACCACTCCAGCAGCGGTAACCCGTTTTATTGCTTTGTTGGCACTGTCTACTATAAATGCATCTCCATTATTAAGGACTAGAATACCCCGTGGCGTATTGAATCGCGCATTATTGCCTGTACCATTTGCATTACCCTGAGTAGAACCCGCCAAGGTAGATACGGTCGTGATACCTTCGGCTACGTCGGTTACATTTATAGTAATTGTAGTATCGGGGAAGGTTCCACTGCCATCAGAAACATCAACTGTAATCGTATGCTGGGTTGCCGTTTCAAAATCAAGGGATTTTCCCGCTTGTAATGAAAGGTCGCCATTAGGGGTGATCTCAAATAAATCATCTGGGTCAGCTATTATGGAAAGGCTCAACGGATCATTGTCTTGATCTGTGGCCACAACAATACCAATGATTACGAGATCGTTAATGTCTTCTGCGACTGTAAAGTTTTGAGGAATAATAACGGGAGTATCATTCTCGTCGGTAATGTTAACTGTTATATTAGCTTGTGTGCTCAATTCCCCATCACTTACAATTATTGGAAGAGGATAAGAGGATCTGCTTTCAAAATCCAAAGCTCCTGCTGTATCACCTACAGTGCTCAGAATACCCGTATTACTATCTAAAGTAAAACCAGTGCTACTGCCAGCAGGAAAAAACTCGGCCGGATTGCCATCATCAGGGTTGGCCCAAGTATAGGTAAGGGTATCGCCATCGGCGTCGGTTGCGCTAAGCGTACCAATCTGGGAACCAGGCATAGCACTTTCCCCTATGCTAAAACTTTGATCGTTAAAAACAGGGGCTACATTTTCATTAACATCGACAACCGTAATGGTGATTGTAGCATTAGCGGAAGCGTTACCATCACTTACCCTAATAGATAAGGAATGACTTTCAGCTGTTTCAAAGTCCAGCGACTGATTGGCGGCAAGGCTAAGGTTACCATCTGCGGTAATTTCAAAAAGGTTACTGCTATTTGTGACGATGCTAAATGTTAAGTCGTCATTGTCAATATCTGTAGCAAGTACCGTTCCTATCACACTATTATCAGCGATAGCCTCAGAGGCCGAAAAACTTTGGACTTCAATTTCGGGAGCGTTGTTTTGAGGGTCCGAAGGGGTCCCCCCGTCATCATCTTTACTACAGGCGAAAAGGAGCAATGCTAAAAAAGCGTGCATTGTATACGTTTTGAATCGGAATTTTTCTTTCATTTAATTGGGTGTTAAATTCAATCTGTTGAACGTAAAATTCCTGCTCTAGTATGGGGGGGAGTGGCTTTGTTTCTAAAATGCACCCCCCTCTTTCTAAACCGTAAAATGGAAGGGCAACAAAAAACCCCATAACAGGGTTATGAGGTTGGCTTTAAACGAGGTTGGGGGTACAACGATCTAAAAAATATCCTTGATGATATAGAGGAATTCTTCTTTTTTGTCCCTCGCCACGGGGATAGACATGCCGTTTTCTAATACAATAGTGGCACCATCCTTTTTAGAAAATGCCTTGATGTATTTTAAATTGATATAATACGATCTATGCGGTCTGTAAAAGTATTTATGTTGCTTGAGCCTTTCTATAAAATGTTTTATGGGCTTTGCGATTACCGTTTTGCTTTTATCCTTCAAATACACCGTGGTGTACATGCCATCGGCCATTAACGCAATAATATCATTAGGGGCTACAAATAGGAATCCATTGGGTACATCCAATACTATTTTGGTAGTTTTTAACTCTAAAAAAGTTTGCTTTAACTCTTCTAACTTTTGTTCCAAAATGCCCGTGGATGTTGTTCGTGCTTTTTGTACGGCCTTTTCCAACTCCGTAATATCAATGGGCTTCAATAAGTAATCGGTGGCGTTAAGTTTAAAGGCTTCTAGGGCATAGTCGTTGTAGGCAGTCGTAAAAATCAATTGGAAATTGATGGGCGTATTTTCAAGGAAGTCTAAAATTTCGAGTCCTGAGTGTTCAGGCATTTCAATATCTAATAAAACAATGTTTGGTGATTTTTCATGGATGACTTGTATGGCCGTAAGCAAGTTTTCCGCTTCATAAAGCACCAGTTGATGCGTTTCTGAAAACAGGGTGGAAAGCATATTCTTCAAAAGTTTTCTCGCGCTTAATTCATCATCTACAATAAGTATTTTCATGGCTCTACTTGATTTTTAATAGCCGTTATAGCGCAAACACACCGTTCCTTAAAAGGGGATGCTGATAATTACGGATGTACCCGCTACTGCTTTCCCGTCATTTTCTAAATCGGTAACTGTTACCCTAATTTTCTTTGCTCTTTTAAAATTCATCAATTCTAATCGGTGTTCATTAGCATTGGTAGCAAAAGAGGTATAGGGTTTGTTTTTGTTATATGCTTTGGAGGCCTGCACCCCAATACCATTATCCTCAATGGTAATATCCAGGGTTTGATCTTTCGTATTATGGTAAAAAGCAACTGTTAGTTTTTTTGGCCCCTTCTTATGGAGCAATCCGTGCTTAATGGCATTTTCTACATAGGGTTGAATAAACAGCGGGGGTAATAGGGTTTTACTGGTATCTAATTTTTCATCTACATCAATCGTGTAATCCAACCCATGGTTTAAACGGCTATTCTCTAAATCGAGGTATAGTTTTAGGGCCTCAATCTCTTTGGCTATGGAGATTTCAAAAACCCTACTGTGTTCTAAATACAGGCGTATGAGTCTAGAGAACTTGACCAGATAAGAGCTTGCCAAGGTTTTATCATTAGAGAAAATATATTCTTGTATGGAGTTTAAAGCATTGAAGATAAAATGGGGATTCATTTGGGAGTGCAGCGCTTTTAGCTCACTCATTTTTAAGGCATGTTCTTTTTGCTCCGTCTCTAACTGTACTTTTAATCTCCGCCTGTTCATATACCAGCCACCGGCAAAAATCATGATTATGGGTATGAGTAGCCCATAACCCAAAATCAGGCGTTGTCGCTGAAGTTCTTGTATAGCGAGTTGACTCAATTGTTCGTTTTGTTCTAGGATCTTGATCTCCTGTTCCTTTTCCTTAGTTTCATACTTTGCTTGCAGCGCGCTAATACGAGCATTGATTTTTGCAACGTCTTGGGCATTACTAGCGGTAATGGCTTGTTTGATGGCATAATCGGTGCTATCTGGCTGTCCGTTGTAAGCGTAAAGCACGCTTAAAAAGTAGTTTAGGGCTTTTTTTCTGCTAAAATCTTTTTCCGGAGTACTTTTTAATAACCCCTGCGCGATGATTTTAGCCGCTTCATATCTTTTGTTGTCTTTAAGAATATTGGCATAATAAAATGAGGCGTTGTATCCGTAGTTTATGGGTAATTGATCTTTGGGTAAGGAGATAACGGTTTCCATTAGTGCCAAAGCTTTCTTGTGCTGTTTGTTAACATTCAGATATTCAGATAATACCACGGTACAATCAAAAATACCATAGGCATAGTTCGCCGCTTTGGCAAAGGACAAAGCCTTTTTGGTATGGTAAATAGCGGAATCCAAAACTGCTTTAGTGCGTTTTTTGCTAAGGACCATAAAGGATTGCCCTACTTTCAAATGGGTTTGTGATAGCTGTTTTATGAGATTGTTGTTTTGCGCTATTAACAATGCTCTTTGTCGATACTCCTTTACCCTGTCGTATTGCCGATTGAGGTGATACGCATCTCCCATGTCCAAGTTGGCTTCAGTTAAAAGCGCTGGATTTTTGATTGCTTTAGCCAAATCCAAGGCTTTAGAAGCATAGTAAAACACACTATCCCTTTCGTCGGTAGTTTTAAAACAGCGGAAGAGCAGCCGGGTATCCTTAAATAAGAACATGGAATCCCTTAATTTTTAATGTGTTTTGAATGCCTTTTTAGCCCAGATTTTGGCGGTATCCGCTTGCTGCTCTATTTCAAGATATTGCAGCGCTTGGGTATAGTTGACTATGGCCGCAGCCGCTGGAAAATTCGTTTTGGAAGCCTCTTTTTCTATTTGGGCGGCTATGGCCATAGCCTTCTCATGAGAATAGAGCAGCTGCGCTTCAAAAGCTTGCACTAGTGGCCACAGCGCTTTATCACGAGCCGATTTCGGATGGCAGTAAGACGAGAGCAATAGCGTAATCAAAGGAAATATCCGACAGTCCATGCCTTTAAACCTTTCGGTGAACAACAGTATACAATACGGTGCTGCTTGCCTTTTAATTAATGTTCCAAGACCTTTATACATGACTTTAAAGGGGTTGTGCTATCCAAATTATAGGAAATTATGGCTTATTCAAAAGTTTTAAGCTTGCATTACCAATAGGTTACTTTAGTTGAAAATAGGATGGGGTTTTGCACTTCTTTCCTTCTTTAAATTGCGCAACCGTGTGTCTTAAAGCCATACCAAGACCCCGAACGCATACCGTCCTATAAAACCCCACAAGAACGTCAATAAATGATAAATAGGGCCTGTGTGTTTTTGAAATGAAGGCCTTTATTTAGGAAATGTAAAAAGGAAGATGTTGAAGGTTAACTTTTAAGGTTTTTGATTTTAAGGTATTGGTTATTCAATTTTTTGAAATTGCTCGTCGTAAAGTCCTATCAGTATACTGTTGCCCTTGTCGTCGACTTTTATGCCTCCATACTTTGCCATTTCATATTTTTCAGCATCACCTTCTTGAAAAAAGAAGGATTCTGCTCCGATATGAATATTCCATCTGTCCGAAGAAGTATACTCAATGAGGTACTCGTTTTCGTGCAGGGGTGTCAAGTTCTGTTGAAATCGTAAGCCTTCTCCTCGACCATCTTGATCAAGCACAACCACACAGTAGCCACGTTTGGGGATATTATTGTAATCAAAACGCTCCGAAATACCATATCTCAAATTCATGTAGTCCCCTTGCATTAACGAACGGGGATCAACGGGTGCAAGCTCTAATAAAACGAGTTGTCCTTCGTTTAATATTTCCTCTTTCTTCTTTACGGAATAGTGAAAATATACCAATAAAAGAAGCAGGTTTAAAAAGATAATTACCCATTTAAATTTTCTCATTCGCGCCCAATTTTTTGTAAGTAAAAAAATAAAGTAAGAGAAAAAGTACACCTGAGAAAAACAAGAGTATAGACTTGGTTAACAGCGTAAAATTCAAATCATAGTAATATTGAATAATAAAATATATAAATGCGATAACACCTAAAACGATTCCTGTTTTATAGTTTATCAAAAATGACAGTAATATAAGAAGCATGGCACCGGAAATGGCGGGGGACAAAACAGTTGGCAATAAGAGGAGGACCGTAATTCCAAAAATGCTGACTTTATGCCAGGTTTCCTTGATATTGAAAACAGGTAGTATTTTGGAAACGAGATATATGATTAAAGCGATAATAACGACCGAGGAAAGCCAGATATATTCTGGTGTTATAGGTGAAATTCCCTTTTTACCAAGAAAGATCAATCCTGATAATAATGAGACAACCAATCCTATTCTAATGGGTTTGTAGCGAAAAGCTAAAGCCCTGATGCCCGTAATTATTTTGGCTTCCTGTAATAAAAACAAAGTCAAGGCCAACGCTAGTAAGGAAACGTAAAGATGAATAAGGTCATAACCTTTGTTTGATAGTATTAGCGTTAAAATACTGGCGTTGACTATTATTATCGATACAAAGGACAATACATAGCGTTTAACAATACTCAAGGAAGCTAAGGCCAGGATAATGAAACTAATGGTGATAACATTTTCATCCATGCTCAATTCCGCACATCCAAAACCAATAAGTATAAAACCAGTGATATAAGCAGAAACGCTTAAGGTGTCAATGATGATTTTATCATAGGTTTTGTTGATCACTATTGAACCTACAACAATAGCGTCCTAAAT
>JBCDGY010000100.1:0-10721 GCA_039414375.1 Bacteroidota bacterium | reverse complement strand
CAATAATTGGTTAAAACAATAATATGTCAGATGTAGCCGCTGTGGAAGATCTTGTGCAAAGGCATCACAATTTAAAAAGAGAGATCGCCAAAGTTATCATTGGGCAAGAGGCGGTAATAGAGCAAATTTTATTGGCTATTTATACCGGAGGGCACGCATTATTGATTGGCGTTCCAGGTCTGGCAAAAACTTTAATGGTCAATACCATAGCCCAAACACTAGGGCTAGATTTTAAGCGAATTCAATTTACGCCAGATTTAATGCCGAGTGATATTCTTGGGAGTGAGATACTAGATAAAGACCGCAATTTTAAGTTCATCAAAGGCCCGGTTTTTGCCAATATTATTTTGGCAGACGAAATTAACCGAACTCCTCCAAAAACACAGGCAGCCTTATTGGAGGCCATGCAGGAACGTGCGGTTACTGTCGCTGGTCACCGTTACAAACTAGACGCTCCTTATTTTGTTTTGGCCACACAAAACCCTATTGAGCAAGAGGGGACCTACCCCTTACCTGAAGCGCAGTTAGACCGTTTTATGTTTGCGATAAAACTGGACTATCCATCCGTGGAAGAAGAAATTGCAGTCGTAAAGGCTACCACTTCAGATACGGCTACAACGTTGAGTACCCTTTTTAGTGCAGAAGCTATTAACGATGTACAGCAATTGGTGCGTCGCGTGCCTGTAGCAGATAATGTGGTGGATTATACAGTGCGACTGGTGAATAAAACAAGACCCACATTAGAAAGTGCCCCCGAGCTTGTAAAGAATTATGTAGATTGGGGAGCAGGACCAAGAGCTTCACAGAACTTAATACTTGCCGCTAAAGCCCATGCTATCATCTCCGGGAAATTCTCGCCAGATATAGAGAATGTAAAAGCGGTAGCCCATGGTATTTTGAGGCATAGAATCCTAAAGAATTACAAAGCAGAAGCAGAGGGCATTTCGGAAGACGACCTTATTTCTGAATTGTTGGGATAGAAATCTGTTTAAATTTTAACATTGTGGACCCGAAGCGCACCGAAAAAATCATCGGGTTTCGTATTTTTACCGTTAGCAAAATCGATAAAACAACGCCATGGCATTTGATATTAACATGATCAAGGAGGCTTACGCCAATATGGGGGCAAAAGTTGAGAAAGCCCGTGAACTATTGGGTAGACCAATGACCTTATCTGAAAAAATATTGTATTCGCACTTGTGGGAAGGGTTGCCTACAAAAGTATTTCAACGCGGTAAAGACTATGTAGACTTTGCTCCGGATCGTGTGGCCTGTCAAGATGCAACAGCCCAAATGGCACTTTTACAATTTATGCACGCTGGTAAACCTAAGGTTGCTGTGCCAACCACAGTGCACTGCGATCACTTAATACAGGCTAAAGTAGGGGCTGATGCTGATCTAAAGCGTGCCAACGAAACCAGTAACGAAGTATTTGACTTTCTGGGTTCAGTATCTAACAAATACGGTATTGGTTTTTGGAAACCTGGTGCAGGAATTATTCACCAAGTGGTTTTGGAAAATTATGCTTTTCCTGGCGGGATGATGATAGGGACTGATTCCCATACCGTAAATGCCGGAGGATTGGGTATGGTGGCCATAGGAGTTGGTGGAGCAGACGCCGTTGATGTGATGGCGGGTATGCCTTGGGAGTTAAAGTTTCCAAAGCTAATTGGGATACATTTGAAAGGTAAGCTTTCAGGATGGACAGCACCAAAAGATGTGATTCTTAAAGTAGCTGATATTTTAACTGTGAAAGGCGGAACTGGAGCCATCATTGAATATTTTGGAGAAGGTGCTCTTGCAATGTCTTGTACTGGAAAGGGAACTATCTGTAATATGGGAGCCGAAGTAGGTGCCACCACTTCTACTTTTGGTTACGATGCTTCTATGGATCGCTATTTAAGGGTTACGGGAAGGGAAGATGTGGCAGATGCTGCTTTAGCTATCAAAGACGACCTTACTGCCGATGCTGGAGTTTATGAAAATCCAGAAGCCTATTTTGACCAAGTTATTGAAATAGATCTCACCGCTTTAGAACCACATCTTAACGGTCCCTTTACGCCAGATTTAGCAACACCTATTTCTAAAATGAACACCGCTGCTAAAGAGAATGATTGGCCTTTGAATGTTGAAGTAGGCCTCATAGGATCATGCACCAATTCCTCTTATGAAGATATTTCTAGAGCAGCTTCTTTGGCAAAACAAGTGGCAGATAAAAATTTAAAAACACGATCTAAGTTTACCATCACTCCGGGCTCTGAACAGGTGCGGTACACCATAGAACGCGATGGCTTTATCGATACCTTTAATAGTATTGGCGCTACAGTTTTTGCCAATGCCTGCGGACCTTGCATTGGAATGTGGGATCGCTATGGTGATAAGGCTGCTGATGGGCCTAGGAACACTATTGTACATTCCTTCAATCGTAATTTTGCTAAAAGAGCAGACGGGAATCCAAATACTATGGCCTTTGTTGGCTCCCCAGAATTGGTTACGGCTATAGCCATAGCAGGACGATTAGATTTTAATCCAGTAACCGATACTTTGGTTAACGAAGATGGAGAAGAGGTGATGTTAGACGAGCCTCGCGGTTACGAACTTCCCCCTGAAGGGTTTGCTGTTGAAGATGCTGGTTTTGTAGCCCCTATAGAAGATGGTAGCGGTGTGGAAGTGGTGGTGAGTCCAACTTCGCAACGTTTACAGCTACTAGCGCCATTTATACCCATTGCCACAAAAAGTTTGCAGGGTATGAAACTCCTTATTAAAGCCTATGGTAAGTGTACCACAGACCATATTTCAATGGCTGGACCCTGGTTACGCTATCGTGGACACTTGGACAATATTGCCAATAATACCCTGATTGGTGCAGTGAATGCCTATAATCAGAAAACCAATTTTATCAAAAACCAGTTGACGGGTGAGTATGGTGCGGTACCAGATACCCAAAGAGCTTATAAAGCTGAGGGTATTATGACCCTTGTAGTTGGCGATCATAATTATGGCGAGGGCTCTTCCCGAGAACATGCGGCCATGCAACCCAGGCACCTTGGGGTAGCTGCAGTATTGGTAAAATCTTTCGCAAGGATTCATGAAACCAATCTAAAGAAGCAAGGGATGTTAGCCTTAACCTTTGCCAATGAAACAGACTACGATTTGATTCAAGAAGACGACACCTTTAATTTTATTGATATTGACGATTTCGCCCCTGGGCGTCCTTTGACTTTAGAGGTAGTTCATAGTGATGGTAGTAAAGATGCCATAACCGTAAACCACAGTTATAACCATGCCCAAATCGGTTGGTTTAAGGAAGGGTCTGCCCTTAATGTCATTAAAAAAGAAAACGCTTAAATCGCAAACCACTATAATTGGCTCCTCATCGGGGGCCTTTTTCTCTAATTAGGTGTTATGTCAAGGAAGAAGACCATACTTAATGTATTGCTCATACTCTTTATTCTATCCTTTTTTGTCACCCCTTTAGGACACTATGGAAAAATTCTTTTAAATCGTCTTTTCTCATTTTCTCCTACCGCTATCGCGCAAACCGATCGTGTGCAGATTGCCGATTATGATTGGAAACTGAAGGATGCAGATTGGAATTTTTTTAGTTTTGAGCGTTCCAAGGGGAGGGTAGTACTCATCAATTTTTGGGCCTCTTGGCGCCTACCCTGTGAGGCAGAGTTGGCCAGTATACAAGCCCTTTATGACAGATATCAAGGGCAGTTGGACTTTTATTTGATTACCAATGAAGACCGCCCACCCGTTGAGGCATTTATGAAGAAGCATGGTTTTACCTTTCCATTAACGTATTTAATTATTGGAGATAAAGCACCTTTTAGTATTCCCAAACCCCCTTACTCTTTCCTTTTGAATAAAGAGGGGTATATTGTGGTGGAACAAGAAGGTATTGCTGATTGGAATACCAAAGCGGTTTTTGACCTAATCGATAGTCTTCTTGCAGAATGAGGGTATGTCGGTTAATAAGCAAAAGGTATTAAGAATTACAGGCCTATTATTGGTCTTTTTGCTTTTGCTCACTCCTTTGGGTTTTTATACAAAAATTCAGCTGTTGCGGCTATGGTCTGCGCCTCCGGATAACGAAGCTGGAGGGCAACTTACTCAGCGGCAATATCAGTCATGGTTCTTGAAAGACGATTCCGGCAATCTACTAAGCTTTGATCAGTTTGAGCGTAAAGTAGTCTTTGTGAATTTTTGGGCGACGTGGTGTGCTCCTTGCGTTGCTGAGATGCCTAGTTTGCAAGCACTTTACGAACAGTATGGTCGAAAGGTACATTTTGTATCGATTGCTAAAGATGATCCAAAGGCCGTAAAACAGTTTTTGGAGAAAAATCCGTATACTTTTCCGGTTTATTTTTTGGGAAATAGTCCTCCAGAACTACTCCATGCTCACGATATTCCAGTGACCTATATTTTGGATCGTAATGCGCGTATAGCTTTACAAAATACAGGAGCTGCAGACTGGAATACTACTGTGGTACACCAAATGTTAGATAGTTTGACGACACCTTGATGGAACAACAGATAACAACACTAAGCTTTTTCCGATTTACCAGCATATCTGGAAAGTTATGGGCATTTTGGATGATGCAATTTGCCCATAGGCCGCTGCGAAAAGTAGTAGGACAGTCTTTTTACCGTATAATGGGTAGTGGTAAAGCACGTTTTAATCCATGGCCAGATTGGGGTGTATATGCGCTTTTGCAAACTTGGGAGTCCGAGACCAGCGCTCGTGCCTTTTTTGAGGATTCTCCCTTGTTCCGTTCCTATGTACGAAGGTCTCAAGAACAATGGACCCTTTATCTACGGTCGATGGTGAGTCGTGGAGCTTGGGGAGGTGACAATCCTTTTCAAAAGAGTAGTGCCCTCGATGATCAGATTCCCTATGTTGCGGTAATTACAAGAGCCACCATCAAAACAAATTTGTTATTCCGGTTTTGGAAGTATGTACCACAATCCCAAAATAATCTTTGGGATAATCCAGGGTTACTTTTTTCCAAGGGTATTGGCGAGCTTCCTATAAAGCAAATGGCAACTTTTAGCCTTTGGAAAGAAAAGGCAGCATTGGATCAATTTGCTTATCAAACTCGGGCACATGCCAAGGCTATTGCTATGACGCGCCAACTAGATTGGTATTCAGAAGAGCTATTTTCTAGGTTTCAACCTTACCTATCAGTGGGCAGTTGGGAAGGTCAAAATCCACTCCCAGATTTGGCTAAGCCGGGAAAAAGGTGAAATACGCAAAAAAGGCAAGTTGCGCGAGGTATAGGTGAAGACATATGATTCGGTTTCCTTTAAGCCGTGAACGAAAAAGGATCAAATGTAAAACAAAGGCAATAACAAACCAGGTTATATAGTTTTCAAGCGGCACATGAGGGCCAAACGACCAAAAATCAAAGATGGGAGCAGACTTTTCCATAAAAAAGTCTAAAAAAACCATTAATGCAGCCCCTCCCAGGGCTCTCAAGCTACCATAAGGACCTGGTTTAGTAACTAGGGCAGCAGTAATAAAGGTTAGCAGTGCCCAGTTAATCCCAATAAAAAGTGGTACACCATCTATTTTAGGACCTAGGTTGTTGCCATAATCGTAACTGCCAAATAGTAAACTAAAGTTAGCTCCTAACCATTCCACAAACATACCTATACCAAAGAATAGCCCAAAAATCAGCCATTTTCGACTGGTGTTCATGGGATAACAGAAAGCGAAAATAAGAACACATGCCATTAGATTGAGCCATGTTTTTTCTATGAACCAGTCTTTGTAACCCCAGGTTATACCAATCGCTCCGCTCAGATGAAACAACCAAATTAAAAAGATACCCATTCGCAATAGCTTTGGTTGGGTAAACAGGGATGTTGTCATGATTCGGGAATAAAGTCAGTTGCTATTTTCGCCGAGAGCAAGCATAGGGGAATACCACCCCCGGGATGTACTGAACCCCCACAGAAATACAACCCTTTTAGTTTTCTGCTAAAATTAGGATGTCGTAAAAATGCAGAAAATTTGGTATTGCTAGCGGCTCCATACAGGGCACCCAAATGGGAGTGTGTGCGTTCTTCAATTCCAACAGGGTCCAAAACTAATTCAGTAACGATCATCGGTTTTAGGTCTACGCCTAAAGTACGATGTATTTTTTGAAGAATATGTTCCCGTGCAGAGGCTTGTAGTTCTTCCCATGACTGCCCGTGGTTTCCAGGGGCATTGACCATTACAAACCAATTTTCCATTTTTGGCGGGGCATCACTAGTTTCTTCTTTTGAGGTGATATTAATGTAAACAGTAGGGTCTTTATAAAGGGTTTTTTTATTAAAAATATGGTCAAACTCTTGCTGATAATCCTCGCTGAATAGGATATTGTGAAGATCAAGATGGTCGAAAGTGTGGTTAATACCCCAATAAAAGATAAGTGCAGAACTAGATCTTTCTTGCTGTAAGGTTTTTTCTGGATGCTTTTCATTAGGTAATAAGCGCCTATAGGTGGGAACGATATCCATATTTGAAACGGCCACTTGAGTAGGGTAGTAGTCTCTATGGGTTCGTATCCCGGCAATTCTTTTATTCTCGACTACGATTTCTTCAACCGCTTCGTTAAAATGAAAAGTGACGTCTAAATCCTGCGCCAGTTGATAAAGAGATTGAGAAATACGATGCATCCCACCTTTAGGAAAGTAAGTGCCTAAATCCATTTCCAAGTGGGGAATCATAGACATAATTCCTGGCGTACGATAAGGCGAAGAGCCATTGTAAGTGGCGTATCGGTTAAACAATTGTACCATTTTAGGATTTCGGAAGTGTTGGCTATTCCATTGGTCTAGACTTTTTGAAATACCCATACCTCCAATTTTGCTGATGGCTTTAACCGTGTCTTTAGACCAATAGGTGGAAGCGCGATGAAGGGATTTCTCGAGGAAGAGACTTTTCGTTAAACCATACTTTTGGCGATTGCCATCCAGATAAGTTTGAATATCATCTGCGGTTTCTCCAAAACAAGACACTGCATCGGTAATAAATTGTTCGCTATCTGCAGGTGCTGAAAAGGAAGTGCCATCTTCCCAAAAATAGTTACATACCGTTTGCTTACGGTGATAGGTAAAATAGTCTTTAGGGTTCTTTTGGTGTAGTTTAAAAAGGTCGTCCACAAGCCACGGCATGGTGAACAAAGAAGGTCCCATATCAAAACGAAAACCGTTACTAGTTTCGCTGTGTAGCTTACCTCCGGCATAGTCATTAGCTTCGAAGACGGTAACATCGTAACCCTTAGCTTTTAGTCGTATTGCAGCTGCAAGCCCTGCAATTCCAGCGCCAATGACTATAGCATTTTTAGGCATGCGGTTTATCTTTTGAAGTATTTCAAAGGAACGAACAACATCCCAAAGTTTTCACCTTCTGCTTTACCAAGATGCTTATGATGAATTTTATGCGCTCTTCGTACCCCTTTGGCGTACCAGTTATTCGCATTTCGGAATAGCTTAAAACGCTGATGTATAAAAATGTCATGCACCATAAAATAGGCAATTCCATAGGCAAGGATACCAAAGCCTAGCGGCCATCCATACCAAAACCAAGTATTGTCGGCAATCATAATCAATCCCATACTTACTACGGCATAAAAAATGAAAAAGGCATCATTACGTTCAAACCAGGAGTCGTGATCTTTTAAGTGGTGATCACGATGTAGGGACCATAAAAAACCGTGCATGATATACTTATGTGTAAACCATGCCATGAATTCCATAAAACAAAAAGTACCTATAAAAAGCAGGCTCCCTATCAACCATGTCATAACTACACCAAATGTAGTTTATAGTTTACATAAGACTGCGCTAAAAGACCAATTTTTTGATAGTTGGGCACCCGTATCCGTGTATTTTTTATTTCAAGAGGCGGGGTCTTCTTTAGCTTATCCAATAGCTTTTTGTAGTATTTAAAAGCGGTATAAACGCCAAACTTAGCCTCTTCGGGAAGTTGTTCTATACCCTCAAAGCCCTTTTCAAAATCAGCTTCGATTTCCGCTACTATTTTTGTTTTAGAGGCTTCGTCGAGTTCTAATAGATTGGTATTCGGAAAATAAGAGCGCTCCAACAGTTCGTAATCTGCTTTAAGGTCTCTTAGAAAATTCACCTTTTGAAATGCTGAACCCAAGGCCATTGCCGATTCTTTAAGCGCCTCATATTGCTTTAAATCGCCATTCACAAATACGCAAAGGCACATCAAACCAACAACATCGGCTGAACCATAGATGTATTCTTTGTATTCTGCTGTAGTGTGATAATGCTTTTTGCTGAGATCCATGCGCATACTTTTCATAAAAGCATCTACCAAATGTCTGGGTATACGATATTTATGATAGGTATATTGGAACGCATTTAAAATGGGATTCATGCTTATTTTATGTGTTAAAGCATCGTTTAAGTCCGCTTCAAAACGCTCGAAAAGATGTTCTTTATCGTAATCGTGGAAGGTATCAACAATTTCATCGGCGAACCGTACAAATCCATAAATATTATAAATATCATTCCTTATGGTAAGTCCCAACATTTTAGTTGCTAAAGAAAAAGAAGTACTGTAAGATTCTGTTACTAGCTTACTACAGTCGTAGGAGACCTTATCGAATATAGCTTTCATGATGTTCTAGTGTTTTAAGCGTTAGTTCTGAAACGAGTTTTCCTGATATCAAAGAAGGCGGTACTCCAGGCCCCGGGACGGTAAGCTGTCCAGTGAAATAGAGATTTTTGACTTTTCCACTTTTAAGTCCTGGTCGTAGGAAAGCCGTCTGTGATAAAGTATTGGCCATGCCATAGGCATTGCCTTTAAAGGAATTGTATTGTTCTACAAAATCGTTAACGCAAAAACTCTCTTTGAAGAGTACTGCTTCTTTAACTTGTTGTCCAGTGCGTTTTTCAAAACGATCCATAATTAAATCGAAATACTGTGCTCGAACAACCTCGTTGTCTTCTAACCCTGGAGCAATAGGAATCAAGAAAAAACCAGCTTCTTTACCCTTGGGAGCCATAGAAGGATCGGTCTTCGAGGGAAAATTGGCATAAAATAAGGGCTCTGTAGGCCATTGGGGTTTGTCATAAATTTCTTCAGCATGTCGGTCAAAAGCGGTATCGAAAAAGAGATTATGATGTTCGACACCAACCAACTTCTTATCAAAGCCTACATAAAACAGCAAAGAGGAAGGGGCATAGGTTTTATTGTCCCAGTAACTTTCGGAGTATTGCCGATATTTTGGGTCTAGCAATGTTTCTGAATGATGGTAATCAGCTCCGCTGATTACGATGTCCGCTACGATTTCTTCCTCATTAACTTTAACACCTTTAACAAGACTATCTTCGACTATAATTTGATCTACGGGGGCGTTCATCTTAAGGGTAACCCCCAAATCTTGACACAATTGACCCATAGCTTTAATTACTTCGTACATACCTCCTTTAGGATGCCAGGTGCCTAGTCCAAAATCAGCAAAGTTCATAAAGCTATAGAAAGAAGGTGTTTTACTAGGTTTGGCTCCTAAGAATAACACAGGAAATTCTAAAGTTGCTATGAGCTTTGGGTTCTTAAAACGTCTACGGACTTCGTGACTAATAGTCTTAAAGAATTGATCTACTCGAAGTACCGTTTCTTTGGTTACCAACTCAAAAGGTGAAAGTCCTGGTTTTAAGACAATTTTGTTTATTGCTATATCGTAGTTCTCTTGTGCTTTGGCGATAAATTTTCTGAGATGAATGCTACTGCCCGGCTCTATGCGATCAAAGGCTTCACAGATTTTATCCATATGATCACCGATTGTAATCGTATCATCCTTAAAGAAAATTTTATAGGCAGGATCTAATTTGTCAAGCTGGTAAAAGTCACGTGCTTTTTTCCCAAAATCATTAAAGAACTTTTCGAAAATATCAGGCATCCAGTACCAACTAGGCCCCATGTCAAAGGTAAATCCCTCTTTTATCAATTGTCTTGCACGGCCGCCGATAGTGCTATTTTTTTCCAGTACTGTAACTGAAAGTCCCTCTTTGGCCAAATAACAGGCCGCTGACAAAGACGAAAAACCAGAACCGATGATGACGACTTTTTTCATGCTGTATTAGTTACAATTGCCCTAAAAGACGTTCTATTGAATTAAAAGTGCTAATAGAGTCTGGTAGGTTTTCTTGAGTCATATGCTGAACTTGATGTCCTAGAATCCATAACTTGGAATTGCTAATTCCATTAATCTTTTCTTCGAATCGTTCAATATACTTTTCAATTTCATCTTTGGTTGGTGATACCGTAAAATAGGATATGAAATGTACGTTTTCATAATATTTAATGATATCTGCCAAATTCTCGATGGGCATTGTCTGTCCCAAATAAATCGCCTTATATCCCTTTAAATTGATCTCGTAATTGAGGAATAATAATCCCAATTCATGAATCTCATTTTCCGGTAAAAAGAGCACAAAGACCTTATCTTTTCGAGTGGGCTCAATAATTTGGAGCTTCTCGGTGTTGATATAGATCTTTTGTTTGATTAAGTTGGTAATAAAATGTTCGTGGGAAGGACTAATGGTGTCTGTTTGCCATAAGAGACCCAATTCATTCAATAGTGGAATAAATACTTCCACAAAAATTTCTCTAAAAGAGCGCTCTGCTAAAAGGCTATTGTAGGTATTGAAAAATAATGCTTGATCAAAATTGATCATAGAAAGCTTAAACGCAT
>JBCDGY010000099.1:0-10730 GCA_039414375.1 Bacteroidota bacterium | reverse complement strand
GTATTTTTGAGCAATCTCATTAACATATTTGGTAAAAGTACCCCATTGAATCTTATCCAAATCGGTTGCTTTTCGAGAAATGATAAATTTATCTTTTACATAACTATCTACTCTCTTTCCATCAATAAGATTAACTTCATGAAAAGGGTATTTACCAGATATTTGTACCTTTTTGTTAAAATCATTCCCCCTTTTAAAGAAGGCCATAATGTCTTTCCATTCTAGTTTTCTGCCCTTGCGTGCAGCGGCATCTGCAATTTCGTCTGCAGCCTCTTCTACCACTTCTTTAAAGATTTCCCCGTTTTTCACGGCTGCGTCTAGCCGTATACGGGCTTGGTAGTTGACATTGTTTATAATTCGGGAACGGGCTACGTTCGAAATTGGTTCAATCATACGTACAACCATGGTATTGCCTACTTTAATCACCTTGCCTACCCGCGCGCCTTTAGCAGCGCTAAGTGCTGGTTTTAGCACCTTGCCCGCCTTGGCGCCTGGGACAACCCCAACCACCAACCACACGCCAGCTTCTAAGCGGCTTTGGGTAATACCATCCAGATCACGCCCCGTCACTAAGATCAACGCATCTTCTATAGGGGTAGCTACTGCCACAAACTCCTTACCAGCCTCTAATAAGAAAGGCCCCAAGTAGTCATCAATATTGAGAAAACCTCCGTTGCTTTTTACCGGGATGTCTAGGGTTACCCAACCTTTTAAACCGGGTTCGTACAGATAGTAATAGGCACCGTTGTAATGCGGTAGTCCATCGGGTATATCCTGCCCTATCGCCCGCCTTGGGGTAGGAAACTCTCCGATCCAAACCCCGCTATTTAGGTTATAATAGCTATTCCCACGGGCATCTTGCCGCTTACGGTGATAGGCTAGGGAAGCCAGGCCAGAGTTGGCAATGGTACCACGTGCCGCTGTGCAGTCTGGGCAATCTGGATCGCCCTGCTCCATACGGTTGTAAATGGCTGCCATTTCTAAAGGAGAAAAATCAATCTCTTTTTCCGCCTCGGCCAGCAGTGCATCTGTCTCTGGACGATCTAGCATGCGCTGTAGCTCTCTGCGACGTTGGTCTTCGACAAATTTGGTGTTTCTTGGGTTTACAGAAGCAAAGGCAGGTCCAAAAATACGTTGTAGGTAAGGCACATCGGGTCCTCGCCCTGCCGCCCAGTTCTGCAATACACCCTCGTTCCAGAAGTTGGGCACTCTATATTTTAATAATTCAGGCGGTAAGGGTTTAAAAGAGCTGCCCTGTGCAAAGTAGACACTCATTTGCATTACCCGATCCCGAAGGCCTTTATTGGTGTAATTTTTGCGATGAAGGTTGCCCAAATGGCGTAGCACCCAATCGTCTTTTGTTATACTTTCAAAACCTTTAAGCTCGCTCTCCAGGCGGCCTGTTTCATAATGGGTCTCCCCAAAAGTTTTGGTCGCCCAACTGCGAAAAGCTGTTTCATATTGCTGTGGCGATTGCCCCGTGGGTCTTATGCTATTTAGCAATGTTTTATATTGGTAACAATACCCACAAGCTTTCCAAGCTTCTAACGCCCGTAAACCCAATAAGGTCTGATCTCTTTTAGCCCTACTGCTTTCAACCTCTTTTCTTTTGTTCCCTTTTAAGCGGTTCGCAGTTTGATGCGCCGCATGGTATCCTTTGCGCTTTTCAAAGTCAGTAAAATATGCCTTCTGGGCCACCTCAAAAGAAGTATGGTTACTTCCCAGTTCCCCATTAATCTGTTTTAAAAAACCAGCTTCCTGTGCCTTAAGCCATTTGTCTACTTTTCGCTTGGCGCGAATGGCAGAGGTCAATTGGGCATCTAAGGCAATTAAGGTATTGTAATCAAAGGTCAGATCGAAGTTAAACTCATTCGAGTTCCCTGTTTCGCAGCATTTGGGTTTACCATAGCGGTCAACGGGTTGCTTTCTGTGATTGCCGCTTTCACGGTCTACCCCAGCTCCTTCTTTTTCAACTTGAGGAGATTTATAACTGCGGTACTGTGCAGTTGCCCCTAGCGGTATTAAAGTGAGTATTAGGAACAACAGTCCCTTGTATATCGTTTGTTTCATGGTATTGTCAGTTTTGTGAGTGTGGTAAGACTTCAGCTTATTCTTTAACGAGTATCCGTTCCGATACCTTGTCGTTATGGGTAACGAGCAAGCGGTATAGGCCTGCCGTAGGTGGCGCCGCTACCTCTAGCGTATGTGCGCCTTGGGGCAATACGCCTTTAAAGAGCGTTTCTTGATACTTTGGGGAGCCATAATGCTCTCGTAAGCTAATCGTCACCTTTGCGGTTTTAGGGAGTTCAAAGTTCACCAAGAGCCGCTCCTGAATGGGATTGGGCCACATGCGTATAAAATGATTGGACTGTTGGGCAAAAGCCTGCTGTATCTCCGCGTCTGCACTCACCACTTTCGTTAGGCGCAATAATGCTGGTGGGGCTGGTTCTCCCCATACGGGAAAGTCCGCACTAGCCTTGGCCAGTAGCATGCGTTTTCCCTCTGCTAGGGTGGTGCGTAGCGCTAAGCCTGAAAAATCGGTTAGCATATGGGTGAAGTTCGGGTGGTCGGTGTACTGCTTTGCGATGAGTAAGCGCAAGCCTCCTAATCCTAAATAACCAGCTGTGTAATAAGCTGGTCCTGTAGCCAGGCTATCGCCTACTTGAAGCTGTGCGGTTAAGGCCACCCCACTGCCGTTTACTTGCAACTGCGCCGGTAAGGAGCGCATTACTGTAGTACCTGAGGGATCTAGCTCTAAAAAGTCACCCTGCCATGTTCCTGATAATAGGTCCAGTTGCGGGGCTTTGGCCTTGCTGTAGGTATCTTGGAACAATAAGGGTGTTTTATGATCCGAGGGTGGGGTCGCTTCTTTGTACTGTGGGGTCAATACTTCACTATTGTACAAATCGGTATTCGCTGCTAGAAGCTTTAGGGCCTTGGCCTTATTGGCTGGAGTGCCCCAACCCAAAAAAATCATTTTCGCCAACCAGTGTCGCGCCATAGGGGTATCGCTACGCTGAAACCAATGCTTGGCCAAGGCATAGTCTTGCGGTAGCCCTCCTAAACCTTTGAGGTAGAAATAGCCCAAGCCATAAGCTGCCTCGGCATCGCCTAAAGCCTGCGCTTGTTCAAAAGAACGCCTGGCCTTCTTTAAACGTTGGGCAGTACCAATACCTTCTTTCTGTAATAAGCCCAAATGGTAGAGGGCGGCTGCATCTCGGTCGCGAGCCAGGCTGCGCAATTCGGCAAAATAGTCCTTGGAGCGTTGGCGTTGCTGGCCAATGCCATATACATAGTCGGTAACCTCATCAAAAAAAGTAGGGGCTACCACCGTTTCCTGAGCGCTAGGTTGACAGTGCCAACACTCAAAAAATATGCGATAAAACAGCTTAAATAAAACCTTTTCATTCCCATAGTGTTTATTATTGGTAGGAACAATGTAGTCTAGCCAGATCCTTACTACAACAAAAAATTACGTTTTTCGATGAAATACCGAAAAATTTAAGAAAATAGCGTTGAAGAGCGCCATTTAGAACTTAAAATGCAAAGAAATGTAGGAATTAAACGACTGTACAAAGAAGAAAATCAGCTGTGAATTTTACTAGGAAATACCAAAGCTATTTTTAGACTTTACAACAAATAAACATGATATCTAAAAGACGCCACTAGCTTAGGGCGTTATTCCCAGACCAAAGCTAAAAGATGTTACGCTGTTACTTACTCAAATACATTTTACGCCTAGAGTACAGGTTATAAAACTCGTCTTCTTTGAGGTTATCAATAAAAAGGATGCTTTCACCAGTACTCTTCATTTCCGGACCTAAATTCTTATTGACATTCGGAAACTTATTAAAAGAGAAAACAGGCTGTTTAATGGCATACCCTTCTAAGTGTGGCTTAAAGTCAAAATCCTTAATTTTCTTTTCGCCCAACATCACTTTAGTCGCAAAATTCACATAGGGCTCGCCATAGGCCTTAGCGATAAAAGGTACTGTTCGAGAGGCCCTAGGGTTCGCTTCGATGATATAAACCGTATCGTCCTTAATGGCAAATTGAATATTGATCAAGCCCACCGTATTTAGTGCCAGCGCAATTTTCTTGGTGTGGTCTTTAATCTGTTGGATCACAAACTCCCCTAGATTAAAGGGCGGTAGCGTTGCATTGGAATCACCAGAATGAATCCCACAAGGCTCTATATGCTCCATAATCCCGATGATATACAAATCTTCTCCATCGCAAATAGCATCGGCCTCGGCCTCGATAGCACCATCTAAATAGTGATCTAGCAGCAATTTGTTATTGGGAATCTTACGCAGTAAATCCACAACATGGGCCTCGAGGTCTTCTTTGTTTATAACGATTTTCATCCCTTGTCCACCAAGCACATACGAAGGACGCACCAAAAGCGGAAAGCCCAATTCATCGGCTAGTTCCAAGGCCTCGTCCGCTGTTTCGGCAGTTCCAAATCGAGGATAGGGGATATTATTGTCTTTAAGTAAAGTAGAAAAGCTACCACGGTCTTCCGCCAGATCTAAAGATTTAAAACTGGTACCAATAATGTTAACACCATAGCGATCTAGCTTTTCCGCCAATTTCAAGGCAGTCTGCCCTCCTAGTTGTACAATTACCCCTTCTGGTTTTTCGTGTAAGATAATATCGTAGATGTGTTCCCAAAAAACAGGTTCGAAATACAGCTTATCAGCCGTATCGAAGTCCGTAGAAACCGTTTCGGGATTGCAGTTAATCATAATGGTTTCATAGCCACATTCGGCAGCTGCTAGTACCCCGTGAACACAGCAATAATCAAACTCGATACCCTGTCCAATTCGATTAGGACCAGAACCGAGTACCACTATCTTTTTTCTATCACTTACTTCACTATCATTGGCTACAAAACGTTTGCCATCTGCAGTTTCAATCTCCTCTTCAAAGGTGGAATAGTAATAGGGGGTCATTGCCTTAAATTCGGCAGCACAGGTATCTACCAACTTATAAACCCTATTGATTTTTAGCTGCATGCGCTTTTTGTGCACTTCGCTCTCATAGCAATCGAGCATATGTGCAATCTGGCGGTCTGCAAAACCTTTCTGTTTAGCCTCCAGTAACAGATCCTTGCTAAGCGTAGCGATGGTATGTTTAGACAGTTCTTGTTCCAAATAGTGCAACTCTTCATATTGCTTTAAGAACCACATGTCTATTCTGGTAATATCGTGAATGCGCTTTAGGGGAATCCCCAGTTGTATCGCATCATAAATAACAAACACCCGATCCCAACTAGGAACCGTTAGTTTACCAATAATAGTTTCGTAATCCGTGAGTCCTTTACCATCGGCACCCAGGCCGTTGCGTTTGATCTCCAAAGATTGGGTAGCTTTATGCAACGCTTCTTGAAAAGAGCGCCCAATACCCATTACTTCCCCTACAGATTTCATTTGTAGCCCCAAGGTACGATCGGAGCCCTCGAACTTATCAAAATTCCATCTCGGGATCTTTACAATCACATAGTCCAGGGTAGGCTCAAACAAAGCGGATGTTGATTGGGTGATCTGATTGCTCAATTCATCCAAACTATAACCAATAGCCAGTTTGGCAGCAATTTTTGCAATAGGATAACCTGTAGCTTTCGAGGCCAAAGCTGAAGAGCGCGAAACCCTTGGGTTAATTTCGATGGCAATAATATCTTCCTCCTCATCCGGGCTTACTGCAAACTGTACATTACACCCTCCAGCAAAATCACCAATACTTCGCATCATTTGAATGGCCATATCCCTCATACGTTGGAAGGTACGGTCCGAAAGCGTCATAGCAGGAGCTACCGTGATGGAATCACCAGTATGGATACCCATGGGGTCCATATTTTCTATCGTACAAATGATGACAACGTTGTCATTTTTATCCCGCAACAATTCCAGCTCATACTCTTTCCATCCCATTAGTGCTTTATCGATCATGACCTCATGAATCGGCGAAACTTCTAGTGCATGACTGAGTTGATGGTCGAATTTTTCGGGTTCATATACAATGGATGCCCCTGCCCCACCTAACGTAAAAGAAGCACGAATAACGAGTGGAAAGCCAAACTCTTGAGCAATTTCTTTCCCTTTTAAAAATGAGGTAGCCGAGGCTTGAGGAGGCATGCCTATCCCTATTTTTAGCATCAATTCCCGAAATTGCTCGCGATCTTCAGTAATGTTAATAGCATCGATATCAACACCAATAATTTCAATACCAAAGTCTTCCCAAATACCCTTTTCGTCTGCCTCAATACAAAGATTTAGTGCCGTTTGTCCTCCCATAGTGGGTAAAACTGCATCAATGTTAGGATGCTTCTTAAGTATCTCAATAATTGATTTTGTATTCAGCGGACGGAGGTATACATGATCGGCCATCGCTGGATCGGTCATAATAGTAGCTGGGTTGCTATTGATTAGAATGGTTTCAATACCATCTTCTCTCAGGGAGCGTAATGCTTGTGAACCTGAATAATCAAACTCACAGGCTTGTCCGATAATAATAGGACCCGAACCTATGATCAAAATCGACTTAAGATCTTCTCTTTTTGGCATGCTTCTCGTTAATTATGCTTCAATCGCTAAAAATAGGTCAAAAAAAAGGTGCTGTTTTAATTACAGCACCTATTTAATTCACCGGTTATCGACAGTGTTTATTTTTTATGTCTTGGTTCTGAGGAAACAGTAAGCTTCTTTCTCCCCTTTGCTCTTCTTCTAGCTAATACTTTTCTACCATTAGCAGAGGCCATGCGCTCTCTAAAACCATGTTTATTCCTTCTCTTTCGCTTGGAGGGTTGAAACGTCCTTTTCATTACTGTTACTGTTTAAAGGCTAGTATACCTTAAAATTTTCTGGGCGCAAATATACAAAGAGTTTTTGCCATGACAAACGCTTTCTAAAAATTGTTTGTCTTAGCTTTGTAGGCCGATAATGAAAAGCCCATGAAGTATTCCCATAAAATCTTTTCTTTGATTGCGCTATTGTTGCCCCATATCCTTATTAGTCAGGTACAATTGGGATATACCTTACAGCTAAAAGACACCTTTTTAATCAAGCAAACAGCAAACCAAGAACTCACCATGAAATTGGAAGGATCAGAGCAAATCATCACGAATGTGCTCGAAGGTCTCTTCGCGCTTGAAGTTGATTCGCTTTTAGGAGATACTTATCTCATCAAAATTACGTATCGCGATTTTGCCTTAAAATCAAGTGCAAGTCAACAGGGTGTTTTGATGGATGTTCGTGCTAGCGAGATAAAAGAGGGAGACTTAATGTCTTCCATTTTCAATGGATTACTCAATGAGCAAATGCAAATACAGCTTAAAAAAGACGGAAGCATAGTAGCTGTAGCGGGCGCAGAAAGTATAATAGACAAGATGATTAGTGCCATGGGTGGTTTGGATGAGTTTACAACGAGCTTGATCAAAAAATCACTTGAGAAAGAGTTCAGTTCTGAAGTATTGGCAAAGAGTTTTGAACAGATGACCTATGTTTATGGAAATCAGCCTGTTTCCATTGGAGATACCTGGCGTACGAATTTCAGTGGTAAGATAACTGCGGACAACTTATGGACCTTAGAAAAGGTAACGGATGATGTCGTTGCCATTAGCGGAACAGCGGATATTCTGATGAATACAGAAGAAGATTCGTTAGAAATGAAACTGAGTGGAACACAAGAGACCCTATTAGAAGCCTCTAAAAAGAACGGTGTTCTTCTTAAAATGATGATATCCGGATCTGGAGAAGGTACTTCGACCATGGCTACTGCGGCCAATGTCACCATCCCTACTACTTTAAAACAAACATTGACTTACGAACTAATTACAGAATAACATATGTTTCACAAAAATTTGAAACTAGTGCTTGCCGCGGGCATTATAGGCTACGCGATTTACCAATTTATAGAGGGATATATCGGCAACGGTATTTTTTTAATATTGCTCTCTTTAGTTTTCATTTTTCTTTACTTTAGAAATGAGATCATCCTTTTAGCCTTTCTGCGAATGCGAAAACAAGATATGGAAGGTACTGAACAGTGGTTGGCCAGAATTAAAAATCCAGAAGCTGCTTTAGTCAAAAAACAGCAAGGTTATTTTCATTACCTCCATGGTATTATATTCTCCCAAAAAAACCTAACACAAGCAGAAAAGCATTTTAGAAAGGCCCTTCGACTTGGATTAAATATGGGTTACGATATTGCTATGGCGAAAATGAGCCTTGCTGGTATTGCTATGCAAAAGGGCCGAAAGCGAGAGGCAACTACTTTACTGCAAGAGGCCAAAAAGTTAGATAAGAATGGGATGCTTACTGACCAACTTAAAATGATGCAGCAACAGCTGAAGCGTGGGCCACAACAGGTACGGACGAAATATCGATAGCTTTAACCCTAATTATGCATTAGGGGAGCGTAAAGCATGATTTAGCTTTAATTTACTGTGGTATAATATCCTTTGTTAGGGATAGCTATTATATACTTTTTACGAGACGCATTATTTAAGTGAGGCTCCCTTAACCAGGGATTATGTCGCTTTAGCAACTTATAAGAGATTTCGTATTCTTTTGCAAAATCCGCCCAACTTTCCACTACAGTATCTACGTCGACCGTAAATGTTGGCACACTTTTATAATAATCTTCTTTTTGCAATTCGAAACCATACTTTTTAGGATGTGATAATATTTCTTTTATGGCCAGTATTCTAAAAACGTAACGCCCTGTTTCGTCCCCTAGTAGTAAATTGTAGTAGTCTTTTTCTTTTTGAATGTCCATATACTTTTGAATTCCACCAGGTCCTGCATTGTATGCTGCGGCAGTTAAAGTCCACGTGCCAAAGCGCTTTTTCCATTTGTTTAAATAGTCACAAGCCGCCTGAGTACTCTTTTCCAAATGATAGCGTTCGTCTACATTGGTATTCACTTCTAGACCATAAGATTTTGCCGTGGCTTTCATCAATTGCCAAAATCCGGTCGCATTAGCTGGAGATACTACATTTTGTAGTCCACTTTCAGCCACAGCCAAGTACTTAAAATCGTCGGGGATATTATTCTTAGCGAGTATGGGTTCTATAATAGGAAAATATTTATGTGCCCTTTTCATTAAAAGTAGCGCATTGGATTGCCAATAGGTATTTACCAAAAACTCCCGATCGATACGTTCGAGTATCTCGGGGTCTTCTTGTGGTACCATCTCACCTGCGAAATTCAAATCTTTTGGAATGGTGATCGCACTTATAGTATAGGTTTCGGCTACATTTTTATCGGTTTTGGATTCTTCTTTCTCCACTTCCTCCACTTCCACCTGTATGGCATAAATAAAAGTTCCTAAAACACAAAATAGTCCTATACCGGCAAGAAGGTTCTTTATCATCGTCATTAATTGTAATTTTTAAAGCAAGATAGCACAAAACGTGGTTTTCTTACACTCCTTATAAGGTTTTAAAACACCTCAAATCAACAGGGAGCTGTAAGACTAAAAACGCTCTTTTAAGCATCCTATTTTATGAGAATCCCCTAAAACGTAGAGCCCACAGTCGAGCTTAGTAAAATGGGAAGAGACCTTTGCAAAATTCAAAGTATATGGAAAGTTCGACGCCCTATGAAATTTTAACCCGGAACAACCTCCTGGTTGTGAGGACTTGAAATTTTTGAGAAGGACGAAATTTTCCATAGTTTGGATTGCATATCACTTTTTTACCCATTCTGCAGAGGTTTCGGCAAATCGCTTCCTTCTCAGAGACGCAGGTATTAATCGACTAAAGGGTACTACAGTTGAAAATGGTTTTAGATGGCTACACAGCGGTAGCCTTATGATTTAACCCATCGATTTCACCTTAGCGGTTACCATGCTAAAATCTCCAAACCATTTTACTTGATTGCGCTTTCAATCTGCATTATGCTCTCCTAGTGCATAATTTGGGTTTAAGAGTAATTCCGGTAGATGTTCGTTGAACCAGCGTGCCCGATGTAAAATCATAGTGTGGGTTCCATTCTTAACCACAATACAATCGCGAATATTTTTTATGGGAAATACCGCATCCTTATCTCCGTGTATATGAATCAGTTTTTCAGGAAGTTGTTCTTGCTTCCAATTAACAATGGCATCGATAGCCCAACTTAAATAGTTTTTATCCCTAACACTTAAATACTGTTCATAAAGTTTAAGTCTTTTGGTAACCCTATCTCCAAAAGCGTATTTGACTAAAAAGTCAATGCGACTCACTAAGGCTGTAGGTAGTAAACGATGGATCTTAGTACGTCGCGCAAAGTGCATACGCCACGGAAGTTCTGCTCTTGTTTTTACACAGGATATCGCTATTACCAAACTGACTTCCATGTGTTTGGCCATTTCTTGAACTAACAATCCTCCAAAAGATACCCCTAGTAAAATTGGTAAATTATGTTTAACCTTTTGGGCCATATCCTTAGCATAACTCTCTAAACTTGCTTTGGGATTAGGCACAAACCACTCCAAAAAGTGAAGTTCAAAAAGTAGCGGATCTAGTCGAATACCCTCAAAAATCGATGGACTTGCAGCCATGCCTGGCATGAAATAAATATGTGTTTTTTCAGGCTTTTGCTTCGGCATTCCTTGATTTTACTAGGAAATTAGGTATATTTTAACTAACTTTACCATCCGTTTATGTTTAACCTCACACATATCACAAACTAAAGATTTTTTAAGGCGAAATAGTCATCGTTTGAGCACTGCGATGTCTTTTTTCT
>JBCDGY010000098.1:0-10740 GCA_039414375.1 Bacteroidota bacterium | reverse complement strand
TTAAAATGCTTCAATCACCTGCAGGGCAACGCGAAGGGCAGCAGTGCCATCTTCTAAGGTAACCGCAGGTTCTGTGTTGTTTTCTATAGCATCGGCAAAGGTTTCCAGCTCGTCTAAAATGGCATTATTGGGAAGTATTTTAGGATTCTCGAAATAAATCTGTTTGCGCACTCCTTCGGCATTCTGTAGCACCATATCAAACTGTCCCGGCTGGTCTGGGGCGTCTTTCATCTTAACGACTTCTACCTTCTTTTCCAAAAAGTCTACCGAAATGTAGGCGTCTTTTTGAAAGAAACGTGATTTTCTCATGTTTTTAAGAGAGATACGGCTGGCCGTTAGGTTGGCAACACAGCCGTTTTCGAAGGCAATCCTGGAATTGGCAATATCTGGTGACTGACTGATGACCGATACGCCACTGGCACTAATACTTTTTACGGGGGAGGCCACCACACTTAAAATCACGTCAATATCGTGAATCATAAGATCGAGTACTACAGGCACATCCGTTCCTCTTGGATTGAACTCCGCTAGCCGATGCGTTTCAATAAACATAGGCTGTTGTACATTGTGTTTTACGGCTAAAAAGGCCGGATTAAAGCGTTCTACATGCCCAACTTGACCTTTTACGCCATGCTTATTCTTAAGCACTACCAATTGTTCGGCTTCTTCTAAGGTTTTGGTAATGGGCTTTTCAATAAAAATATGTTTGCCCTGAGTAATGGCCTTTTGCGCACAATCAAAATGGGATAGGGTGGGGGTAACAATATCAACCACATCAACGGCTTTAATAAGGTCGTCGAGATTTTCAAAATAACGATACCCCAGTTCTCCCTCAAGTTTCGTAGAGGCGTCTACATCAGGATCATAAAATCCAACAAGTTCATAACGCTTGGATTGATTGAGCAATTTTAAATGAATTTTGCCCAAATGTCCTGCTCCCAGGACGCCGACTTTTAGCATGGAATTATATTTTGTCAAAAATAAGGAGATTGGAAAAAACGATAGTCTTTTTATGGGGTTCCTTACCTTCGTAAAACAGAACCAAACGAATGCAGGATACCTTTAAGCACCAAGGGCTTCGCCAAAAATTGGTAAAAGTGATTCAGGCCAAAGGCATTACGGACGAGGCTGTTTTAGGAGCTATCGCTACTGTTCCACGCCACCTCTTTTTGGATAGTGGCTTCGATGCTCATGCTTATCAAGACAAAGCCTTTCCTATTGGGGCGAGCCAAACGATCTCTCAGCCCTATACGGTGGCTTTTCAAACTGCGCTCTTGCAAGTAGCTCCCAATCAGAAAATACTAGAAATCGGCACAGGAAGCGGGTACCAAACGGCTGTGCTACTGCATTTGCGGGCGAAGGTATATACTGTGGAACGCCAACAAGAACTTTTTAAAAGAACACAGTTGTTTTTCGATAGAATGAAATATCGACCCAAGCAAGTAGTTTTTGGAGATGGCTACAAGGGGCTGCCAGAAGCGGCACCTTTTGATGGAATTATTGTTACCGCCGGAGCTCCCGAAACTCCAAAAGCGTTGTTGTCTCAACTGCGCATAGGGGGTAGGCTAGTGATTCCAGTTGGGCTGGAATCACAAGAAATGACCTTGTATGTGCGTAAATCAGCCAAAGAATTTGAAAAGAAAACCTTTGGTAGTTTTCGATTTGTACCCCTGTTGGAAAATCGCAGTTAGTAAGCGTACGATTTTTTTAGGCCAGCGTCATAGCAAATACTTTTCGACGGATATATTTATTTAAAGTCCTTTTTAATGCGATCTAAGTTGCGCTTGTTGTCTCGATCTTTAATCGTCTCTCGCTTATCGTATTGTTTTTTTCCTCTAGCGAGTGCAATATTAATTTTCGCCAATCCTCGGTCGTTGATGTAGAGATTTAGGGGTACAATGGTTAATCCGCTAGCAGTAACTTCCTTCAATAATTTCTTTAACTCTCTTTTGTTTAAAAGGAGCTTTCGGGATGCTTTCGGGCGATGATTGTAATAGCCACCATGGCTGTATTCGTCTATTTGCATATTAATCACAAAAAGTTCTCCCTGTTCGTTAAACTCGCAAAAACTCTGCGAAAGGGCAGCTTTTCCCAAACGCAATGATTTTATTTCTGTGCCTCCTAATACAATGCCAGCCGTATATTTGTCCAGAATTTCAAAATCGAAAAAAGCCCGTTTGTTCTTTATGTTGATGTTTTTCTGCATAGGCACAAAAATAGTTTATCCTTATTATGTTTAGGGTCATGGTTAAAAACACTTTATGGCGTATTTGGGGAATGCCTTTCTGTTATGCGTTGGGTCTCCTTCTTTTATGCGGCGCTTGTAGGCAACAACAAGCTGCTAAAAATACGATTACCGTACAAGAAATAGTAGACGCCGCTATTGTAGATAGTGGTGGAGAACAGTATAAGGATCATACTGTTAGTTTCCGTTTTAGAGATCGATTGTACGAGTCGGCGCTCGTTAAGGGCAAGCAAGTGCTACGCCGCACTACCCACACCGATAGCATCACCATAGTGGATGAAAAAAGAGGCAACAATTTTTACCGTATCATTAACGATTCTCTAATGACCCTGCATGATACACTGGCTAACCGCTATGCCAATGCGGTGAATTCGGTTCATTATTTTTCACGGCTTCCTTATGGTTTAAATGCCGCTGCGGTACACAAACAATTCCTGGATACCGTAACCATTAAAGGACAACGCTACTTTAAGGTTAAAGTGACTTTTGATGAATTCAACGGGGGAGATGATTTTGAAGATGTCTATCTATATTGGTTTAATATAGCAACGGCAAAGCCAGACTATTTGGCCTACTCCTTTGCGGTTAATGGTGGCGGAATGCGTTTTAGAGAGGCTTTTAACGAAAGATATGTTGGGGGAATCCGATTTGTAGACTACAATAATTACAAGCCGCTTAAAGGGCAGTCGATTGACCTGATGGATATTGCGCAACATTATGAAAGGGGAGAACTAGAGCTACTGTCCAAAATCGCTGTGGAAGCAATTACTGTAGCACCTGTTGCCTCGGCAAAGCCATAAAGATATATTGGTAAATACTTTTTAAGGCAATTCGTTAGCCGCTTAGCTTTAGTTCTTTTTACCGGTTTTCTACCTTTATTACGCTCCTCTAATGCATAATTGGGTTTAATTCATATTGATGTGGATATCGGTCGCTTTGTCGTCAATCATTCGAACGATAAACAAGCTACGGTAGTCGTCCTCATCCATCTGAGGGTATTTCTGTTCTCCTAATAGGTCATTGACAAGATCGGGAATGGTATTACTATGCCCAACAACCAATACTTGTTTTCCCTTGTTTTCGGTTATAAATTCCGCTACGTCTAAACTAGAAGGCTGGTAAAAAGTAATATCAATATTTTTTTTAACCGAGGTAGGATCTGCCGTCATTTTGGTACGCTGAAAATCGGTTGAATAGATGGCATCTAAAGCAACAGGATCGAACAACTCTGCCCATCGAATAGAACGGCCATACCCATCTTGGTCTAATTCTGGATTCATATCATCGGGGTCCGTGAGGTCTTTCTCTGCATGACGAATTAAGTAGAACGTAGAAATTACAGGAGGTCCCGTAGGTGCTTTTTCTTTTTTGTCGTCTTCGCAGTTGGCGAAGAGCACCAATACAAAGAGTATCCCCAGAAACCGAGGTATTAGCTTGATGACATAACGAATGGTATTCATGTTGGTCTTAATTTAAAAAGTAGCGTTAGTGCATAGTACCTTTCCCCTTAACGTTTTATTCTTGGCGGTAGTATTTTAAGTGGTCTGCCAAGGAACTGCTAGTTTTAGCCATCACCCTTTTGAGGATTATTAAGCAAAGGGTCATTTCCCCATTTCTCGTTTTACCAAATGTCCCAAATAGGTCATGGTATTGGTTAAATACTTTGTATCCAAAGTCATGGTCGCCATGGCTACTGCACCCTGTATCATGGTATACAACTGTTTTGCAAATTGGAGTGGTGGTACTGCCGTTTTCAGTTCCCCTGCTTTAATGCCATTCTCAATAACCAAGGCAATTTTACCTTCTAGTTCTGCGATGGTCTCTCTGCAAGCCGCTGCCAACTGCTTATTGTTATACTGTGCATCAACACCAGTATTTAGAATAGGACAACCGCCCATAGGCAGACTAAATACATCGTATTGTTTGAAAAAGTCCAATAGATTGTTGATTTTATCCATGGCATTTCCTTCAATAGCTAAAAGTTCGTCAATACGGTCTAACAAGAGGTTTCTGTGATGTTCAAAAGCGGATAATGCTAGCGCACCTTTATTCTCAAAATTACCGTATATCGCTCCTTTTGTTAATCCGGTGGCGTCGGTTAAATGGCTCATACTGGTTCCGATATAGCCGTGTTTCACAAAAATGGGCGCCACAGTATCAATGATGTACTGTGAGGTACGTTCTGCTTTAGTGGACATGGTTGGTGTGGTTTTCTGCGAAGATAGTCATAAAATACTGATGGGTATCAGAAAAAAGAGGCGGTATAAAGGGTTGACCATCATCTTTATAACAAATTTAGCTGCACCACTCACTGGCTAGGTTTATACAAGGTAATAGTGGGATAAAAAACCTGGAATTTGCACGCCAAAACTGCGCACAAACTCCAGATTAATTTTCTCCTTCTTGTGGAGGATCTTTTGATATCGACTTATGGTTCCTAGGACAAGGCCAAGGCCAAGGCACCTTGATCTCTAAACACAAGGCCTTCATCAAAAGAGTCTAGTAGCACCACATGCTCACTTTTTATATCACCTCGCAACAACGCCTTAGAGAGCTCGTTCAACACTTCTTTTTGCAAGAGCCTTTTAATAGGTCTGGCGCCAAATTGTGGATCAAAGCCCCGCTCCGTCAAATAGGCAATAGCTTCATCGGTAGCATCTAAGGTTATATTTTGCTGTGCCACTAGCTGCTTGAGTTGTGCTAACTGCAAACGTACGATCTGTGCGATAGCTTCCTTATTCAGCGGCGTAAACATCACGATATCATCGATGCGGTTTAAAAATTCTGGTCTTATTGTTTTTTTCAGTAAGCCCATAACTTCTGTTTTGGCAGTTTCCTGTGAACTGTAAAGATCAGAAGCATTTTCAAACTGTTCTTGGATCAGGTGACTCCCCAGGTTACTGGTCATAATGATAATGGCATTTTTAAAGTCTGCTACCCGTCCTTTGTTGTCGGTTAACCGACCTTCGTCCAATACCTGCAATAAAATATTAAAAGTATCGGGGTGCGCCTTTTCTATTTCGTCCAAAAGGATAACAGAGTACGGCTTGCGCCTTACTGCTTCGGTGAGCTGCCCGCCTTCGTCATACCCAACGTATCCCGGAGGAGCTCCTATAAGTCTGCTCACGGAATGGCGCTCTTGATATTCGCTCATATCGATACGAGTTAAAGCACTTTCGTCGTCAAATAGATAAGCCGCCAGGGTTTTGGCCAACTCTGTTTTACCCACTCCTGTAGTCCCTAGAAATAGAAAGGAGCCAATGGGCTTTTTACTATCCTGAAGGCCTGCTCGACTTCGCCTTATGGCATCCGCAACGGCCGTAATAGCCTCTTCTTGTCCAACAACACGTTCGTGCAAAACAGTTTCTAGGTTTAGCAGTTTTTCCCGTTCGCTTTGCATCATTTTGGTGATGGGAATTCCCGTCCATTTGGCCACTACTTCGGCAATATCTTCATTGGTAACCTCTTCTTTAATTAGGGTTCCGGCATGCTGCTGCGCTTGCAGTGCTTGTTGGGCTTCTTCTAAAGAGGCTTGGGCCTCCTTAATTTTACCATAGCGCAGTTCCGCTACCTGCCCGTAATCGCCATTGCGCTCTGCACGTTCGGCATCTTGCTTGTATTGCTCAATAGCTTGTTTGGTCTTTTGAATGCGATCTACAACCGCTTTCTCTTGCTCCCATTGCGCATAGATATCGTTGCGCTCCTCTTTCAAGTTGGCGAGTTCTAAATGCAAGGCCTTGAGCCTGTCCACATCTTCCTCTCTTTTGATAGCCTCAATCTCAATTTCCAATTGCATTAACTTACGGTCCAACACATCTAGCTCCTCGGGTTTAGAATTGATTTCCATGCGCAACTTGGAGGCTGCTTCATCCATCAAGTCTATGGCCTTATCGGGTAAAAAACGGTTGGTGATATAGCGCTGCGACAGGGTAACCGCTGCTATTACCGCTTCATCTTTAATACGCACTTTATGATGCGACTCATAACGGTCTTTGATACCCCTTAGTATAGAAATGGCACTTTCGGTATCAGGCTCATCAACCATTACTTTTTGAAAGCGACGTTCTAAAGCCTTGTCTTGCTCAAAATACTTCTGGTATTCGTCCAAAGTGGTAGCCCCCACCGCTCTTAACTCTCCTCTAGCTAAAGCAGGTTTTAAAATATTGGCGGCGTCCATGGCGCCTTGTCCTCCTCCAGCACCCACTAAGGTGTGTATCTCATCGATAAACAATACAATCGCTCCGTCGGAACCAACCACTTCTTTGATTACCGCTTTTAATCGTTCTTCAAACTCTCCCTTGTATTTGGCACCAGCAATAAGGGCACCCATATCCAAGGAGTAAATAATTTTGTTCTTTAAGTTCTCGGGAACATCCCCTTGCACAATGCGGTGGGCAAGCCCTTCTGCAATGGCGGTTTTACCAACACCAGGTGCACCAACCAACATGGGATTGTTTTTCGTACGTCTCGAAAGAATTTGTAGGATACGACGTATTTCCTCGTCCCTACCAATTACGGGATCTAATTTTCCAGAATCGGCAAGCTCATTTAGATTTTTGGCGTATTTCTGAAGCGCGTTATAGGTGCTCTCCGCATTTTCTGAAGTTACCTGACCCCCACCGCGCATCGCTCTTATCGCTTGTTCTAACTGATCTTTGGTAATGCCATTGTCTTTTAAGGCTTGACCAATTTTACTTTTTGAATTAAGAATGGCCAAAATTAGATGTTCTATAGAAACATAGTCATCCCCCATTTTTTTAGCCATTTGCCCAGCTTCATTTAAGGTATTACCTAGGGCTCTGGAGGCCATAAGTTCCCCACCACTTACTTTAGGTAAGCGTTGTAGCTCGCGTTCAACAATTTGTTGAAGCAAAGTAGTTGATGCCCCCAATTGTTGCATAAGATAGGGGAGGACATTATCGTCAACTTCGGTAATCGCCTTAAAAAGGTGTTCGTTTTCTAATTGTTGGTGACCCATTCCCTGCGCTATTTGCTGTGCTTGTTGCAGGGCTTCCTGGGCTTTTATGGTGAAATTTGTCATCATTGTTCGCTTTTTTTACTATCCATCTTCAATAACCCTACCAAAGCCGAGTACAGACATTTTGTCTCAAAAAGCCGCAACTATAATGCCATTTAGTCAGTAGGAGATCGTTTTGATTTCCCACAGATAGCCTTTAATTTTAACTAATGGGATTATTTGGAAAAGCCTTTAGGAAAGATAATGGTAATAAAGAGGAATTAAAAAAAATACCTTGGGTACCGCTGGATGCTTTGGAACAGTTGCAGACCATAAAAGAACGTTCGCAAGAACGTCCTCAGCTTATTTTTAAACACTCCAAAACCTGCGGTATTAGCGGCATGGTTTTAAATCGGTTTACCCAGTATTATGAAATTCCTTTAGGCGATGCGGATTTGTATTTCTTAGACCTATTGGCAAATCGGAATATCTCCGATGCTGTGGCTTCACAATTTGGGGTAGTCCACCAATCTCCCCAACTATTGATTATAAAGGAAGGGGAAACCCTGCTGCACGCTTCTCATGGTGCTATTTCCGATATTGATCTCTCGAAAGCACAGTGGTAACCAGACCTATGGTTTTACATGGAGTACCACTAAAGGTAAAGGTCTGGTCAATATGCTTTAATTAAAGTCATGGCGATTTACAATGGCTTTTAGGCGTGCTTTCAGGTCTTCCCCAGCGTCATAAATCATTTGTTCATTTGAAGGAAAGGGAACGGCAGCCAAGTCTAACAGGGCTACTAAATTGTTGTCAATGGCCCTGCGATCCCCATCGAAATTGGCGTAAATATGTTGGAAAACGAATTCGCTGGATAGGGGATAGGCATTCACCACTTGTCCGGTATGTAAATTTTTAAAGCGTACTTGAGCGCCTATCTGAGCTGTTTTTTGTTGGGTAAATTCGTAGAAATTGCAAGTAACCGTTGTCAACCGGTCTACCTTAATATCATTCCCCAAACTATCTTTGGCCACATTCCCATTCCTGTCCAACACATATTCGAAACCGTCTTTCACCACTTTTTCTTGAATCAGTTGTCGTTCATTAACGCGCTCTGGAGAAATATTAATTTGATTAAAATCCAATTCCATCGCAAAGTCATAGTTGATATCCGCTATAGGATTGGCGTGAAACTCCATCCAAAAATTGTTTAAACCGTAGGTGTTAAAATCGAGAAGTTCAGACTCTAAGCGTTCTGGGATAACCTGCTCGGTTTGGTTTTGCAATTGTACTTTAACAAAGTCCAAGCCCTTTTGATAGGCTTCGTCCATTTTGCGAACTGTTTGCTGGTATCCTGGATTGATCGTATTCAAATATTGGAGCTCCTCATAGGCTTGTCGATACTCCAGTTTATTTCGGGCATTGGTTAAAAGGGCACTGGCATTGCTATACAGGTGTGCCGATAGTTTGTCTTTATACACCAAAATATCGCTATTGTGGTTTTTAAAGGCAAAGGAGGCATTTCGATTTTGTTTATAAATCGGTAGGGGCAGCAGGGGTTTGATGCTTTCTTGAAGCGACTTAAGGCCAGTAAAGGCTTCGTAAATACGGATAAGGTTGGCAGGATTGCCCTGGTTTTCCCAAAAACCGATATCGTTCCGTACTTTTTCTTTGTGCTTGGCAAAAGCCTCTTCCAATAATACCACATATTCCTGATGGCCTTTTTTGGTTTTATTGTTTCTGAGATTTTTAATAGCACGGTTCATAACAGCAGTATAATCACCACTATTAAGGGCTTCTTGGGTTTTTTTAACACCGCTGCAGCCTATGATAACAACCAGGGAAAGGGAAAAAAGTAGTGTTTTTTTCATTGCGAATGGTTTTGGTTCACTTAGGCAAACGCAATTGGCGTGCCAAAAGCTTTATGAATACAAACGCAAAAGCTTGGATTGCATTATGTAGCCCTAATTTTTTTACCTGCAAAAAGCGTTATCGTAGACCACAAAAAGGACATTGTTTGTTGTTTCGTTAATAAGTCAGATTGAAATAGCGAAGCATTTGGGGTACAGCCGCGGACCAATTTGTACTTTTGCCATTTAATTTTAAAAAGACATGCAGAAAGACAGCCAGGTTTTCAGTTTGATCGCCAAGGAGCAAGAGCGGCAACGAAGAGGAATTGAGTTGATTGCCTCTGAAAACTTTACGAGCCCGCAGGTGATGGAGGCCGCCGGTTCGGTATTGACCAATAAATATGCAGAGGGCTATCCTGGCAAACGCTATTATGGGGGTTGCGAGGTAGTTGATGAGGTGGAGCGTTTGGCCATTGAACGGGCAAAAGCACTTTTTGGAGCTGCTTATGCCAATGTACAACCACACTCCGGATCGCAGGCCAATGCAGCCGTATATCACGCCTGTTTGCAGCCGGGGGATACCATTTTAGGTTTCGATTTATCGCATGGCGGTCACTTAACACATGGCTCCCCAGTCAATTTTTCGGGAAAACTATACCGTCCTACATTTTACGGGGTAGACAAGGCCACCGGTTTGCTGAACTACGATTCCATTATGGAAATCGCCGAAAAAGAACGTCCTAAATTGATTATTGCTGGGGCCTCGGCCTACAGCCGCGATATGAACTTTAAGAAGTTTCGCGAGATTGCCGATGCCGTAGGTGCCTTATTGTTGGCTGATATTTCCCATCCTTCTGGGCTTATTGCCAAAGGCTTATTAAGCGATCCCTTACCGCACTGCCATTTTGTAACCACCACCACCCATAAAACGTTACGCGGACCTAGGGGTGGTATTATTTTAATGGGGAACGATTTTGAAAACCCTTTTGAAATTCGCTTGAAAAATGGTAAGCTGCGCAAAATGTCTGGGCTTATCGATTTGGCTGTTTTTCCAGGCAATCAGGGTGGTCCCCTAGAGCATATTATTGCCGCTAAGGCTATTGCCTTTGGAGAGGCCTTAGATGAGCAGTTTTTGCACTACACCCAACAGGTAAAACAAAATGCGGGTGCCTTGGCCGAAGCTTTGGTAGCCATGGATTATCAAGTGATTTCTGAAGGAACCGATAACCATATGTTATTGATAGACTTGCGCAACAAAGACATCACCGGAAAAGATGCCGAAAAAGCTTTGGAACGTGCTGATATTACCGCCAATAAAAACATGGTTCCTTTTGATACCCAATCGCCTTTTGTGACTTCTGGGATACGTTTGGGAACACCAGCAGTAACCACCAGGGGACTCAAGGAAGGGGACATGCAAACTATTGCGGACTATATCAATACGATTCTTACCCAAGCCAGCGACGAGGCTGTGATACAAAAGGTAAAAGGCCAAGTAAACGAGTTGATGTCGGCTAGACCCTTATTTCAGTGGTAGGGTAGGTGTAGGACAGCTGGGTCGTTTGTTATTTGTCTTAATGAATACAATTCAATTAAAAAGTTTTGATAGGTATCAATCGGTTATAGTTTTAACCGAGGTTTTTGAACCTTTACTGTTTATCCTTTTTAAGCATTACATAGGATTGAAT
>JBCDGY010000097.1:0-10834 GCA_039414375.1 Bacteroidota bacterium | reverse complement strand
TGATTCTAAACTTGTTCATTTTTCTATATCGTATTAAAGCAACAAAAACTTTTTTTTTGAGTTTTTGCCATAGACGAAGAAACGTTTTTGTTCGGTTCCGTAAGTGCCCAAGTAATTTATGTAATCAAAACTTATCTTTTCTATCTGGGTGACCTTTGCGTTTGTAAAATTGTTTGGAATATTGCACATTACAATCTGCTGCTCTCCAACAAAATAAAGCTCTACTTCTCCCTTGGGGCGGTAAAATTCTACAGGACCATTCTCAGGTGTTAATTTCTCCCCTAATTTCTTGTCAACTAAGATTTCCTGCTGAGCATTTCCGGAAAAAACGAGAAGTAGTAAAACCCAATACAACTTTTTCATGTTCGGATTGTTTAGGGTTTCTGATCAATTTTTAGAGACGACCTTCACTTTCTCTTTAACCACCTGCGCCAAGGCTCTAGCACGAGACATTTCAGTATCTACAATAGTTACATGCCCCATTTTACGAAACGGTCGCGTTTCGGCCTTACCATAAATATGGGGGGTTACCCCTTCCATGGCAAGCACTACATTCATATTGTTGTAAGTTACAGGACCTTCGTGTCCCTCGGCCCCTACCAAGTTTACCATTACACCAGCCACCATACTTTCAGTTTTTCCCAAAGGAAGACCCAAAATACAGCGTAAATGTTGTTCAAATTGATTGGTATAACTGGCTTCAATACTGTAATGACCACTATTATGAGGTCTAGGGGCTACTTCGTTTACCAGAATGTCATTGTCCTCTGTTTGAAACAGCTCCACCGCTAGCAGCCCTACTTGCCCAAAGCATTCCGATACTTTTAGGGCGATCTCTTGTGCTTTTTGAGCGACTTCTGGCGCTACACGTGCCGGACAAATTACATATTCCACTTGATTGGCTTCCGGGTGAAACTCCATTTCTACAACGGGATAAGCTTTGGTTTCTCCATCTGCATTGCGGGCTACAATAACCGCTAATTCTGTTTTAAAGTCCACCAAATCTTCCGCGAGGCATTCCCCATCAGGCAGTATATCCAAATCGCTTTGGGTCTTTATTACTTTAACGCCTTGCCCATCATAACCAAATTGAGCACTTTTCCAAACCAGGGGTAAGCTCAAATTTCCATTGGCAATCGCCTCGCCTAGTTCCGTTTTGTTGTTGAATCGCGTAAAGGGAGCAGTGGGAATATGATGCGCTTTATAAAATTCCTTTTGACGCCCCTTGTGCTGTATGGTTCGCAATACACTCGGTTGCGGGTATATGGTAAGTCCTTCTTTTTCAAGATGCTCTAGCGCCGCTACATTTACATTTTCAATTTCTATGGTGAGTAGGTCTACTCCCGATGCAAAGCGCAATACGGTATCAAAATCCATTAGGTCTCCCAGCACAAATTCATTACAGGCCATTCGCGCAGGGGCTACAACCGAGGCATCCAATACCTTTGTGCGAACGTCCCATTTTCGGGTTTCATAAAGCAACATTTTGCCGAGCTGACCGCCGCCGAGAATGCCTAGCGTAAAATTTGATGAAAATTGGTCCATATATCGCAGTAATGGCGACAAAAATACGGGGATTTGTTCATTACCAAGAAATACAATCTTTAAAACCTGAGTTCGATTATTATTGCTTTTACAGAATGCTATAAATCGCTTTAGATTTTCGCTAAAAATGTGCCGGAAATCGCGTGCTACTTTCAAGAGTTTTTAGGGAAAAGATGAAGTATTTTGAGCATTTCCATTAGGACCTCTCTTCTTTTCGCCGTAAATCAAAAATAAGTGAAGCCGTATTTGCAATAATAATCGAACTCAGGTTTAAAACAAAACGTAAAGCCCTATCTTCGCCCATTACACCAATCCGTACGACTTCAGTGATTCGATTACACGATAGCTTATTTGAGCCTTACCTTAAAGCTGATGAAATTCAGAGTGTTGTACAGCGAATGGCACAAGAAATAGCCCAAGACTACAAAGCCGAAATCCCCATTTTTGTCGGGGTACTCAATGGTGCTTTTATGTTCGTGTCCGATTTACTGAAAGCATATCCCCATCCATGTGAGCTTACCTTTGTCAAGCTCAGTTCTTATCAAGGGTTGACCTCTACAGGGATTGTAGAAACCCTTTTAGATGTTTCAGAAAATATCGAAGGGCGAAGTGTGATTATTTTGGAGGATATTATTGACACCGGAAGAACACTACAACAACTGGTGCATTTGTTCTCAAGTAGCAATGTGAAAGAATTTAAAATTGCTGCACTTTTCCATAAGGCCGACGTTTATAATGGGGAGTACGCCATCGACTATGTGGGGATGGAGATTCCGAATAAGTTTATCGTAGGCTACGGATTAGATTACCAAGAATTGGGAAGAAACTTAACAGAAGTCTATCAATTAAAGCAGACCGATATGATCAATCTTGTTCTTTTTGGAAAACCAGGTGCTGGAAAAGGTACCCAAGCTGGGTTTTTAAAAGAAAAGTACAACCTTAAACACATTTCAACAGGAGATGTTTTTCGCTACAATATTAAAAATGGCACTCCTTTGGGGCAACTGGCCAAGAGTTACATCGACAAAGGAGCGCTGGTGCCCGACGAAGTAACCATTGATATGTTAAAGGCTGAGGTGGAAAAAAATCCAGAGGCCGCCGGATTTATTTTCGATGGTTTTCCCAGGACCACTGCACAGGCAGAAGCTTTGGATAATTTCTTGGAAAGTAAAGACATGAAGATTGATGCGACTATTGCTTTGGAGGCCGATGATGAGGTATTGGTACAACGCTTGTTAGAGCGTGGTAAGGAGAGTGGGCGTAGTGATGACCAAGATGAAAACAAAATACGCCATCGCTTCGAAGAGTACAATGATAAGACAGCCCCTTTAAAACGGTTTTACGAGGCGCAAGGGAAGTTTCATGCAGTAAATGGTATTGGTGCGATTGAGGAGATCACAGAGCGGCTAGCTTCAGTTATTACCAACCTTTCTTAGCCCTTCTTAAACTAGTGTAGCCTTGCATGATCTTTGAATAAGGTAGTATGACTGAAGGAAATTTTGTTGACTACGTTAAAGTACACCTTACTTCCGGCAATGGAGGTAAAGGATCTACCCACTTACGCAGAGAAAAGTTTGTCGCTATGGGTGGGCCCGATGGGGGAGATGGCGGAAGAGGTGGCCATATCATTATAAAGGGCAACACCAATCTTTGGACCTTAGTTCACTACAAGTACAAAAGACATTTTAAGGCTGGCCATGGCGAACATGGCGGGAAACAACGAAGCACCGGTGCCGATGGTGCCGATGTGGTATTGGAAGTGCCCTTGGGTACCGTTGTTCGAGATACACAAACCAACGCAGTCCTTTTTGAAGTTACCGAAGACGCAGAAACGCATATTGTTGTTCCCGGAGGAAAAGGAGGTCGGGGAAACTGGCACTTTAAGAGTTCGGTAAACCAAACCCCGCGTTATGCCCAATCGGGACTTCCAGGCGGCGAACAGCAAATAACCCTAGAACTTAAGGTGTTGGCCGATGTTGGGTTGGTCGGCTTCCCCAATGCTGGAAAATCTACCTTACTCTCAGTGATGACTGCTGCAAAACCAAAAATTGCGGATTATGAGTTTACGACTTTAAAACCCAATTTAGGAATTGTGGCTTACCGAGACTATCGCAGCTTTGTTATGGCCGATATTCCTGGAATTATAGAAGGGGCGGCAGAGGGCAAAGGCTTAGGGCATTACTTTTTACGTCACATCGAGCGCAATGCCATTTTACTTTTTTTAATACCTGCCGATAGCCCAGATGTAGCCAAAGCATATCATATTTTACTAGACGAGTTGCGTCGTTACAATCCAGAATTGTTGGACAAACAACGGCTGGTAGCCATCTCAAAAAGTGATTTTTTAGATGAGGAATTGCGTGTAGAAATGGACGGTGAACTACAGCAACAGCTGCCTGAGGTACCTTTTCTTTTTATATCCTCTGTGGCGCAAATGGGACTCCAACAATTAAAAGACCAGCTTTGGAAGCTTCTGAACGACTAAGCCGTTCGCAGTAAAACCTCCATATTTTGTATTTTTAAAATTATGAAAACATGGTTTTTATTAACAAGTGTACTAGTACTCGCTTCTTGTGCTTCCATCCGTGTGGAGTACGATTACGATAAGGAGGCCGATTTCAAGGCGTACAAGACTTATGGTTATTATGCGGAGTTAAATTCGGGTTTGAGTCAATTGGATGAGCGAAGGTTAATTCGCGTGCTTGATGCTGCCCTAGTGGCCAAGGGCTTTCAATACTCCGATACTCCTGATTTTTTGATTAATGTCACCAGCGAGACCTATCGTAATACACCACAGAACAATGTTGGGGTAGGGCTTGGAGGTACCAATAATAATATGGGAGGAGGTATTTCTATAGGTTTGCCCTTAGGAGGAGGAGCTATAAAACGACGCATCCAGTTTGACTTTGTGGATGCAAAAGGGGATTTTTTATTCTGGCAGGCTACTTCCGATAGTGGTTTGCGCGATAACGCCGCTCCCGATGTTCGAGAAAGTCAGTTACAGCAGCTCGTACAAAAGGTTTTCTCAAAATTTCCTCCGCAATAGAGGGGCTATTTGTCCATTCTATTTATCTACAAAAAGAAATTTTGGTGTAACGATTTGGATAAATGGTTGTCTAATTTTTCTAAGCGCCTAAAAACAAAAACAAATCATAGGTGAATTATTGAAAGTGTAGCAGTTCTCAGGTTTTCATTTTCAATGAACTTTAAAAATCAAAACAAATATGAAATCTACTAACTATTATTTTTTAATGTTAACCGTCATGCTTATGGGAATCACCGCTACGGCTCAAGATTTAACCGGCTCTTGGAAAGGTACTCTGGAGGCGCAAGGTGCTGAAATTCCATTGGTTTTCGATATTGCTGAAGAAAACAATATGCTTTCGGCAACAATGGATAGCCCTTCGCAAGGCGCCACCGGAATCCCTATGGACGAGGTTGCTTTTGCCGATGGGCAATTAAAGATCAAGTTCAAAGCTGGAGGTATACGCTACGTGGGCACACTGGCAGAGGAGGTACTTACGGGCACCTTTTATCAAGGTGGTATGGAACTGCCGCTTAGCCTTACCAAAACAGAAAAAACGATTCCGGGTAATCCAGCGCTTGTGACCTCCGAGGACGAGCTTACCGCTATGGCTAGTTTGGAGCGTGGAGATTTTAAGTACTCCGTAGCTGACTATTTTGCCAAGCCTAAGGCCATTACATTTCGCTTTTCCCCCGACGGGAAGTACATTTCGTATCGCGAAAAGGATGATAACGGGAAGCAACATATCTATGTAAAAAATATAGCTACTGGCGATACCCAAAGGGCTATTGAAGAAAAGGAAGAGCTTGTACGAGGCTATGTATGGTTGAATAACAAGCGATTGGCTTATCTAATGGATCAGGGTGGCGACGAAAATTACCATCTATATGCTGTAGACCTTGATGGGGGTAATTTAAAAGATTTGACGCCCTTTGAAGGCGTACAAGCACAATTCTCAAATCTTTTAAAAGAAGACAAAGACCATATCATTGTACAGCTTAATAAAAACAACCCACAGATTTTTGAACCCTTTAAGATCAATGTAATCACTGGGGAACTGGAGCAGCTGTTTACTAATGACGATCCGAGTAGCCCCATTATTGGTTATGATTTTGACAAAAGTGGGAAGCTGCTAGCCTATACCCGTATGAAAAATGGGGTAGAACAAGAGCTGTATTACCGCGATGGTAAGGGAGGCTTCACGGTCATCAAAAGTTTGAACTGGAAAGATACTTTTTCCATATTAGCCTTTGATTATGCTACGGCTAACGAAGATGATGCTTACGTACTCAGCAACTTAGAAAGCGATAAGGCTAAAATTTTGAAGTACGATTTAAAGCAGAACAAACCGATTGCCGAGGTGTTTGCACACGATCAATATGACGTGGATGACATTAGCATCTCGAAAAAGAGAGGTTACGAGTTGGACTATGTGAGTTATGAAGGCGATAAAAAGGTGATAGTACCTATAAGTGATACCTATAAAGCCTTGCATAAACGTATTATCGAGAAGTTTCCAGGAAAGCAATATACCGTACTAGATGCCACGGAAGCCGAAGACAAACTGTTGATCATTATTGAGAGCGATAAGCTGTACGGTACGTACTACGCTTATGACGTTAACAAAGACACTTTTACTTTTGTATTTGACTTGATGCCACAGTTAAAGGAAGCAGATATGGCCGAAATGCGCCCGATAACCTTTAAAAGTCGCGATGGCCTTACTATACACGGATACATTACCTTACCCAAAGCCGCTTTAGAAGGAGAAAAAGTACCGGTGATTGTTAATCCCCATGGCGGACCACAAGGGATACGAGACTCTTGGGGTTTTAATCCCGAAGCCCAACTTTTTGCAAGTCGTGGCTATGCTACCCTTCAAGTTAACTTTAGAATATCCGGCGGCTATGGGCGTGAATTTTTAGAGGCTGGTTTCAAGCAGATCGGTCGCAAGGCGATGGACGATGTGGAAGACGGCTTACAATATGTGGTAGCACAAGGCTGGGTAGATGGTAACAAAGCTGCTATTTATGGCGGTAGCCATGGGGGCTATGCGGTGTTGCGTGGCCTAACCAAAACACCAGACTTATATGCCTGTGGGGTAGACTATGTGGGTGTTTCTAACCTTTTTACGTTTATGGATTCCTTTCCAGAATACTGGAAGCCCTATCTTAAAATCGTTAAAGAAATTTGGTATGATGACGAGGTGCCAGAGGAGAAAGCGATTATGAAAGAAGTGTCGCCAGTGTATCAGATTGATAAGATTAAAAAACCGCTGTTTGTAGTACAGGGAGCTAATGATCCACGGGTGAATATCAACGAATCAGACCAAATTGTTGCCGGCTTAAGGACAAAAGGTCAAGAAGTACCCTATATGGTACGTTACGACGAAGGTCATGGTTTTGGCAAAGAAGAAAATACCCTCGCCTTATACAAAGCGATGATGGGCTTTTTTGCAAAACACTTATCGGCTGCACCAGTCTCCAAACCGCTTAAAGACTAAACAGCACACAAGTTGTAATGCGTAACGATTTCCTAGAATTTGGAGATTTTTAAAGGCAGCATCAACTATCATATTACCACTTTAAGAGACCTTTGCTTAATTCGAATTTTGCAAAGGTCTCAACCTTTATAACCCTCACGATTTGGATAACAAACATTTTCTACTTTTAGGGCATGTTTCCAACCTTTAACCTGTACAGTATTCCCTTATTACTATTAACGCTACAAGGACTGGTTTTTGCAGTGTTGTTATTACAGCGGTATTTGAGAAGCAAACAGACGAGCGATTTGCTATTGCTTGTTATCCTTTTAATCACCTGTTACCACCAAACGAGCTATACCATCGGTTTTTTAAGTTGGTATGATACCTATAGGAATACTAAAATCAACTACTTTCTTATTGACCTCTCCCTGTTATTGGCCCCCTTGATTTATTTTTATTTTAGGACTATTACCAACCCAAAACGCAGTGTATCAAAAAGGGACTTACTGCATTTTATTCCTATAGCTATCGTGCTGATTTTAAGAGCGGCAATATTTATTTACGATGCCAATCAAGAGGGTTTCGAAGCCGTACAAAATGGGTATCTCTTTGAGCATTTCTTAATGAAGTATTTTAATCCCATTGGTCAGTTACTATCGGCTTTTCAGATGGTTGTTTATTTAGTATTGGCTTTTCAACTGCTTTATAACTATCAGGAAAGGATCAAGAATTTCTTCTCGAATACTTTTAAGCTAGAATTGAACTGGTTAAAAACCTTTCTATTGATTTACAGCATACTTTTTTTGTATCGCAATATTGAAGGGGTCATAGATACTCAAATTATACACTTGAGTTGGATACAAGAATGGTGGTATTATTTGTTAAGCGGTATTGCGATCATTTATATTGGTATACGAGGTTACTTTACGGACTTATCGGAGTTAAAAGGCATAGAAATCAAGAATTTCCTAAATGCGGAAAACGAAGTGCCGCAGGCGTCTCCCAAACTAGAAAATTTAAAGCAGCAGCTCGCTTCTTTTTTTGCCGAAAACAAGCCGTACCTGGAACAGGAATTAAACTTAGTTAAACTATCTCAAAAGCTACAACTGTCTCGTGAAGAGGTATCGGAAGTCATCAACAAAGGATTTGGGGTTAAATTCAATGACTACGTCAACCGCTATCGCATCGAGGAATTTAAACATAGGATCGCCACAAAAGATCATGAAAGACTATCCCTTTTAGGACTAGCCTATGAATGTGGATTCAATAGTAAAGCAACATTTAACAGGGCTTTTAAGAAAGTAACAACCGTTTCCCCCTCTGAGTATTTAAAATCTATATCACTGTAAAACTTGGGATGAATTAAGACGTCTCAAATCGTGGTGAAACCAATGCCTCACGTTTTGAAACGTGCCTATGCAGGGTTCTGATGACTTTTGGATTGCAAGAGACCTTTGCAGAATGGGTAAAAAAGTGATATGCAATCCAAACTATGGAAAATTTCTTCCTTCTCAAAAATTTTAAGTCCTCACAACCAAGAGGTTGCTCCGGGTTAAAATTTCATCGGGCGTCGAACTTTCCACATATTTTGAATTTTGCAAAGGTCTCTGTAAAATTTAAAAACAACATCATCATGAGACTTTTCCTTGAAAATCTAATTAAACCCGTAGTACAAGATAAATGGCTTAGCGATTTAATACTGGCGATACCTAGAATGGTATATGGTGCCTTATTGGCCTTTAGTTTCGGAGCTTCAAAGTTTGGAATGCCTTGGACCCCTGAAGCCTCCGATCTACAGCTCTTCGAAGTTTCCGATTGGTTTGTTGAAGACGTTGCCACTTTTGGTGGAATGTTTGCCTTAGCACCCTTATTTTTTGCTTGGTTGGGAGCTGCTTCAGAAGCGATAGGCGGGCTTTTTTTAATATTAGGGCTCAATACTAGAATAAGTTCACTCTTGCTTTTGGGCACTATGGTAGTTGCTATTTTCTTTCAGCAATGGGACAATGGGTTATGGGCCATGTTACCCGCTTTGGGCTTTTTATGGGTGGCCTTATTCGGTTTTATACTGGGGTCTGGACGTTTTGGTTTGGACTATCTTATTAGTAAAAAAATAGAAAGTAACCGACTCTTGAAGGCCACTTTAGAATAGCAGAGATAGGCGCTAAAAGGTATAAATAGGCGGTGAAAGTAGCTCCCTCTATCCTTGGGATAGCAAAAACCACGCTTTATGCTCTGGTTTTGTTACTGTTGAGCCCTTGGCAAAAAGTATTCCCGAAACTTAAGAACTTATGACCACTGAATAGGAGACTTTGAAAAATCGCTTATCCCGAATTGTTTGAATATTAAAATTTAATCGCTTATGATTTTTACCGGACCTTCCGATTCACTAGTAATATACCATTGCGTTCCGTAAACATCAGCATAGATCACTTTGAAATCAATGACTTCGTTTAAAATAAATTCTTTAAACTTCAATCCTACGTTTCTTTCCCGAAATTTTATTGAAATCATGTTTTTTTCCTTGTCCGCTTTTAAAAGTGAGTTCGACTGAAAGGTACTGGTCATAACTTGTAAAGAATCTATCAAGGGACGCTTCATCTTTTTAAGCAGAAAATCGAAACAGTCATCGGAATTGTTGAAGTTTAAGGTATCCTTATTTAGGGTATCTAAAACCTTTAGATTCACGTCTTTTCTAAATGCTGGTCCCACACCTTCATTACTAACGGCTAGTGAAAACATATTATCATTTTCATTGATCCAAAAGTCTAGATAAGGAAGAACAGCCGCATTTTGTTGCATTCGGTTCAATCGGTTTTCTTCCCTTCCAAGGTATGATTGATAAATTATAGCAAAAAATGATAGTATGCTTATAAATATTGCCGCTCTGGAGAGTATTCTATTTTCTTTGAAATCAGCTTTATCCCTTTTCGAGTTGAAGTCAAGATTTAATTCCTTTTCGGGTATCTCTTCACGATTTTCGTTTTCCATAAAGCATTTTGGGTTTTGGTAATACGTAATAGTCTCTCACGCAAGTTATCGTAAATATCGAAGCCTCGTTTTCGTTGAGTAATATATTTACTTTAATCAAAGAAAGTGAGGGTGTAATATCTGAAAAATGGAAGGCTATTGGGGTAATGGTCCAGAATAATGCATGTTACTAAAATCGGGTATAAGTGTTTGAATAACAGAAGTTAAATGTATATTTTATTCTGGAATCTTATGGATGCCAATCATATCAGTTAAAACAAAAATCGCTTAGAGCCTTTAAAACAAGGCTTTGTTTTACCGTTATGGGTCAGAATAAGGTAATTTATAACTATAAGGTTTCCCAGACGACCACGACATTACACAAGTGGCGATCTGAACGAGGTGTCATAGGGCGACACGCCTACGCTGTTTCCAGCGCCCCCATCTTTTTAGGGCTGTTAATTTTTAAAAGAATAACTTGAGGCATATGACAAGAATAAAATTGACCGTACTTGCTTTGATACTGTTGATCATATCTTCCTGTAAACAGGGAACTCATAACAAAACAGCTTCTTCCGCTACTATTGAATCTCCCATACTAAGCGATAAGGTGGCCAACAAAGGAGAAGATGTTGCTAGACCTATAGTAATGGCCAAAGATTGTAATGAGACCAATGCTGTCCTAAACAATTTTAGGAATTAAGATTTATAATGAATTTACTGGGTTTTAGCACTGTTTTGCCAACGATTTCAAAATAGGACCCCCTGCACATACTTTTGGGGTGGTGGGTCATGTTTTTGAAAAGGTCTGT
>JBCDGY010000096.1:0-10915 GCA_039414375.1 Bacteroidota bacterium | reverse complement strand
TTTTCTAAAAGCACAAGATGCCTTTGAGGTTTTTGAGTCTCACTTAGGCTTAGTAGACAGGTATGCCCCGCCAAATGCTGGTTTTGAACTTAGCTATCACGCTGTATATACAGGGGAGTACTATGCCGAATTTCGTCTTAAACTCATTGAATTTAGGTATTGGTTGTTACGGTACAGCAAGGATTACAAACAAATAGATGTAAATGATTTGTTTGTGTACCTCATCAATCTTTTCCCAGTGCAAGAGTTGAGTGCCTTTAAACTTTCACTAAAGAAACGGCTTCTTTTGGGCTTGGTTAAAGGGAATACTTGGCTTATAGGCGATTGGTTCTTTAACAAGCTTAATGAAGAACAGGCGGTTGTCAAGATCATACGTTCGGTAGCTTACGAAGACAGCCTTAAGGGCCTCAATCTACAGGAGATTAATGGGTTTTTAGACTTTTTAAATAATCCAGTAGACTTTTCAGGAGACAAAACCCTGTTTGAAACATTGTATGATAAAATACAAGATACCACCTTCTTTAGTGATGATGGTAAGGGTAATAAAGGGCAGTTGATAAAAGCCGTTTATACGCTCTGGTTAAATAGCAAGTACAACCCTTATCGTTTAAATGAACCCAGTGAAGAACAAGTTGCAGCGGCTTTAGACCATTTTAAGTATACCAATTATCACGCTTCCTGGCAACTAGACCAGCCAGGAGAAGATAACAAAATAGATAAGACCGCAGCTCCCAAGTTGTTGAACTACGAATCGGAGCGGGTGTTTATTTGGTATTCCGACAATTTTAATTTTGAGTTAAGAGGTAGAAAAGTAGCCGCATTATGGAAAGAAAGGCGTAGCCACACCAATGGTCGTGGTTTGGTAACCACCAAAGAATACCGTCGCCCATATGGGTATTATGACCTCTACCAGCCCATTTCCCTAATGGCTACCGATGCTAACAATACCATCGTAAAAATACCGCGCTTAGGTCCACCACCTACGGACGACCCCGATGGGAATATCAGCAACATAGCCCCTGCGTTCTATTTGATGTATGTGGACAATCTGGGGGATTACAGCAATGCCAAAGCCACCATTGGCTTAATAGCCGATATTGCTTTAACCTTTACGGGTATTGGGAACTTAACAAAGCTTCGTCACTTAAAACATTTAGGGCTAATAAATCGTCGACTTATCAAAGGGAGCTTAACAGAAATACAGAGTCGTGCGCTAGCCAGGGCGTTGGGGAAATCGACTGCTTTGGCTCAAACCCTTTCAGGGGCATTAACTATTATATTGCCTGTACTTACCGACGACTGCAAGCTTTATTGGGATAAAGAAAAAGATCCACCAGATCCAAATAATCCCGAATACCAGAAATATTTGTATTGCCGAGAGGCCGACAAATGGTTATTTGCTTTAGAAATTGCATCACTTTCAGGAGATGTGTTGGCCCGCAGGGCTTTAAGAAGGGCCACCTATAATTTCGCAAAAAGCATTCCCCCTAATGCCACCTATGATCAAATGCGGGCAGCAGTAAAAAACAACTTTGATGAGCTAGACGAGTTGCTTGACGACTTTACGGATCGCCTCAAAGATACCCTTGTGGGCGATAAACTAGCCAACATTAACAACCGCGATATTACCTTGCAGTTGTTTGCGGATGTAGAAGGTCGGCCCAATCTGTTAAAGAAGTTTAATGAGAATGATGGGGCTTTCTTTGATTTGTGGTATACTTTAATCAAGCATCCCGCCATAAGAAGTAATGAAGAACTGCTTCAAAAAGTATCCAACTTCACTGCCGATCTTTTGGACAAACTGGATAAAGATTTGTTAGACCCCAGATGGAAAGACGAACTACAACAGCTACTGCTTGAAAGCCCAGCCGATATTAGTGGTATATGGAAGGTGTTGCGCACCACTCCCGATTATGCTTGGGCTAAAAGGGGGGATGAGGTAGAGAGCCGATGGCGCAAATGGCTGAAGGGTGCTTTTTTTAGATTTTTTACCAGAACGGGTAAAAAATTTGAACAGGAGGTAGTACTCGAAGGCTTAAAGACAAAGGACCCAAAAGTATACGGACTACTGAAGAAACGGCTAAACCAGAATTTTCAGAAAAATCTGGACGATTTTGACGACCTCTTTGCCCAAGTACAACTCAAATACGACGGCGATAACTACTTTGTGGCTGATGCGGTGTTTGTAAAATATAATTATGATGAGTTAGGTTATGTTGATGGGATACAAGACATTATTATCGTAGAAAGCAAACTGCAGCAAGGTACTCGGCTTAGCGATGCACAGCGGGCGGCAATCGCCGAAGCTTTTAGTAGCAGTGAGGCTTATATTTTAAGAAATAAGATAAGACGTTCTAAATTCGGAACAGGAGAAGAGTTAAATGAGAAATTGAATAGTTTAAAATTTGCTGGGAAAGTACAATGGTATAAGGCCTATGATTTGAAAGATGGTAAAAAGATTAATGACATAAAAGAACTCGATAAAAATGGCAACATACAATAAAAAAGATTTTTTGCGGCATGCCGACTCCGTAATACCGCCCGATTTTAAGCGGCAGGGCAACGAAGCTTACTATACCAAGCGGGAAACTGATCGGGAATTGCGATTCTATTTTGGGGAAGATGTTTATTATCCGCACAGTGTCACTATAGATGGCTTATCTGTAAATGTTTCTATTGATATTGTAGAGAATGTTCTTGATGAAGTATTTGAGCAATATCCAATTGCTGGATATGGCTCAGGGAAAAATGGAGACACTATTGGGGGGGGGGGCTATAATATTCCTGGAGTAGATTATCAATCATTGGGTCGTCATAACGTGGAAGACGATGCTAGCTTTGCCATCATTAAACCTCAATTGGAGTTGATTGTACAAGGGGGGTTACAATTTTTTGAAGACTACAAAAGCCTACAGGCCATTCACGACCATGTAGCCACCCTACCGATAAGGAAAATGGGTACTTTTTTACGCCAACCTATGCCCGCTCGACGTATGATTGTTAAAAAACTGATTGATGCTCCTGATTATCAGGATTACGCGCAATATGTGGTTGATTATAATTTAGCGAAAGAGGAACCTTCACCTGGTATATTTTTTAAAGCCCTTAAAGACAAATTGGATGGTATGTAGTACAAGAGCTAATGGCAATGTAACATAAGCACTAAAAGATAACAACAACACAAATACGATAAACGGAATGCCCGAAGTATCCATTACCCCACGTTATTACCCTACTCTTGATACGGTGATCTCCGCAGAGGAGCTACCCGAACTATTGGGCTTTTTAAAACAGGGGCTGGCAGGGCTTTTGGGGAACATCCATTATAAAGATTTACAGTATTCCAAAAGTGTGTATGGCGATCGCGCTTTTTATAGCCTCCGTATCGTTAGCCGCAACCGCCTAGACTTGGAGCTGCCTGGCACGGGTATATTTTTAACCCTTAACCCTGATATTGACGATACCAGCATCACCTCCTTCCCCATTAGCGTATCTTACGAATGGCCTATTCTGGCCTATGTGCGGTCGTTTGATATTAAAGATTTCTCCTTTTCCGCAAAGGCCTTATACAACCTAGGACTACAAATCCTTAAAATATCAGAGGCACAGGTGGTGGCCAATGCGATCAATGTGTTTACCGTTCCCGCAGATGGCAACACCAGTGTAATACAACAGCTTATCAATGATCTGGGGCTTCCCATTCCAGAACCTGAGGGGCCCAATCCCATGCCAGTAGTATTACAGGCCATACGAGATTCAGGGAAAGATCCTGCTTTTGCGGTTTTTGAGCGGTACATCGCTTCTGGTAATGACCAGGTTACGATTAAAGCGAAGAGCGATCTATTTTTCAAATCGCTGCTGCCCACCGAAGATTTAGAAGCCTATATTCAAGAGTTGATCTTACCCAAGTTTAGCACCACTTTAGCACTGAGTGCGGGTATTGAATTTCCACGGAAGCTCTTGCAACCTGTAGACCCAGTTACGCTTGAGGTTATCCCTCCAAATGACAGTGAAAGCGATGCCCCGCGCGCTGGTTTTCGTTTTGGGGAAGCCCTCTTCTTTGTAAATACCGAAGAAGGTTTTGGCTATACCATGGACCTGGCACTTAGCACTACTGCCCCGGCCATGATCGGTAATACAGGCCTTATCCTGGAGATTAGCCGTTTTAAAGTAGACCTAAGCGATGCCCGCAACATCCCCGAAGCGGATGCCGACGGTCGCGGTCCTGGCTTTAAAGGGGTTTATGCCGAAACTGCTGCCATTACCCTACCTAAAAAATGGTTTGACAAGGAAGAAAACAACCCCAACACCACCGCGCGCCTAGCGGGCTATGATCTGTTGATCGGCACTGGCGGGCTCTCTGGTCAACTGGCCTTAGAAGTGATTGACGGCACCAGCGATCCCCGCCTCGTAAAAACCTTTGGAAAAAACGGCTTTGAGATTTCTTTTACCGCTTTTGATATTGCTTTTCAACGTGGAAAGGTAGTTAGTTCCAATATTTTGGGTGGGCTTAAAATACCCAAGCTTAAAGATGCCAATGGCAACGAGGCCCAGATTGATATTAGCGGTCACCTCGATGCGGAAGGCGACTTTTTGATTACCGCCTCAGAACAAGACGGCTTTCAGCCTATTCAGATTCCAGAGGTGCTCAAACTCTACATTCAGTCCGTGGAATTGGGCAGTACAGACGGGGATTTCTTCCTAGGCGTGACTGCCGACCTGGAGCTAACCAACCCCATTATGAACAAACTGCTGTGCAATGGCAATGGTGGGGACAATGTGCGTATTGCCTTGCCAGGGGTTCGTATCTATAGCAATGGAAATTTTGAAGTCGTGGGGGGGAGCATCGCCCTACCCACCAATTTTGGGCTTTGCTTGGGTCCGGTAAAAATGAGTATTACCAACCTCAACTACAGCTCCCACCAACAAGAATATAACGGGGTGCTGCGTGAGTACAAATGTTGGGGATTTGATGGTGCGCTTAACCTAAACCCCCTTGGGGTAGAAGTACGAGGCGATGGGGTACGCTATTACTATACCGTGGACGACGATGTTTCCAATGGGAAGCCGCACCATTCCTATATCCGAATAACCACCATCGAGGTGGATATTATTATCCCAGGGAATGCCTCTCCTGATACCGCCACGGCTATCATTAGAGGTTCTCTAACCCTACCAGAGCCTGGAGGGTCTGAGGAATTCGCAGGGGCTATAGAAATGAAGTTGCCCAAAATGGGCATTAGTGGTGGGGCCGCCATGCGCCTACAGCCTAAGTATCCCGCCTATTTGGTGGATGCCTATTTAGAGATTCCGACGCCCATTCCACTGGGGGCAACGGGCTTGGGTATTTATGGTTTTCGAGGCCTATTAGGATATCGCTATGTAGCCCAAAAAGAAAAGGCCAATCTGCCTGTGGGGCAAGACCGCTGGTACGACTATTATGCGGCACCCCAACGAGGGATCAACCCACCTAAGTTTAGTAGCCCCGATGAGTATACCGATTTTAAAGATCCGGTCTCTATAGGAGCAGGAGCTACCCTGGCTACCTTGGGGAATGCTAGTGTGATCAACTTTCGTGTTTTTGTGTTGCTCTCAATGCCCAGTGTACTTTTTATTGAAGGCAAGGCCAATATTTTAAGCAAGCAGGTCGGGCTGGATGATACCGATGAACCGCCATTTTTTGCCTTTTTAGCCATTAGTGATGAGGCCATTGAAGCGGGCCTAGGGGCAGATTTCCGAATTCCCAAGAACAACGGCTGGATATTGGATATGCAAGCTAAGGTAGAAGCGGGCTTCTTCTTTAAAAATCCATCAGCTTGGTATGTTAACTTTGGAACGCGAGAAGACCCCATATCCGCTCGATTGCTAACCCTGATTACCGCACAAACCTATCTACAGCTATCTGGTAAGGGTATTGAAGCTGGGGCTCGGGCAGAGTTCAATTTTGACAAACGGTATGGGCCTGTTCGTGTTGGGGCTTATTTATATATTGAAGTAGGGGGTTATATCAGTTTTGAGCGACCGCAGCTAGGGGGTTACCTTGCCGCAGGTGGGGGTGCACGAGTGGATGTGAAAATCATCAGTGTAGACATTGCCCTGGACCTGCTCTTCTCCGTAGAAGCAGCAAAGCCCTTTTTGATCTACGGCAAGTTCAGACTTTGTGTAAAAGTGAAGGTGTTCTTTGTTAAGATCAAGTTCTGTGGTAAAGTGGAACTCAAATGGGAAAAATCGAACCAGGTCGATCGTACCCCAATCCCACCTTTGTCTCAAGAACGGGTGCTGGAACTGGTTAAAGGAGTGCACATGCTCGATGGAACGCCCTTCTCGCTTGCGCTACTCAATAACAATATTACCGATGCCAGCTACACCCCTTCGGCCAATAACAACCGTTTTAACAAAGCCATTTTACCCTTAGATACTTACATTGATGTGCAGTTCGAAAAACCCTTGCGTCCCAATGCGATCACCGATAAAATTGGAGGGGTAAATGCAGCGCCCAAAGATTTTATGGAGTTAATGCCTCCACAAAAAAGTGTACGTGGAAAGGTGTTGCGCCAGGTAACCCATGACTATGCCATTGAAGATATTAGCATCAAAGCTTGGAATGGTAGCAGTTGGCAAGACTACCACCCTTATCAGGCGTTAGCCGAGGGGGCAAGCGACCTTACCAATGAGCGTATTGCCGAGTTGCAATGGGGTCATTGGCAAAAAACGGGTAAGGGCTACAATGCACTGCGTCTACTGGCCAGTAATCCTTTCTCCTATACGCAAATGGGCGAGCCAGGGTGGTTTACTCCAGAACAGATGGGAGTGACCGCCTCGGTACTATTTTGCGAAACCCCAGCCAAACAACCGCGCTGTGCCCACTGGCTAAAAACGCCACTAGGAGGGGCTTATGTGGCCTATTTGAGCGACGATAGTTCTTTTACCAATATTGAAAACCTATATACGGTTGGTCAGTTGGCCTTCTGGGTGAAGGGACCCCTCTTTTTGGAACAATTGGCAGGCACTTTTAACGCTCAGGTGGTGGATACTACCAACCCCTTTGGATTTGCTCGATCGCTAGAGATTTACAACTTTATGGGGATGGAAGTACGTTTCCCCAACCCTTCCCCTCAATGCAGTTTTAAGCTGACTACAGTGGCTCAGGGAGTCACCTTTTCACTCTATCGTACCGCTATTGCAGACACTGCTGTGGAACCTGTTTATGAGTTGGTGAAAACCGAGTACCGCACCCGAGCGCAGTTGACCCAAGAAGTCACCTTTGAAACACCTGAGGATACCATTACCAGGGTAATTATACAACCCGATTTTTTAAATCTTGATGAGATTACCACCCTAAATGCGGCTCTCGAAACGGTTTACGATCAGGGGTTCCAAGCGTTATTGGAAAGTGAGACCGAAGGCGACCTGGAAAACGGGATGGATACCACCTTTCTGGCTACCATAAAGCAACAAATTGTCAATTTGATTCAACAAGGGTGTACCGATAAAAGTCCAGGGGATAGCCTTGCGGAAGGTATTGGCAGCATGCAAATAGGGTCCTCTTTTATTGTAGGTCCTCAAGATTTAGAATTGGATGGCTTCCAAGACTATCGCAGTTGTACCACCCTTATCCACGAAGTGTGCTGGCTCTCCGAAGTAGACTATCGCTTTAACAGTCTTATTCCTGGGAAAGCAGCCATTGAAGAAGATTTTGAACGCTCCAAGGACGCACAGGGTAGTGCTATCGCCCCCATTTGGAGACCCGATACCAAATACTACCTACATCTAAAACTAAAAGATGTGGTTGATGGGGAAACCGATACCAGTGCTGGAGAATACCATTATTATTATGGTTTCCGTACCGTAGGTCCTTTAGGGCACTACCACAATGCTTCTGGCGTTACCTATGGCGGGCAGCGCTCTGGCGGTAAGCTACTTGCTCCTGAGCAATATGCGCTGACCAACCTCAACAAATACATCGATTACAAGCGCTCTTACCCTAATGCCAATGGCAATTTGCTACAAGCCAAGCCGCTTTTTTATACCAATGGGGAAGCTACGCTACAGTTATTTTTCACCAAACCACAGACCTACCATATGTTCTCGGAATGGCCCGCCTTTGGCAATGGATTCCCAAAAATAGAATCGGGCATGCGCATCATCATTAAAGATCCTGTAAATGATACAGTTATTCCATATCCATTACCGGAAAATTGGGATGAAACAGTAGTGCCAGGGGGTACGGAAGCCTGGGATGACGACGACCAACCACGAGAACCCATGGACCTAAGGCTGCTGAACAACTTGTTGGTGGCCCATGACCAGCGCACCCAGAATGAAGGTACTAGCTGTATTGCTACGGGGGGCAATAGGATCCAGCCTAGAACAAAAACCCGTACGATGGTGCTTACCAATTTGAAGCCGGAAAAGTTGTATACCGCCATTGTATATAACGAACACCGCAACAAGCTAGCTGAGGTACACCGTTATGGCTTCCAAACCTCGCGCTACGGTAGTTTTACGGAGCAAGTAAATAGTTATTTATTAGACGATGGTAAAGGCCATCAAAAGGAAGCTGTTTTCCGCATTGTGTTAGCCTTAAGCCCTGAAACGATTAACACCGCATTTAGTTTAATTAAAGGAACCCCCAATGCCGCGGCCAAGGCCTTGGAAGGGCGCTATGCAGACCCTTTTGATCGGGTGATGGAAGGGGTATTTGGCATGGCACCCCTACCATCAGCCGAAAGTACCGAGTTTAATGCCATTGTCGATCAAAATACAGGGGACACTATAGCCTTACTCATTCGTAACCCAGAACCCTTTAACGATCCAAAAATTCCGGATAAGGACTTAGAAAAGACGGTGGTGGTCTTAAACAATGCCAACAATAATGTCGATGGGAACTACGAGGTATTGCATGCCAAAGACAAGGCGCAATTATGGGTAATGCGCAACACAAAAAAAATAACGAACAACGCCCTTAGGCTACGCTTTCAGTATTTGCTCTGGAATGGGAATACCTATGCTGAAAAAGGAACGGTGTTGGTAGAAGGGTTGAATGTGAATATTTAAAGTTGAGAAAGGGTTATGGATGAGTTTTTTATAAAGGAAATTGTACCTGAGTTTTTTAGTGGTTTTGGTTTGCTTTTAAAAACTGGTGATGATTTTTATTGGCGTGTTGAGGGTACCCAAATTCTAAAGACCGATAAAAATTTCAATATCATCTGGTCAAAGGAATTCAGTAAATTCCTTAGTTCTAAAATGATGTTGAGTACTTCAACACAAGGTGAATTCTTGATTCTTGCTAGTTTACGTGATTCTCCTGCGGATTCCACTGGTGTTATGGGAATTATTAGAATATCTTCAAGTGGAAACATCATTTGGCAAAAGGAGTATGATATTAACACAACTACCAGTTATAATTTTTTAAAAGTTCTTTCAGCCGATGAGTATTTGGTTACTATTGGTGAACAATTATTAGTGATTGATAACAACGGGATTGTTCTAAGAAGAGTAAGTTTATACTTAATAAATGAGGAATTTCATGCCGAAGAAATAGAAGTTAGTGGCAATAGGATTTATGTAATAGGTGATACTAGTTCCAACGCTGAAAGACCTCTTTCGGTTGTAGTTTTAGATTATCAACTGAATATCATAACATCTTTTCATTACCAAATAGGTGTGCAAATTGATGAAATATGGTATAAGCCATTCGCTAAAATGATTGGCAATGTTTTGTTGATTACAAGGCAAACTAAAAGTGAGAAAGTTGCCCTAGCTTTAAACACTAGTAACAACCTTTCCATTGTGGAAGCTTTTACATTTTCCAAAGAAATACCACAACAAACTATAGTTTATAATTCTAGCCAAGTAATTTATCATGATGGAATTTACTATTTCCGAACGCCATCTTCAGGAGATACTGTTATTCACGCTTTTGATAGTTCTTTTTCATTATTATGAAATGTAATCACAGGACTTGGTAATTGATTCTTATGGATTTTATTCAATTGTATTGAACCATCTGCATCAAAAAAACCTGAAATGTAATTCCAATTCATTACAAAAAACTACTGACTTACCCAACATCCTTACTAGGATTTCTCCCAGGATTGGACTATGTCATCACCTGTTCTAGGTGTCGGGCGCTGTGGGCTCACCGTAGTGTCCCTAGTCTCTGAACCTTCCTCAGTCTTCCCTGAGGCTTGGCTGCAAATTACCATATATGACTTTTCATACACAGGCTCCTTGCAATTCACCCGATTTGCTACCTACCGTCCCTGATAGGTGGGTCCGAATTTTCAAACCCTCGTCCAGCTAAGGAAACCATAAACCTTCTACATGCTTAGTCATTCTTATTTTATCTCGTACCTATAGCTGGTGAACAACGACCCACTAGAGATACCAGCTGCTAAATTTCATCCCGATTTAGCAACATCATCGGGACTATTCCTTATTATGACACCTCAATATCTGATCTCAAGGACAAAGTTCAGTGAGATGTGGCCCGGGAGCGCTTAGGCGCTCAACCGATTATGCCTGTAAATTTTGACTAATTGTCAAAATTAGGCTGCCATAGCGTAGTTAGACTCGCCAATTATAGTTGCGAATGAATTGATCACGTGTGCTCATTCAACACCCGGCATGCTAGCGTATGCTTTGCACTTCCTGTCGATTCCAGTCGACCCCAAATTACTTGCAAAAATAGTCATTAAGTGAATCAAGATCCTGACTACTTGCAAATAGTTCATTCCTATTATTTTCGCCTAAAAATCAGCTATGCGAACTGTTTTTATGATTCTGTTCTGTGCATTGACATTCTGCGCTGTTTCCCAACCTATATTGAAAGACTATGAGATTCAGCCCGGACCGTTTTTCAAAGTCAACAAGCGATCAGTTCCTGTTGATTTCGTAGGCTACGACCAAAATG
>JBCDGY010000095.1:0-10925 GCA_039414375.1 Bacteroidota bacterium | reverse complement strand
TGGAAAAAGCCAAGGCTGTTGTTGGTTGTAGTCCTTGAAATTAGTATTCATACTATTGAAAATCAATACTTTAAAATACTAAAAACAATCTAAAACAGAAAGTAAAAATAAAAAAAGCCGCCTCAGTTTTGAGACAGCTTCGTTCTATTCGATAGTATTTACGGTCTTAGAGCTGATCCAGTACTTCTTGCGGTAACAGCACTTTATCAATAAAATGGACAACCCCATTCAATAGTCCTTGATCTGCAGCAGTAACCTGTGCTGGAATTCCTGTTGCATCGACAACGGCTACACCATTGGTAAGTGAGATGGCCAACGTTTCTCCTTGAAAAGTTTCCACTATTTGCCCATCGCTCAAATCACCAGAACGTGCTCTAATATCAGGTACCAAGTGATAGGAAAGAATTGTAGCTAACAATTCTAATTCCGCTACAGTATCAAAATCCAACAATGAGTCAATACCGTCTAGAGCATCAAAAACATTGAGAAATGCCTGATTAGTTGGTAGAAAAAAGGTGAACGGCGCACTGTTATCCAGAGCTTCTTGAATATCGTCGCCAGCCATTAACAAAGCGGCTATTAGCGCTTCATTTCCTTCTAACAACGCAATTAGGCGTTCAAAGTTCCCTGTAGTTTCTTCAACAATGGTCGCAATAACAGTATTAGGAATCAATACCCGATCTACAACGTGTATTACTCCGTTGCTTGCAGGAATATCGGTAACAGTTATATTTACAATTAAGTCAGTCGCGTCTTTAAGAAGGAAACCGTCAGGCCCTTGTAAGATTTCGATAGTGTCGCCAAGAAGCGTTTCTACCCGTCCTACGGCCAAATCGTTGGAAGTAATACGGCCAGGAATCACATGGTATTTAAGTACGTCTCGAAGAATGGCAATTTCAAATTCTAAATCAAAGTCGTCTAAGCTATTCACTGAATTCCCTAGTAAGCCAAACAAAAAGGTAAGTGTTCCGTTAGCAGGTGCTAGTACAGTAAAAGGCCCATCTTCACCTAAGGTATCTAATAGCCCCGTGAGCCGAAGGGCTTCTTCTAAAAAATTGAGTTCCTCACTATTTTGTACCAACTCTTTGATAGTCGGTAAGCCATCGGCAATTGGATCGTCAATGTCGATACCAAGATCACCCAATAAATCTGCTACTTCTTGGGAGATCAAAATTTTATCAATGATGTGTACCACGCCATTGGTAGCAAGCTTATCTACTTCGAGTAAGTTGGCATCAGTAGCGGAAGCATCGCCAATAGTGAAAGTTCCTCCATCGGCCTTTATCGCTATGGTTTGTCCTTCTTGAAGCGTGGGTAGGCTGCCTACTGATAAATCACTAGATGTCAATTGCTGCGGCACCACATGATAGCGCAGAATTTGTTGTAAGAGCAAAAGCTCAATAGGATTATTGAAATCCGAAAAACTATTGTAATTATCTCCAAGGAGATCAAACAACGCAGCTATTGCATCATTGGAGGGTGCAAAAATGGTAAAAGGACCATCCCCATTCAAAGCGTCTACTAAGCCAGCAGTTACCACAGCTTGCTCTAGTAGAGAGAGATCTTCTGTATTGACTACAATATCCACCACGGTACCTTCAGGGCTATCATCGTCATCATTAGTATCTCCGGCAAGTTGGTCTAGTACAGACTGCGGTAATAATACCTTATTAATGAGGTGTACGACACCGTTTGAGGCTTGATTGTTCGCTGCCGTAACTGTGGCGAGTTCTGCAGTTTTGTCTTTAACGGCTACATTACCATCAATTACAATTTCTACTACTTCGGTTTGCAAGGTGGTCAACTCATCACCATCGGAAAGCGCAGCGGATAAAAGCGCTCCGGTAGCAACAACGTGGTATTTTAGAATATCTGCTAAAAGTGTCTTTTCGGCATCGGTATCAAAATCTGCTAGGGTATCAAAACCATCTAATGCCCCAAGCAGATCTGCGAAGGCATCATTTGTAGGTGCAAAAACGGTCATCGCTCCTTCCGCAGAAAGCGCTTCGACTAATCCAGCATCTGCTGCTTGTAAGGCCGCTACCAAACTACTCAAATCGTCCAAAGAAGTGGCCAATTCTACAATGTTCAGTGTGGTTTCAGTATTATCTGTATTATCATCGGCCCCAGAACTATCGTCATCAGGGTTTTGTTGTTGGTCTGTATCTGGTGAAGAACCATTGTCATCATCACTGCTACACGCAAACACAAATGATACTAAGGCCAGTAATAACAGCCATTTACCAATATTTTGGATTTTTTTCATTTTCAAAATTTTAGTTCTTGTTCTCAGGCGATGAAAATAGAGTTTATCTGAGCGCTTCATTTAAATGCATCCTTAAGTCTAGGTTACCACAACTTTAAATATAAGTAATCAACCCCGATAATACGCTGATTTCATTTAGATGCTATTGACTTGTGAAAAATCAAATAATTTAAATAGGAATATACGATATAGGGTATGATCAAAAGATATTTTAGGGGTTTGGCAGGAGGATGGGTTTTCCTAAGTAAACGGGGTTAATTTGTATTTTTGTCTTGTGATACAAAGCGTGAGAAAAAAGGTAGTAGTAGGACTTTCAGGAGGGGTCGACTCTAGTGTGGCCGCCTATTTATTGTTGCAACAAGGTTACGAGGTAATTGGGTTGTTTATGAAAAATTGGCACGATGATTCTGTTACGGTGTCCGATGAATGTCCATGGCTTGAAGATAGTAATGATGCGCTCATTGTTGCTGAAAAACTGGGTATTCCATTTCAAACGGTAGACCTCAGTGCTGAATACAAAGAACGTATTGTAGATTATATGTTTCGAGAGTACGAACAAGGGCGGACCCCCAATCCGGATTTCTTATGCAATCGCGAGATAAAGTTTGATGTTTTCCTAGATATTGCCCTTAGCCTGGGGGCTGACTATGTGGCAACGGGGCACTATTGTCGTAAAGAAACGGTTTCCAATGCTAATGATACTACAGTCCACCGCTTATTAGCGGGTGTGGATGCCAATAAAGATCAATCCTATTTTTTGTGTCAACTATCACAAGCACAGTTATCCAAAACACTTTTTCCTATTGGAGAACTTACAAAAGATGTGGTGCGACAAATTGCGAGGGACAATAATTTGGTAACCGCGGATAAAAAGGACTCTCAAGGGTTGTGCTTTATCGGTAAAGTGCGATTACCTGATTTTTTACAGCAGCAACTCCAACAAAAAAAAGGGGCTATTGTTGAAGTGCCGGTAGATGCCCATCATTACAAGCCTACAAGCGTAGTGTTTGATACTAAGGAGCAAGAATTGCAACATCTTTCTGAAAAGCCAAGCTATCAAATGTCAGACGGAAAAGTTGTTGGGGAACATATTGGAGCGCATTACTTCACCATTGGTCAGCGCAAGGGATTGGATGTAGGTGGTACTCCAGAACCTCTTTTTGTTCTTGATACTGATGTGGATACCAATATTATCTATACCGGACAAGGAAAGAACCATCCAGGTTTGTTTAGGAAGGCCCTCTTTGTAAAGGAAGAAGAGTTGCATTGGGTTCGCGAAGACCTCGCCTTAAGCATGGATCAAACCATGCGCGTACAAGCCAGAATTAGGTATCGTCAACCATTACAAGATGCGGAATTACATCGTGTGGTTGGTGGTCTGTACGTAGTATTTGAGGTGCCACAATCTGCGATCACAGAGGGGCAGTTTGCCGCTTGGTATCTCAATGACGAACTCTTAGGGTCTGGGGTGATATCGTAGTAATATGCAAAATCGGATTTCAGCGCTTTTTGGAATAGCACATCCTCTTGTACAGGCCGGTATGGTATGGGCTAGCGGCTGGCGTTTGGCCGCTGCGGTTTCTAACGCTGGTGGCCTTGGACTTATAGGCGCTGGAAGTATGTACCCCAATGTGCTTAGGGAACACATCCGCAAGTGTAAACAAGCCACTCGACAGCCTTTTGGAGTTAATGTACCCATGTTATATCCAGATCTCGAAGAGATTATGGACATTATCATAGCGGAAGGGGTGCGTATTGTTTTTACCTCCGCTGGTAATCCTAAAACATGGACCCCCTTTTTAAAAGCGCAGGGGATAACCGTTGTCCATGTAGTGAGTAGTGCTAAGTTTACCCTTAAGGCAGCTGCTGCAGGAGTAGATGCTATAGTTGCTGAAGGTTTTGAAGCCGGTGGTCACAACGGACGGGACGAAACGACGACTATGGTTTTGATTCCCGCCGTTAGAAAGCAAACCGACTTACCCTTGATTGCAGCTGGGGGCATTGCTACAGGATCGCAAATGTTGGCTGCCATGATACTCGGAGCAGATGGAGTACAGGTGGGTAGCCGTTTTATAGCAACGCCAGAGGCTTCTTCCCACCAAACTTTTAAGGAAGTCGTTGTGAACGCCAAAGAAGGAGATACGCAACTAACCTTAAAGGAACTGGCGCCAGTAAGACTCTTAAAGAACAATTTTTATCATCAAGTGGAACAAGCCTATCAAAAAGGGGCTTCGATTGAAGAATTACGCCAACTTCTTGGTAGGGGTCGCGCCAAAAAGGGGATGTTTGAAGGTGATTTGAACGAAGGAGAACTTGAAATCGGTCAAGTAGCTACATTGATTGATACCATTAAACCGGCCAGTCAAGTAGTCCATGAAATACTATCGGATTTTGAGCAAGCCAAAAAGAATATCTCGCAGTGGTAAGGTGTAGCGAGCTACATGAAATTCTCTTGACATTCTTTTAAAGCAGGCCTCTGGCCTTTATCTCCAAATACTTATTAATGGTATTAATGGTGAGTGCTTCTGGCTTGGTTAAAATGGTTTGTATACCATATTTGTTTAGTTCTGCTGCAATCAATTTTTTATCGAAGCTAAATTTTTCCGCAATCGTCTTGTCGAAAACTTCTTGTACGGTATTGGCCTGTTGTATTTTTAAATCTTCTAGCTGGGTATTTTTAAAGAAAACAACAACGAGTAAATGATTTTTATTGATGGCCCTCAAATAGTTCATTTGCCGGTGAACAGCATCTAAACTTGCAAAATTTGTGTACAACAACAAAAGGCTACGGGTAGTTATTTTTCGCTTTATAAGTCCATATAAAGTTCCAAAATCAGATTCGAAGTAATCCGTTTTCACGTTGTACAGTGATTCTTGAATCAAATTCATTTGAGCGTTTCTCTTTTCGGCCACGATAAAATTATCTGGCTTTTTGGAAAAGGAGAACAGCCCTGCCTTATCGTGCTTTCTAACCACAACGCTACTTATAATTAGAGCTGCGTTGATGGCATAGTCTAAAAGACTTAAACCCTCGAATGGCATTTTCATTACCCTTCCTTTGTCTATAATCGAATAGACTTGCTGTGATTTTTCATCTTGAAATTGATTCACCATCAATTGGTTGCGCTTGGCAGTAGCCTTCCAATTGATATCTCGGATATTGTCGCCTTGTACATATTCCTTTATCTGCTCAAATTCAAAAGAGTGGCCTATTCTCCGAATTTTTTTAATCCCCAATTGTAAATTGGATTGGTTCAAAGAAATGAAATCGTACTTTTTCAGCTGTAGAAAACTAGGATAAGTCTTTACCAGGTTGTTTTCTTTGAAAGTAAACCTTCGAGCTACAAGTCCTATAGCATTGGTGGTAAAAACATGTAAATTCCCAAACCAATACTCCCCCCGATCTGTGGGGGTAACATTATACGTAATTTGCTCTTCTGAGTTTGCGCCTAATTGTAGGTGTAAATTAAAATCGCGTTGTTGGAATTGAGACGGTAGTTCGTCAACAACAGCACAATAGGTTTTTAAAGAGTACTTATTTTTGATTTGTAGTTTGATCTTATTGGCATCGCCATTAGAAAATTTCTCGGGGAGTATACGAGTAGCCTGAGTACCGTTTTTTGTTCCGAAAAGGATGAAGATATCAAGCAGTACTCCTGCGACAAAAACAAATACCAAAAGCTTAGATATCAGTAATAGGCTTGGTATCAGAAAGCTAAATACAAAAGACACGATTATCCCCCCAAGTACATAGAAAAACCTGTTGTTCAAAAAAAGATCTTTATAGAATCTTCCTAAAAGTGTATTGGCTAACATAGGCACAGAGATACGCTATTTAGGAATTTCTACACTTTGTAAAATATCATTGATGATCTGTGCAGTGGTAATACCCTCCATTTCTCGCTCTGGAGTAATAATAACCCGATGTCTAAGTACAGGAACGGCTATCTGTTTAATATCTTCTGGTGTAACAAAATCCCTTCCATTTATGGCGGCAAAAGCTTTACTCGCTTTTAATAACGCAATTGAGGCTCTTGGAGAGGCTCCCAAATACAGGAAGGGGTTGTTGCGGGTATTCAGTATAATTTCAGCAATATATTTGATCAGGTTGGGTTCTATCCTTATTTGTGAAATAAGTGCCTGAAATTCGGTAATCTTCTTTTTGTCAAGACTGCTAGTAACCATATCCAGTTTAGTGCCCTTTTTTAAATCATGTTCGCGCGTGATGATCTCAATCTCCTCTTCCAAATTGGGATAATCGATAGTAATCTTGAACAGAAATCGATCTAATTGTGCTTCTGGCAATCGATAGGTACCTTCTTGCTCAATAGGGTTTTGGGTGGCTAATATCATATAGGGGGCTTCCAAAAGATATCTTTCACCATCCATGGTCACCTGGCGTTCTTCCATGACTTCGAATAGGGCAGCCTGTGTTTTTGCAGGAGCTCTGTTAATTTCGTCTGCTAAAATGATATTCGAAAAAATAGGACCTTTTTTGAATTCAAATTCGGACTTTTTTAAATTAAAAATCGAAGTTCCTAAAACGTCGGATGGCATCAAATCTGGCGTAAACTGTATCCGGTTAAAGTCCACCGCTAATGATTTTGATAATAATTTTGCAGTTATGGTTTTAGCTACTCCTGGCGCACCCTCTAGCAAAACATGACCTTCTGCCAAAAGGGCGGTCATCAATAGGTTGACCATATGCTTTTGCCCTACTATTACCTTAGAGAGTTCAGATTTTATCTGACTTACGCTAGCCTGTAATTCCTGCAGGTCTAACCTACTTTTAAATTCTATGTCGTCGTTTTCCATAAGCTTGGTTTACTGGTGATTATTGTAGAATTTTTCTATTTCTTTATTGAGTTTGATCAATGGTTCTTTTGTCTTAAAATTGTGCGATTTCATAGTTGAAATCAAGGTGATTAGATTCCCGACTTGCGATAAGGGTCTGCCTGATTTCAAAGCCAGTTTTCTTGAAAATTCTGTGTTCAAATTTTCTGTTGATAGATGATACTCACTTCTTACAAATTCTAAAAAGTGAATGATCATTTTTTGTATGATTCCGTTGTAGTCTTTCGCTTCAAAATGTAAGTTACTAACCGTATGTACAAATTCGGTGGTGGTATTCTTTAAGGGGGTTATGATAGGTACTATACGCTGCCTACGTTTGGCATTAAAAATCAAAAATAGCGCTATTGATAGTAGCAACAGGTACCAAGCCCATCTTAGCGATTCTTGTGAAGTAATAAATCTTAAGGGACTTTGGTCAACTTCTGGATTTGTTTTTATAGCCTTATCTAGCAGCACAGGCACATTGGGCAAATAGGAAATAACTGTGTTTACGTAATCCGCATTTTTTGCTTTCAATAACTGGTAGTTCGTGAATACCTCAGGAGTCGTATGAATATAAAAGATACCGTCGTAATAGGGGATACCGATAAAATTGGTGCGTTTTTTTCCATCTTTCAATACGTTGTACCCTAAACTTTTAAACGCTGTTGAATCTTTGATGTAGGTTTTTCCCCTTTGAAGTCTTGAATTTATTACCAGGGAGTCCGCTGCAAAATTCAAATGCAGTATATCGTCTTGTTCCTTCATATTGATAGGTTGGTACCCTGTTTCGAAGCCTAAAGAGTCTTTCACAAAATGGGGGAAGTTGTGCGCTGAGATCAAGGCTTGATTTCCATATGCCACATATTCCAACAAAGCGTCAAAAGAAGTAACATCAGTGTCGTAATTGGAGGAGATGCTAATGTAATTTTTTATGGAGTCAACAGGTTGTAGCCTCAGATATTGGTCGTACTCATAGAAGGTAGTATGTATTTTTTTAGTGGATTTACCATCGAACCAAATAGGTAATTGATCAAAGAACACTTTGGTATCCATGGGGTTGGTGCCATTGTCATCAAAGGTAGGTGTCCAATCGACCTCATGGCTTCTATTGGCATAAACGAGTATAATCAAAAGCAATACAGCACAGGATATAAAAAGCCCCTTTCTTTTCATTTCGTAAACTGCTTTAATAATTGTTGGTACACGCCTGAAGTTGTGCCGTATTCCTCCTCATCAATGAAAAACTCACCATACCATATATAAGTGTAATAATGTGTGGCTTTATTAAAACCAGAGGCGTAAGCTGAACCTTCTACTTCCAATTGATAATCAAAGGTGGTTTTTTGTGCATCAAAATCTATGATATTAAATTGGTCTAATTTTTTCAATAACAAGAGGTAGTAATACCGTATGGCCGTTCTAAAATCTTTTTGGGCCACCGCCTCATTAATCAGTGTATCGAAGTCTACTTCTTGAATATTTTCATTGATTTCAAAACTGAGTGTGTTCGCTTTTTCTCGGTTTTTCTTAAAAATCCAACGGGCTTCTTTATTGAGAATAATTCGAATGATGAGGTAAATGACTCCTATGATAATGAGCGAATAAAATATAATCTCCAATACCCGTAAAATCTTAGAAGCTCCGGTAGGATTCACCTTGAGTAGACTAGCAATCTGTTCTAATAACCAACGTTGTGCTCTGGCCAACCATGAAGTAGTTTCTACATAGTCATAAGCACTATCGGTATAGGCTTCTTTAAAGGAAGGCGATAGTTCCCGAATTTCATCAGGACGTTCAGGCACTTCTGCCAAATCTTGTGCACACAAGAAATTGTGTGATAGACACAGCCATGCGGATAGTAATACGTAAGAAAGGTATTTTCTAATTTTCAAGTAATAGAGATGTTGTGTTCTTATGCAGTCTGTAAGGATATATGATATAGTAAAAGGTAATTAAACTTAGTGTTCCAAAGATGATGATTAAAGCGACAAAATTGGGCATTGAATCGGCATACCGGGTAACGTAACCCTCCAAAAACCCGGCGGCAATAGTGAATGGAAAAGTACTTATCACTATTTTGATACTATCGCGCATTCCTCTTTTAAAAGAAACCAATCTAGAATAGGTTTTTGGGAAAAGGATGCTAGCTCCTAGTATAAAGCCAGCCATGCCTTCAATTACAATGGCAAAAATTTCCATGGCACCGTGGATCCATATTCCTTTTGCACTTTCCCATAAGACCCCTTGTTGCTCAAAAAAATACTGGAAGGAACCTAACATTATTCCATTGTATAGCAATACGTAGGCCGTTCCAATACCACCAGTTACCCCATAAGCAAAAGCGGTTAGCCCAACTTTTAAATTGTTAAATGTGATTCCTATAAAGCTCCCCCAATTACTGCCGCTCTTGTAGACTGCTACCGGATCTCCATTCTCTATATTCTGCAATGTTTCGTTTACATAAGCGTTTCCCAATATCAAACGAACAAACGAATCATCATTAATAGCAGAAACAATACCTATTAAAATGGCGATAAGAAAGAAACTAAAGGCATAGCCCATATACCGTCGGTATTGGTATAAAAGCATTGGAACTTCAATCTTAAAGAAATAAACAAGAAAGTTGCTGTCTTCTCTTTTCGTCTGATATATTTTTTGATATACATTGACGGCAAGATTATTCAAGTAAATAACGATCTTACTTTTTTTATAGTAGGTTTGGGCGTAAGCCAAATCATTAATTAGCTGCAGATACAAATCGGAAAGCTGATCTGGATTTTCTATTTTCTTTTGAGATATTGCTTTTTCAAACTGTAACCATTTTTCTTTATTTTGTCTTATAAAGGCTACTTCTCTCATACGTTACAAATTACACTATCTAATGGCAGAAATACAAATTACTACTACGCAGAACGTGACCATAAACTTTAAAGCTGCGGAGATAGGAGAACGGATTCTCGCCTATTTTATTGACTTCGCTATTAAAATGGCATACTTGTTTTTTATTTCATTGGTGTTTGGCCTCTTTTCGGAGTCGCTTATTTCTTATATTGATAATAACTTCGATGCAGACCCTTGGAGTATTATGGCGGTTATTATTGTTATTGGAGCACCTATCTTTTTTTATACAATTGTTTCGGAAACTTTGTTGATGGGACAAACTTTAGGAAAAAAAGTAGTTAACATCCGCGTGGTTAAAATAGATGGATATCGCGCCTCTTTTTTGGACTATTTCATAAGATGGGTAATGCGTTTTGTAGATATCAATATTTTCTCCGGAGTTGTTGCCTTGGTAGCGATGGGAAGTTCAAAAAATCATCAACGTTTAGGAGGTATGGCCTCCGGTACAGCGGTCATTAATTTAAAAAATAAGGTGGGTATCAATCACACCATATTACAGGAAGTATCGGAAGATTATAAACCTACGTATTTATCGGTAATCAAACTATCAGATAATGATGTCCGTATCATCAAAGAAAATTTTGTTCGTGCTAGAGCGAAAAAAGACCATAAGACCTTATTGATACTAAAACAAAAAATTATTGATGTTATTGGAGAAGAACCGTTGGATGGTGTAACCACGGAGAATTTTATTTCCTGTATCATTAAGGATTACAATCATTTTACCAAACATATGTAGAGACCTTTGCAGAAAGGGGAAAAAGTGGTTTGCAATCCAAACTATGGAAAATTTCGTCCTTCTCGAGGGTGTAAACTGAACTCTGTCTGAAGGAATGACTATTAATTTTACTTTAGACAGAATCATGGAAAAAGAAGAACAATCAGAATTTGAAAGGAAGGTACTTGATCAGTTCATGTCTGG
>JBCDGY010000094.1:0-10947 GCA_039414375.1 Bacteroidota bacterium | reverse complement strand
GCGTGTAAGTACTGCTATTGGCAGACGTCTCTACTTTGGAAAGCTGGTCTCGCGCATTGTAGCTATAGCGGTGTATCCACTGGTCTGCTTGGTCTTTTTGGTAGGTGACCTCGGTAACCAATCCCGTCACGGGGTGGTAGCCATAATCCATAGTCTTGGTACCCAAGCCTGCTATATATTGCACAAGCCAGGCGACGCGACCATATACATCGTAGCTGTAAAAGGTACGGTAGTCTCCATTATCGCGCTCCGTTACCGCCACATTACCCGAGAGGAAGGCTGGGTTTTGGTAGCCGGTAGGCAACACCGATGTTATGCCGCTGTTCTGTGGCAAAAAGTCGTAATAGGTTTTTTGCTGTTCTTTCTTTTGGCTCCCGGAGGCGCTGGTACCGTTTAGGGTACTGAAATTGGCATTGGTCATTACTCCACTTTCTACGGGCCTACCTTGAGGGTCGTAGTCGGTAAAAGAAACTTCGTTCACCTTGGCTTGCTCGCTGTTTTGGGAGAAACGGATCTGCCCATCCTCGCGGTAGATAAACTCGGCCTGCCCTTCGTCGGTACTATGGGTTCGTATCAACTGGCCTAAACTGTTGTAGTCGTAAGTGGTAAAAGGTTTATTGGCCTTGCTATTACCCAGGGGTTGGTAGGACTTCACCAATCGGTCCGCCTCGTCGTATTCATTTAGGGTATAGTCGTAGTAATTTACCCTGTAGCTCACACTAATGGAATTGTGGATATAGCTCTCTGGATTGGTAACGGCTACCCGATAAAAACCAGGGGGAAGGGCAGCCAAGTTGTTCTTTTCGGTCTCGGTGATTAAGTCGTACACCGTGAGCGCACTGTTATTACTGGTAGAAAAGCCCGTTATTCCTTCTGGAATATGGATATCAACAAAACCTTGTTCGCCAATAGCTATACTCATAGGATTGGAGGTAGTACCTCCAGTGCCCGAACGGGCGGCAGCCAATACCTTGCCATCGGTATCGGTAAAGATCACATTTTCGTTCCCATGCACATCGCGGGTCACCGTTTTGGTGGTCTTTAGGGAATAATAGCTAAAATTTCCAAAGGCAACGCCCAAGCCGAGCTCGTCGCTAGCAGGCATGGTAAAGCTGTAAGCTTGTGCCCAGCCATCAACAGTGCCGTCTCCATCGGTGTCTACCTTATTACCGCCTAAGGTACTGAGCACGGTACCTGGATTTAGCTCACTGTATACCGAACGCACAAAGGGATAGTCAGTTACATCTTGATAGGCTTCTTTATTATTCTGTTCGCTATAGTACCAGCCAATACTGTTTTCAGCACTACCCAAAGGCAAAGGTTCTGCTTTGTTGGCAAACTCAAAATCGTAAAGGCTATAGGTTTGGTTGGCTGTAGTTTTGGCCAGCCCCTTTTGGTATAGGAAAGTATTGTCGTTGCCTATAGGGGCAGAAAGGGTGCTTAGGGCTGGCTGCCCATGCAAATCGTAGAGCGTTTGAGAGGCCCAACGTTCGTTGGTAGCTACATCCCAACTTTGCTGTTGTACCAGTTTGCCAAGATCGTCAAAATATTGTTTGTCAGCAGTTTTAGGGGCATTGGCCAGATCGAAGCCGCGACTGGTAACGGTATTCCAATTATCGGATTCTGGCGGGCAGCCAAAGAGCGCTGCGGTACCTGGTTTGTTCGGGCAACGGTCCAGGGCTTCGTTATACCAATCGGGACCGGGAGCAAAGCAAGCTATTACTGGTGGAGCGCCATAGTCGCCCAAGCCATCTTTATCGCTATCGTAATACCATTGGTAGGCGCAGGTGGCCTGCGACAATTGAAAAGGGTCGCCATAGATACGAATGGTATTGGGGTTTAAAGCATCGCGTTGGTCAGTATCTGAAGCGGCAGCTACAATAAAAGTACGCCCTTCCAATTCATTGAAAGGAACGTTTATGCGAAAAGAACGGGTGGTAGCTGTAAAGCCCAGCTCCGTTACTGGAATACCAGAAGGCAGCCCCTCAAAATTTACTTCGCCATTGTTGTAAACTGGGCGTTGCAAGTCTACCAGGCGCAAGTTGTCCATACAGCTGGCCTCTGAAAAAGTATAGGTTACCACAATCTCACTACCTGTTTCGGAAACCACCAATGCGGAATCGCTCTGGGGTACGCCATTAACTACTAGGCTTCGGCTTACGGTACATCCATCATTACCACCCCCGCCATTGTTGTTATTACCGTCTTGGGTTACCGCAATGGTTCTTTTTTCGACACCGTTTACATAGAGTTTTAGTTGTGTATTACGGGACTCGGTACTGCTGTTATTGGACTGTACAGTAAGGTCTATTTGGCGGTTGTTGGGTTGTATGCTATAGCTTACCCAGGTTGGTACCTCTAAGAACAAATCATAGCTCGCAACAGGGCAGTCCAGTAGTGTTCTGGGATACTGGTAAAAGCTAATGGTTACGCTGTTGTCTCCTCCGCCGGAGGGCATCGTAATACTACTTTGGTCTAAGTCGATATAAGAGTGGGACACATCGGGATCATAAACAGTACCGTTACAATTGAAGTGGTTGCTGGTGGGGCAGCCTTGGTTGCTTGTATTCGCTTGGGTGGGACAGCGATCTATTCCAGAGTTAGTTGTCCAGGGTCCCCCACTCGGTCTGTTGCATTGGGTAAGAGTTTGCAAGAGGTAATCGGGATCGCGAAAGCCGTCGCCATCGCTATCAGAATACCACACTGCTCCTGGACGTTCAGAGGCATCGGCATCGTCACAATCCCCAGTGGGCAGCCCCGTGGGAGTGAGTTGATAGCCGGTAGGGGCTGTACATTGTTGCCTAGAGGCCTCATAACCATCGTTATCGCCATCGCCATACCAGATGGTATTGGGATGGATGGCGGCGTTGTTATCGTTACAATCCCCTAGGGGGCGTACCGTAATACTCCACCCACTACCACTAGGTTGGCCACACTGCCGGCGTCTTTCTGCAGCAAAGCCGTCGCCATCGTTATTGCGATACCAGTAGGTGTTAGGGTTGATACCCGCATTGCCATCATTACAATCGCCCAGCGGCTTTACGGTTAAGGTCCAACCTGTTCCCGAAGGTCGAGAGCATTGGGAGCGGGTAATTGATGCAAAGCCATCATTATCGCCATCTTTGTACCAAACCGAAGTGGGATTGATATTGGCATTATCGTCATCGCAATCGCCCCCTTGGGCAATGTGGTTGGTAGCGCCTTGTGAGCGGCAGCCGTAGTATTGGCTTGCCTGGTCTCCATAGCCATCGCCATCGCGGTCAATATACCAATAGCCTTGGTTTTGGCAGCTTTGGCTAATCTGCGTTCCTGCAATCCCTAACAAATTACCAGAGTAGCCATTTACCCGAACTAACATAACTATAGTACGGGCTGCACTAGCGTTATTTCTGGTGAGCGTAACGCGTACATTACCGCCTACTTTAGAAGCCGAAATCCAGGAGGGCAATGGTGCACCACTGGAAGTGGTAAAGGTAAAACTCGAAACACTACTGCTCGTACAGCCCCCACTATATACTAAAGTATAGGTACGGCTTTGTGCATTATGATCAAAAAAAGCATTGGTATTACTAGCAAAGTTGACAAAACAAGAGGAATTGGTGGTTGCCCCGCCCCCGCCAGAACTACCGCCACAAATTTCTGGACCGTAAGGGCAGCCACTAGAATTTTGGGTGTTAAAGGTATTGGTAGACCTCGGTGTTACTACCGATTGGGGTACTGCAGCTGGCGCTGCAGCCTGGTTATCTCCCGGCTCTTGTACTATTGTTATGGTGCTAATGGCCGTACCCGTATCTTTCCGGCGGAGCACAAAGGTGGTACTGCGCAAGGCGGTGGTAGGGTTGGCCTGTGCTGTAGCACACAGCATCACCTTAGCCCCTACTGCCGTTTGGGTGAGGCTCGCCCATGGAGCGTTGCCTTGAGGCTGCAATTCAAAAGCTACCCCTGTATAGGTTGTTTCGGATAATTGTATGGCACGGCAGGAGGTACCACCATCTCGAACTAAAGCGAGGGTAACTGGTACTTCTCCTACATACTGCCCCTTAACCGCCATGCTCAGCCCGCATAGTAGTACCCAGAGGTATGATTTTATAGTGGTGTTTTGTAAAATCTTCATGGCTTTTAAGGTTGTTGGTTTTTGTAGGTGTACTCATAGGTGTTGATACGCTTGAACCCTCCAGGCTGGGTAGGTGACAGGTCTTGTACTTCGGACAGCACTTCTTCTAAACGGCCTTCTAGATCGTAGCGGTATTCGGTACCCATATTGTTGGCCCCCAACACATGGGTCAGTTCTCCCCAATTGTTGTAAACGTAAGAGACGATATTGGTGGTTACCGGATGTACCCTAAAGTCATCTACAAACACTGCATTGCTAGTGCTACCTACACTAATCTGTTGCGTACCTTGGATCTTAAAATAGAAGTTGAGTTGTACCCAGTTACCAGCTTCAACCATTTCGTAGGGTGACGCGGTTACCGGAGCAGACAAACCGCCTACATTGAGCACTACATTTTGATGGGTGCCTTTCTTAGCCCAAAGGGAGGCCTTGTAATTATCAGTTTTTCCTTCGCTAGCCATGAGTACATAGCCCTGCTCTCCTTGATTGATTCTTAGGGAATGTGTTCCGGTATGTACGTCTGCAGGATTGCTCCATTCCGTAGCAGTACCCACGCCAACACCCATGCTCCCGGTAGCTTCAAAAAGTTCGGCCCCACAGTAAAAGAGCTCTTGATAACCAGCATTACCGGTGGCATATACCCTACCGTTTTGCTGCCCTATCTTGGTCGCTGCCAAGTTTTGGTTGATATCTTCAAACTCTACGGGTGCAGACCAATGGGTATAACGGTTGATCTGAGAGGTTTTGAGCCAGCTAGATTGCTGGGTAGTACTGCCCCAGTTGAAATCATTACCGTCCAACACTTGACCAAAGGTACCATTCGCAGCTTGGGCGCCGCGCCATACATAGCTGCGATGCTTGCGCCATGGCTGCCCGGTAGCCAAGACGTCCGAATCTGTATAACGGGTGCTATTGCTCCAGGTGGTTACGCTAGCACTGGTACTACTATACGCATCTGGTATACCCACATCGGTAAGGATCATACCTTCTTGGGTGAGCATATTGGCGTTATTCGGGTCATCGGATTTGGGGCCCATCTCTGGATAGAAATGATAAGCCGGGTAGCGACGCTCCCGCCGCCACGTGCCATCGGACCGTTTTGTTTCGCTGGTGAGATAGGTGCCTAGCAGGGGATCGATATCACTATAACGGGTTTCCGTTTGTTGACCACCGGACCGTACCACCTTGCGTTTTAAAGCATTACTGTATTCTGTGCGGGACGAAACACTCAGCTTGCGCTTGGTTTGATTGTACTGAATATTTGTTCCTTCGTCATTGGTACGGAAAATGGTTTTCATATTCTGAAACGATTCCGTAATAGCACCCCGCCCATCATCAATGAGCTGGGTTCCATTGGTATAAAAATGATCGGTTTTAGAAAGTAGGTGTCCTGCGTTGTTCAGATAGGTGATTGAACGCAACTGACCTACTGCACCGGTATTGATGTGTAAGGCTACTTCTTTGGCTTCTACGCCCTTAACATTAGCACCGGGGGCTATAGCTTCTGTGACATTAGCCCAAAAAATGGGGTCTTCGGTACTCCCCTGTCCAACAGCGGGCATTTCCATATTAGGATTAAAAATATCGAATACCTGTTTTAGTGTATTAAAGCGGTAACGTACCGAACTATGAGGCCTACCATCAATATCTTTATTGGTCATAGTTACATATTCATACATAACTCCCGGTGGTGGCAACTCAGTCTGGTAGGGTACGTATTTAAGCCCATCCACTGGAGCATAGGAGGTAATACCAGAGCTACGGCCAGCATTGGGTAGCCCTATAGGTACATTGTAATCGTAATCTGTAATGTAGGTGCCGTTCTCCGAACTGGTAATCAAACGATCTACTCGTAGACCACCACCAGTTTCATCTTCCGGAATTTTATTGGCCAACAGTTTATAGGTCATAGTATGCGCCGTCTGGCCACCTCCTTCGTTATGGCATTGCCCTTTGGGTTTATTCCTAAACCTAGGTGATCCTTGGTCATCTCGTTTTGCAAAGTAATTGGGATTCGTAAAATTGGTGCTTATCGGAGAATAGTCCACTCCACCACCAGGACCTAATTGAAAATGGTTATTCCAATTATGAGCCAGTTTAAAAGATAGTACCAAAGTGTTGTCAGGTAGGATGTCAAGTACCGTCATAGGTAAGATGACGGGGTCTGGATGTAAATCAGCCACCTCGTCAGGTACTTCTAAGATACTGCCCGGAATTCGAATGTGATTCCTATCCTCTCCACCTCCAATACTATAGTCCTCAATCTTGCAAATCCAAAGATCAAAGTAGACTTCTTCTCCAACAGTAAAATATTTGGAAAAATCTACATAGTTATTTCTGTATGAGGCATTGTCGTTCTGTATAAAAATCTGGTAGTCCCGATATCCTCGAAAATTACCTACATAACCCCAATCTTGACTGGGATCGTAGGCCACCGCAATTTTAAGATCGTCTTGCCAATACCTTCTTGCAAAGGCTTCTGTCCAGTAGGTGTCCTTTTCATAATCAATAGTAATGTTCGCGCCTGTGGGAAGATCTATCTGTTTAAGACTCCAAGCCTTACATTTACCTTGTCCATTTACTTCACCCGCAAAAAAACCCCACTCATCCACCTGTTGTTCACGAATTTTGGCATAGTCTTGTACCAGGGCCTGGCGAGAGCGCCCAGAGGCAAAATCAAACGACATGTTTGGTACTTCTTCCATATAGTAAGAGTAGCGTACATCGGGCATAATACCCTGACCGCCCTTTCCCTTAAAGGATACACTACGGAGGCTAAGTCGTCCTAGACTAGGATTACCTCCTGCTACGTTAATAGAAGAGTAGGAGTTTTTCGCTAAAGCATAGTCTGTATTAAGCACTACTACCTTTTGTGCGTGGGTAGCGATAAAACTGGATGATAAGTCGTTTACGTCAAAAACCTGACTTTCTTGATGCAGGCCATAGCTGTAGTTGCTGCCATATACCTGCCCGTAATCTAGTGAACGCCAACCTGGTTGATGGGTATCATCAGGACTATAACCAGAGAACCCAGTCCCCAAATTGCCCGCTGACACTTTGGATAATTGATTGGCGACCTCGTTACGCAACAAAACAATGCGATCTAGCTTTAGCACATATTCTCTTGGATAATATACATTGGTTTCTTTAACATCTATAGGGTTGGTTTGGTTAAACCCTTGATTACCTCCTGAGGCGTACAATTCATTATAACCACTACCATTGGCGTTGTCGAATCTGTAGTTTAGGTCTTTACCCACCCCATCCATGCGAATATCTTTTACAAAAATGGCGCTATGGGTACGCGTCTTTATCTTGTCCAAATAATACAATTGTTTGCGACCAAACATGTATTGCCCAAAGTCGTCTTCGCCTATTTCACTAGCTAAGTCAGTATTGTAGTTTTGTACATGATCTTCCCAAGGGGTACGCCAAACAAAGCCTTCGGACCATTGACCATACTCCAAAAGTGTCCAATAGCCATAGTCCGCCTCATTAGGGATGCCGTCGCCATTGGTATCTACATAATCAGGACCGGTAATGGCCGTTAAAAGCCAGTGGGTGGCGTAAGGAGAATATTGCCTTTTTTCATTAACATGTCGCGCATTGTTATTACTTGGGTTCTCGTTTTCCAATAAAAGGGTGCGTTGCACCTGCTCGTAATGGTATACTGGCAGAGTAAAATGATAGGTTTTACCGTCGGGAGAAGTTATTTTGTAGGCACCAATACCCTCTTGTGGAAATCGCTGTTGATCGCCTCTAATATTAGCGTCGTAGGACTCTGTAAGTAAAAGACCACTGGCTTGAGCCCACCCATCGGCTACCTCTGCATTGGTAAAGACTTCTACAAAAGAAGGGGTAGTGGCCCTATCGTTTGGATTGGTGTGCCCCCCACCCATTATATAATTACTCAAGGAACTGCCAATGCTATTATTAATAGTACTAGGCACCACGGTTTCCTGATCGGCATACTGCCCATCGAAATAAAAATGGAGATCATTAGGGGTATTGTTGTCACCAAAACGACGTTGAGCTACTTCACCATTACCCCGATGATGAAAAATATGGAGTTTTTTACCATCTGCTGCGCTACCGCGATTGTCTCCTTTGCCCATTAAAGTAATGTTCTGGAACATGCGTGGAGATAGGTTGCCCGAAACCCCTGGTGCAGCAACATTATAGCTGTCGTACCCTAGATAGGCGAAATTAATGCGTTCGTTATTGGCGGAAACGTCGGTAATAAAGTCTTCTTCATTTTGCGGTAGGGGCTGTTCGTACATATCCATGGTGTAAAAGCGATCTTGATAATCGTTGAACTCAGTATCCAAACTACCTACCGGGTTAGTGTTATTTTGAGAAATATTGGGCATATCCCAGCTATAAAGCGCACCCCACTCTCGATGGTTATACCCCTTTCTTAAGGAATAGGTTACCTTGCGCTTACGAAAGCCTAACGTTAGGGGTAACCCTACGTAATGGAAGGGCAGCGATACCCCCCACGAATCTTGTTCTACGCTGTAGTCCCCTGAGGAAAAACTGCTAGAGTTTATACTACCCCCTGCACGGGTATTTGCACCTTCTTTGTTAGAAAAGCCGACACCGCCACTTACTGATAGACCTCCGTTGGAATTAAGACTAATCCCAGTATATGCCCTGGTAGAGTAATTCCCCTTTGAATTGAGCTCTGGACTTACATAGGCATTAATACCATAGCCCCCTTTTCCAGAGTTTAGGTTGTAACTGGCACTAGCTCCAATACGTAATGGGCTATCTTTATCGGGAATACCAATGCCGAAGCCTCCACTAATAGTTCCATCTGTAGAGACATCTGCAAACATCCCGAGGGCACCAGCGCTAACAGAACCAGAAAGTCCTTTGTTACCCCCCCAACTCATACCAACGCCTACCGAAGCACCACCCTCAAAACCGACATCAACATTAACACTATAAAAAGTTTCACTTTTTGAAAAGGATATAAAGTTGATACTTTGCCCCCCCTTCCAATCGTCCGGTGTTCCCGTTAGGCTTCGATTAATGGCTCCAGGATTGAGATACCACCCAAGTCCTGCCCAGCTGGCTTCCATATCTGGGGTAATACCCGCATGGTATGACATGCTTATGGGATACCCTCCCTCAGGACCGGGTACTTCTAACAAGGGTAGTACATAAGAAAGGTCTCCTGTGCTCAAATTCACCATATCGCTAGCATCAAAGGGTTCAAAACCAGCAGCCTCGGGTACACTTGGGCCATTGTTAGAAGCATACAACAGGTTTACGGGAACCAGCGAGGTTAAAAAATTTAGTGTTAAAAACACTGCAATTAAACGATGTGTGGGTGTTGTCGTTTTCATTTGACTTTTGGATGTTTGTTGGTTACTGGCATTCGGTATTGTAGTAGGTGACTATTTCTTTTAGTTTAGTTTTGGTAAACACTTTGTTCTCAATTTTTTGTACTAAAGTGGGACAGTCACGGAAATAAGCCACCGATGATTTCTTTAAACGCCTTCCGAAAAGGCCAGTAGAGGATAAATGTGTAAGTGTACTATCACCTTTTTTTTGTACATAACCATCGGTAATACTGTATCCATTTCCCATTACAAAGGCCCCAGAACCATCCATAGTTCCGCCTCCTATACCGTGGGTTGTTTTTACATATAAAGAAAGGTAACCCTCTACTTTTACCTTTAATACAGTAGGCAATTGCTTTTTACCGATGGGTTTCATCTCATAAATGGTTTCATCATTTTCCCCATAATTTTTAATTAAGCGACTGAGGTCTTCTCGAAAATCAAAAAATTGTAATTCTCCTTTTTTATGCTTTCTAAAGCGCACCTTTGTACGTCCCGGGTGGTATTTTACATGACCTATTTTGGTAGTACCATCTTTAAAAAGCAATTTATCAGGGCCATCCTGTGCCGCTATCTGCTGTATTCCCCATAAGCTCGTTAAAAGGATAACAATTGGGATAAGACTATTATGCTTATTAATCATGGTTGTTTTATTTTAGGTTCATTGGCAATGGCCTTGGATTTAAATTCAAAATTGAGCTTTCCACCGCCTAGGCCGAGATCTGTTACAGAAAGTTGAAAGGTTTCCCCCTTAAAAAGCCGTTCATCTCTAGGAAAGGCCATCAAAATGGTATTCCCGCCACCCATACCATATAACCGGGGATATAGATGGCTTATCATAGCTATAGTATCTCGTTTTGCCGTAAGCAATTGTACTTTGTTAGAGAGGCCAAAGGCCAATTGGTTCACCATAGCTCCGAATTGTCGCCGGTTGCCGGCAAAAGTGTTCAACACTTCTTTCCCTGCTTTGGAGATGCTTAGATTAAAATACAATTGGTCACCAAAGACGGTTTTTAAGCTATCTATTTCTTCCTTACTTGAATTTGCCGATAAGCTTTGTGTCACCAACAAATCGGTTGGACGGTAAGTAAGGGCATAGTCCACCCCATTTACATGCTCGGTGAGGTGGTAGCCATTTCCTGGATCGCGGAGGTAGGCCATTAGGGCTGCTTTGCTTTCAAATTCTTGTGATCCACAACCCCATAGCAATAATACCATGGCCAAACACCATCCGATCTGCCTACTCCCCATGGTACTGTGCATTAAGACCTGCTAATACGGTTTCTGTGAGGTTGGCTGCTTCTTCGGCATACATGATGCTACCGCTACCCCTAGCCCCAAAGATGATCCGGTGCCCCTCCCGCTTACCGTATTCCTTGACATAGGCATTGATATCGTTGATTACCGTTTGGGTCATCTTCTGGTCTTCTTCTTGGATCTGCTTTTGGATGGCTTGTTGGTAATTGTTCAATTGTTGCTGCTTGG
>JBCDGY010000093.1:0-10987 GCA_039414375.1 Bacteroidota bacterium | reverse complement strand
GTAATTGAGCATTTCTGCCAAGTGATTCGTCCCTATAGGCGGCTTGTCCTTAGACAATAGCTTCATTAATTGACCTTTGATTATAAACTAGTCGGACTTATCGTATTCCCTATACGTTATACTTAGCTGATTGGGGACTTTAATAGTAAAGCTAACTATGTTTTGTAACATAATCAAAAAAGGCAACTAAAAATTGCCTTTTTTAAATTACTAGGTAAGGTATGCATCACTCTTGAATCAGTACCCATTCCCCTTTGGTGAGTAACGGTTCTGCTTGCTTAAATTTTACAGTTTTGCTCTCCCCCGAAATAACATGTTTTATAGTCACTCTATCATTACGTCCTATTTTGGGATGTTCGCGAATGATGGTTTCCGTTTTCTGTTGTTGCCCTTGTGTTTGGCCAGCAGCACGATGTTGGGCCGCCAATTCATCACTATTGGGGATTTCCTCTTTAGTAGTTTTTAATTTTTCCCTAGGCGTTTTCACGGTTCGCGCCTCCCGTATTTGCCCTGTGTTTTCTTGTGGTAGTTCTCCCTTGAAGAGAAAAGAGGTAACCTCTTTATTCACCTTATCCATCATCGTTTTAAAAAGTTCAAAGGCCTCAAACTTGTAAATAAGCAAAGGGTCCTTCTGCTCGTGCACCGCTAATTGAACGGACTGTTTTAGTTCGTCCATTTTCCTGAGGTGTGTTTTCCACGAATCGTCAATAATGGCTAGTGTAATATTCTTCTCAAAATCATTAATCAGTTGTTCGCCTTCACTTTCATAAGCGTCTTTAAGGTTGGTAACTACATTTAAAGTTTTCACACCATCCGTAAAAGGCACTACAATACGCTCAAAACGATCTGATTGGTTTTCATATACATTTTTAATGACAGGAAAAGCCAACGCGGCACTACGGGCTATTTTGGATAGATAGTGATCGTAAGCAGTTTTGTAAATCCTTCCGGCAATCTCTTGAAAGCCTAAACTTTTAAACTCGTTCTCGTCAATAGGGGAAGTAATCGAAAAATACTTGATGAGTTCAAACTCAAAGTTTTTAAAGTCATCCGCTAGTTTATTGGTTTCTGCGATTACTTCACAGGTATCGTATACCATATTGGCGATATCTACCTTCAGTCGTTCCCCTTGAAGGGCGTGGCGCCGACGTTTATAAACTACTTCGCGCTGCGCGTTCATTACATCGTCATACTCCAATAATCGTTTACGGATGCCAAAATTGTTCTCTTCTACTTTTTTCTGAGCTCGTTCTATGGATTTGGTCATCATCGAGTGTTGTATGACCTCCCCTTCTTCTAAGCCCATTCGGTCCATCATTTTAGCAACACGGTCCGATCCAAAAAGCCGCATCAAATTGTCTTCTAGAGAAACATAAAACTGCGAACTTCCAGGATCTCCTTGACGCCCAGAGCGACCGCGTAACTGACGGTCTACTCGACGAGAATCGTGCCTTTCGGTACCGACAATAGCCAAACCACCAGCAGCTTTCACTTGATCACTCAACTTAATATCAGTACCCCTACCTGCCATGTTTGTAGCAATAGTAACGACGCCTGCGTTACCAGCCTCGGCAACGATGTCTGCTTCTTTCTTGTGCAGTTTTGCATTGAGAACATTGTGCGGTACTTTCCTTACGCTCAATAATTTGGAGAGTAACTCGGAAATTTCAACGGAAGTAGTACCAATTAAAACAGGACGACCTGATTTTGACAACTGGGTAACCTGGTCGATAATGGCATTGTATTTTTCCCTTTTTGTCTTATAAATGAGATCATTACGATCGTCTCTTGCAATGGGTCTGTTGGTAGGAATTTCAACGACATCCAATTTGTAGATTTCCCAAAACTCTCCTGCTTCTGTAACTGCAGTACCCGTCATTCCGGCGAGCTTGTTGTACATCCGGAAATAGTTTTGAAGGGTGATGGTGGCGAAGGTTTGCGTAAGGGCTTCAATCTTTACATTTTCCTTAGCTTCTATAGCCTGGTGTAATCCATCTGAATAGCGGCGGCCATCCATAATACGCCCAGTTTGTTCATCAACAATCAATACCTTGTTTTGCATTACGACATACTCTACATCTTTTTCGAAAAGCGTATATGCCTTTAGCAATTGACTCATAGTATGGATGCGCTCACTTTTTATAGCAAAGTCTTGAAAAAGAACTTCTTTGAGTTCTGCCTCTTTTTCAAGATCAAGTTCTTGGGCTTCGATACGGGCAATTTCACCGCCTATATCGGGCATCACAAAAAAGTCTTTGTCTTGCTCTCCAGAGATATAGGCCACCCCTTTATCGGTGAGCTCGATTTGATTGTTTTTTTCTTCAATAGTAAACAATAGGTCCTCGTCTACTTTAGGCATTTCCCTATTGTTGTCTTGCATATAAAAGTTCTCTGTCTTTTGTAGTAGCTGCTTGACACCTTCTTCACTTAAAAACTTGATAAGTGCCTTATTTTTAGGGAGTCCACGATATACTCGAAGTAGTAAAAAACCACCTTCTTTGGTATCACCTTCTTTGATCTTTCTTTTAGCTTCTGCTAGAACCCCTGTCAAGTGTTGCCGTTGTTTTTGAACGATATCGGCCACTTTGGGTTTTAACTCATTAAACTCATGGCGATCTCCCTCAGGAACGGGTCCAGAGATAATAAGGGGGGTTCGGGCATCGTCTATCAATACCGAGTCTACCTCATCGACTATGGCGTAGTGATGCGGACGTTGCACGAGATCGCCTGGGGTATGGGCCATATTGTCACGCAGATAGTCAAAACCAAATTCGTTATTGGTACCATAGGTAATATCTGCATTATAAGCAGCTCGGCGGCCATCGGAATTGGGTTGGTGTTTATCGATACAATCTACCGATAAGCCGTGGAACTCGAAAATCGGAGCCATCCAAGCGCTATCCCTTTTGGCCAGGTAATCGTTAACAGTTACCAAATGGGCACCTTTTCCTGAAAGAGCATTGAGATAAAGGGGTAGTGTGGCTACTAAGGTTTTCCCTTCTCCCGTTTGCATCTCGGCAATTTTTCCTTGATGTAGTGCAATGCCCCCAATAAGTTGCACATCGTAATGCACCATATCCCAGGTAACCTCTTTGCCAGCAGCATTCCAGGAGTTTTTCCAAATGGCTTGCTCTCCTTCCAAAGTGACATAGTCCGCTTCTCCAGAAATTGCTCTATCAAAGGCAGTAGCTTCAACCGTTATGGTACTGTTATTCGCAAATCGTTTGGCGGTTTCTTTAACCACCGCAAAAGCCTCGGGTAAAATTTCATTTAGGGTCTCTTCGGCTTGTTTATAGGCCTCCTCGTTTAGTTTATCAATTTCGGTGTAGATAGCCTCATTTCTATCGATGTCTGTGGAAGATTCCACTTCTAATTTTAGTGAAGCTATTTGATCGTTTGTGGTAGCACACCGTTCTTGGATCAATGCTTTAAAGGCAATGGTTTTAGCACGTAGTGCATCGGCAGAAAGCCCTTCAAGTTCTGACTCAAAGGCGCGTATTTTTTTAACTAAGGGTTGTAACGATTTAACGTCTTTCTCCGATTTATCTCCTACGAAGACCTTTAGTACGGAATTGATGATGCTCATGAATTCAATTTGATTTGTATCGGCAAAAGCCGTTCCATTTGTAGAAGCCTTGCTTGCTAATGGGCTGGACTGTCAAAATTACACAAAAAAAGCCTCGTTAAAGAGGCTTTGTTATAAGGTTGTGTCTAGGATTCAATACTCATCCTCATTCCATAAATAGTCTTCCTCGGTAGGATAGTCGGGCCATATCTCTTCAATAGACTCGTATATCTCTCCGCCTTCTTCCTCCATAGACTGTAAGTTCTCAACCACTTCTAAAGGGGCTCCTGTTCGGATTGCATAGTCGATCAATTCGTCTTTGGTGGCTGGCCAAGGGGCATCGCTTAAATAGGAAGCCAGTTCTAAGGTCCAATACATAGCGAAAGTGTAATTTTAAATTTTTGCAAAAATAATTTTTCGCGCTTATCCTCCAACTAAAAACAAAGATATTTATGATTTATTTTATTTCTAACGATTTCGAAATGTAATATATTGATAGTCAGTTTATTTATCTGAAATCCACTTGGTTTCTTCTGCATTTAAGTCCTTTGTTAGTGCTCTTCCGAGCACAAAAAGATAGTCGGAAAGCCGATTTATAAAGGCTAAAACGGTTTCTGGTACAGGTTCATGTTCGTGAAGGTGTACAATCATTCGCTCGGCTCTGCGACAAATCGTACGGGCTACATGACAGTATGACACTGTAGTGTGCCCGCCAGGAAGTATAAAGTTGGTCATCGGAGGCAGATTCTCGTTCATAGCGTCCATAGCTTGTTCCAGAAAATGGAGGTCTGCTTCTTCAATTCGTGAAATCTTTAGGCGATGGTCCTTTTGAGGTTCTGTGGCAAGGATAGCACCAAGCGTAAAGAGTTTTTCTTGTATATGGATTATTGCTTCTTTATAGGATGTACCAATGGGTTGGTCGCGTAAAAGGCCTAGCCAAGCATTAAGTTCATCTAGGGTGCCATAGGCTTCAATACGGCTATCATACTTAGGTACTCTTGTTCCTGTGAACAAGGCTGTGGTACCACGATCTCCAGTTTTAGTATATATTTTCAAGGGGTATCTATCAAAAACGGCTACTACTTCTTAAAACTTTGGTGTAATGTGTGGGTTACACTAAACCTATTACCATTATTGGAAATCAATGGTTGTTGTATGATGGTTTCTGTTTTCCAAAAACTCTGGACCATCGTTTTCTCTTTTGACTATTTCGGGTAAAAAACCCTGCAATGGCTATCAATAGAATGATACCGAATATCCAAATCGCCATCTCTTGTGCCGCCATTAATCGAAGCGTATCCATAATAATTGTGATTTCTTTAAATATAATCAATTCACAAAGGCGATCAAAATTCTAATAACCTCTAATAATTCTCGCTACTTGGTATTGTGCCTGCGTTTGCCTTCCATAAATTGGCGTGATTTTCGTTGTTTACGTTCCTTTTTGTTGTAGAACAGAATAACAAAATACACCAATGCCAAAAGGCCCAAGATTGCATAAAAGATAGTGTCCATAAATCATGTATCTATGAACTCATTCAATCCAAAAAGTTTCAATGAGTTCTCTTTAAAATTACAAAGACCTTTTCAGAACAACATAAAAAGTGTAGCGTTGCTCAAATGCATAATTTGGGATTAACATCGAAGGATAAAATGTTCTTTCTGTTGTTCACGTCTTAAAAATGCAATACCAAACCGATAAAAGTCAATAGTTACCGTTAATTGAGGGTGTGCTTTAAATCGTTGCCAATTGAGGAAGCTCTCCCTGGACGTACGAATGCCGTCAAAAATCAGCATGCTTTCGTTGTGTAAGTGCGGCTGCAAAAGACTATCTGTAGCATTTTCAAAAGCATCGTTTGTAAACAAAAACAGATCTTGTCTTAGTAGTTGCGATGATGTTTTGGGTAGTAAAGTGGCTATGGTATCTTCCAATTTTAAGTTGCCTTTTACCGTTACTTGTTGGAACGAAAAGTAGTCAACACTTTTAAGTATGAGGTTTTCTAATTTGTTGGAAGATTTTTTAGGTTTTGCATACAAACACTTGGTCAAATAGTCGAATACAAAAGGGGAATGCACGCCATGTTCATTGGTAGACTTCAGTAGAAAACAAAGATATTGGAGCATTATTAAGGCTTCTAAAAAGCTTGGATTTACTTAAGAATCTTGTATTGAGGAGAGGGCAAACCAACGTTCCGTTTTGGCGTCTAACTCCTTTTCTAATGCCCCTAAAGCTATGGAAAGGGCTGCTATTTCTTCACCTGAGAGTCCTTCTTCAGTGAACTTTTGCTGTAAGGCTTCTTTTTCTTCTTCTAGATTTGGGATTTGCCGCTCTAACTGTTGTAGCTCTTTTTGTTCTTGGTAGGTGAGGCTGGGACTGTTATCCTTGGCTTTCCATGATTTTTTTTCAGACTTGTCACGTGTTTTTTCGGCGCGTTCCTCTAGAATTCGGCTTTGTTCATAGGCCCTATAGTCAGAGTAGTTCCCTGGGAAGTCTTCAATAACACCTCCACCTTTAAAGACAAACAAATGGTCTACAATTTTGTCCATAAAATAGCGATCGTGCGACACCACAATAAGACAACCTGGAAAATCAAGAAGGAAGCTCTCGAGTACATTAAGCGTTACAATATCCAGGTCATTAGTAGGTTCGTCTAGGATCAAAAAATTTGGGTTTTGAATAAGCACCGTACAGAGGTAAAGTCGTTTTCGTTCGCCACCGCTTAGCTTTTCTACATAGTCGTATTGCTTTTTGCGATCAAATAGAAAACGTTCAAGTAATTGTTGTGCAGAAATTTGTCTGCCTTTTTTTAAGGGGATAAAATCTCCAAAAGCCCTAATGACATCAATTACTTTTTGTCCCACTTTGGCCTCAATACCTACTTGGGTGTAGTACCCAAATTTAATAGTGTCACCTACGACTATTTTGCCGTTATCTAGGGCTTCGCGTCCAGTGAGTAAATTTAAAAAAGTGGATTTGCCAGTACCGTTTTTACCGATAATACCAAGCCGTTCTCCTTTGGTAAAGTTGTAGTTGAATTGATGTAGAAGCGTCTGCTCCCCATAGGCCTTGCCAACGTTGTGTAGTTCAACTATTTTACTTCCCAGGCGTTCCATGTTTAGTTCTAACTGCACTTCATGTGCAGCCCTGCGTTGATGCGCCAGTGATTTTATTTTATTGAAATCGTCAATACGAGATTTGGATTTGGTAGTTCTCGCCTTAGGCTGTCGTCGCATCCAATCCAGTTCCTTTTTATAAAGTAGCTTGTTTTTATGCTGTTCTACCGCCTCACGTTCTAGTCGTGCGTCTCTTTTGTCGAGGTAGTAACTGTAATTGCCTTTATAGCTGTAGATGGTATTGTTTTCTAGCTCTAATATTTCGTTGCATACCCGCTCCAGAAAATAACGGTCGTGGGTAACCATAAATAAGGTAATCTTCTCCTTTTTAAAAAAGGCCTCTAACCACTCGATCATTTCAAGATCTAAATGGTTGGTAGGTTCATCTAAAATGAGCAACTCGGGTTTCCCAATTAGGGCATTGGCCAGCGCTAGGCGTCTTTTTTGTCCTCCAGAAAGATCTCCTACGCGTTGATCCAAACGTTCCAAATGAAGGGTGTATAGAATTTGTTTATACTGGGTCTCAAAATCCCAAGCATTATAACGTTCCATAGCTTCAAAGGCTTGTTGATAAGCTTCTTGATCTTCAGGCTGTTCTAAAGCGGATTCATAGGCAGCTATGATATCTAGAATAGGATTGTCCGAGGTGAAAATCGTTTCTTCAATCGTCAATTCCGGATTTAGATTTGGTTCCTGTGATAGAAAAGCAACCCTAAGCGATTTTCGCTTGGTTACCTGTCCTGTTTCGGGCTGATCTTCTCCGGAAATGATGTTTAGGATTGAAGTTTTTCCGCTGCCATTTTTAGCGATAAGGGCTATTTTTTGGTCTTTATTAATTCCAAAGGAAAGCCCAGAGAATAAATTGAGTTCCCCGTAGGATTTTGAGATATTTTCAACGGTAATAAAGTTCATATTAGCTTGTTACTTGGATGTTTTAATAAAAACAAATAGCGCACTCCAAGTAGTAGTAATAGTGGAATATTCAATGGTGATAATACCTGAACTCGCAAGATCCACAGCAGTACTATAAGCCCTATGCCGATTAGAGCAAACCAAAAATAGTACGATAGCCATTGAAAGCGCTCGAAGTGAAAGAGCAAAAAAGCGACCACAGTATTAGTGGGCAACAACCACAGAAAATTCAAATTCTTAATCGTAACCTGGTGATCGGTACCCAACCATAATAGGAGTATTGCTATGCCCGCTAGTCCCGATAGTAAAAATAGTGGAAAATCCAACCAGGGATGGTAAGTACCGTGTTTGAAATCCAAATAGGTGAGTACTAATACAAAAAGGAGCAAGACGATAAACCAAAAAAGAGGAGAAGTCATAAAAGTACTTTGGTTCTTTAGTTCGGGATAGTCTAGGATATCGCGTTCTCGTCGAAGCAAAGGTTCGCCAGCTTTGGTGGTATTTTGTAGTTGTTCCATGGCATAGTAAGGCAAAAACATATGCTCTTCTACAGTAGCAGTACGATCGGTAATTCCGCCAAAAGCCAATTCAATACCGAAAGATCCCCAGGAGTTGATGGGTAAAAATTGGCGTACGAGTTGCCTAAAAGTATATTGTTTTGGCAGATGGTCGCCATGAAAAACAATTTCCTCCCCAAACTGTTCTTTAAGCAAGTTGGCCGTAATATTAGAGCAATTGTTGAAGAGGGGGTCGTACAGGTAGTCTCGATTCTCGGGAAGGTAGTTTTTTACGAAAAAACGGAAAAACTGATTAGTTTCCTCGGGGGTAAGATCAAATATTTGCTCTTTAACCCATCTTTTTTCATACTCATATTCAAACAGAAAACGTTCAAAGCTTCTTCGGCTTAGGGAATATACCAGTTTCCCTTTGGCAAAGTTGAGATAGAAGTTGGGTTTGTCAAAATTGAAGGTTCCGTAATTATACACAATGTCCAAACCAAGCTTAGGGTCTTGTACCCGAAAGGCGGAGTGACCAAAGGCATAGTACAAAACATCTCCCGCTGCGCAAGTCATGACGCTTATCTGGGCTTTATTGGATAGGGTGGGAAGGGACTGTGCACAACTTACTACAGCGAAAAGTAAAACAGATAACATAACCAGGACTCTTTTCATCTGTTTAAATTTTGTAAGTTATTAAAAATGAATATTTTAAATTTTTTTAGCATGGTCAATAATTCGCACAAACCTGTTTTATCCTATTTGTTGGATATACTAAAAAGTTCATGGCTATTTTGGAGTAATCATCAAGAAGCAAATATCATCATTATTGTTAATCGCTTGTGCTTAAATTGAGTTTGCTCGCACGATTTTTAGTTTACTTTTACAGAAACGCCTAGATAATGAAACAACACTTGCCCAACTTCATTACCCTTTGTAATCTTTTTTTTGGGTGTATTGCCGTAATTTTTGCGGTAATGAACCAATTAGAATTAGCCATACTCTTTGTTTTTTTTGGGATTGTTTGTGACTTTTTAGATGGGTTGGCCGCACGCCTGTTAAAAGTGAGTAGTGAAATAGGGGTACAACTCGACTCGCTGGCTGATTTAGTAACCAGTGGTTTGGTACCAGGTATCGTGATGTTTCAATTACTTCATATGTCCCAACAAGGGGGATGGAATATAGACTTATTTGGGATGCATACATCCGTGGGCTTAGTACCGCTATTGGGATTTCTTATTACATTGGCCTCGGCTTATCGGTTGGCTAATTTTAATGTGGACGAGAATCAGGTAAGCTCTTTTAGAGGACTCCCGACCCCAGCAAATGCGATTCTAATCTTGTCTCTTCCACTAATTCTTATACATCACGACAATGCCAAACTACATCACCTTATTTTATCACCTTGGTTCTTAATAGGGCTTACCTTGTTAAGTACCTACTTGCTCAACGCTCGTATAACACTTTTTGCATTAAAATTCAAAGGTTTTGGTTTTGTCGCAAACAAAGCGAAATACTTATTCTTAATTGGAAGTTGTGCTTTGCTCCTCATTTTTGGTTTTGCAGGTATCCCCTTAGTAATTTTACTTTACATCGGGAGTTCGTTATTGTTTCTCCATAAAATTGAAAGATGATGATAGCTATTTTTAAATGGTCGGTTTTAATAATACCCCTATGTGCCTCCTTATGCGGTTGTCCTGAAGATGAAAACGTACCGCCGATTAGTTATGAAACATCGGTGCCCAATTTAGTTTTTGTTGATGATGACAGGCAAGCATATGGTGTAGGAGATACCCTATGGCTCAATATGGTGGTACCGGATGAGATCATCTTAGACACTGGCACTACTGAAAGTATTTATAATTTGACTGAAGAAGACCACACCCAAATCTATTTTAGACTAACCAAAGCAAGTGAGTTCGAAGAACCCTTACTCGTGACACTCGCCGAAAATGAATTTGTTACTACCCGAGGAGAATTAATCCCACGAGAAGATCGCCCGGGAATTTTAATAGCTACACTTACCAGGAATAGCGATGCCTACGGATTACGGGTGGGATTACTTATGAAATCTACGGGCGATTTTAACTTATCACCTGATTTTGTAGACGTTGGATGGGCCTTTTATTTTTACGATCAAGATTATAGCGTGCAACCTCTTAAAGATGTTGTTATAGCAAGTTCTTTTCGCAATGCCGAAGCGGGATTAACCTTTAAGTTTACCGTACAATAGTAGCGCTTTAAATCCCTTCAAAATGGGACGCTTTGTTATGTTGAGACCTTTGCAAAATTCAAAGTATGGAAAATTTCATCGGGCGTCGAAATTTTCCATAGTTTGGGTTGCATATCACTTTTTTACCCATTCTGTAAAGGTCTCATGTTTTCGATTTCACCGTAGCGATTTGCTACCCTAGAATCTCTTAATCATCTGATTTTATTGGGTTTTTAACCTTCATTATGCCCCTCTAACGCATAATGTAGATTAAAACGAGAGTTTCTTTTTGCGTAGTTCAAAATTCTGACCCAAATATACTTTGCGTACCATTTCATCTTTAGCCAGGTCTTCAGGTATTCCGGCTTTAAGAATTCCGCCTTCGAACATTAAGTAAGAGCGTTCGGTAATTGCCAGCGTCTCCTGCACATTGTGATCAGTAATCAAAATACCGATGTTCTTGTCTTTTAACTGGGCAACGATGCGTTGAATGTCTTCCACCGCAATGGGGTCTACCCCAGCAAAGGGCTCGTCCAATAAAATAAATTTAGGGTCTGTGGCCAAGGCGCGTGCAATTTCAGTACGCCGCCTTTCGCCTCCCGATAATAAATCCCCACGGTTTTTTCGGATATGCCCCAGGCTAAATTCATCAATGAGGCTTTCCATTTTCATGTGCTGCTCCTTTTT
>JBCDGY010000092.1:0-11057 GCA_039414375.1 Bacteroidota bacterium | reverse complement strand
TAGGCATCGGCTACCGCCTCCATAACGGCCTCGCTCATTGTAGGGTGGGGGTGAACCGCTTTCAGTACTTCATGTCCTGTAGTCTCTAATTTTCTAGCGACCACGGCCTCGGCGATCATGTCTGTTACTCCAGCTACAATCATATGGCAACCAAGCCATTCCCCATATTTTGCATCAAAAATGACTTTGACGAATCCATCCGCATGTCCTCCGGCTTTGGCTTTACCACTTGCTGAAAAAGGAAATTTTCCAACTTTGATATCATAACCCGCATCTACGGCCTTTTTTTCAGTAAGCCCTACAGAGGCTACCTCAGGCGTACAATAGGTACATCCAGGAATGTTTCCGTAGTCCAAAGGCTCCACATGCATACCCGCAATTTTTTCCACACAAAGAATACCTTCTGCTGAGGCTACGTGGGCTAGGGCAGGGCCTTGGGTAACATCGCCAATGGCGTAATACCCTGGGATATTGGTTTGGTAAAAATCATTTACTAGAATCTTATCGCGATCCGTGGCAATACCTACTTCTTCCAAACCAATATTTTCAATATTGGTTTTGATACCCACCGCAGAGAGTACAATATCAGCTTCTAGCGTCTCTTCTCCTTTTGCCGTTTTAATAGTGGCAACAACGCCTTCTCCTGCGGTATCAACCTGGGTTACTTCCGCAGAAGTTTTAATGTTTACGCCCGCTTTTTTAAAGCTGCGTTCCAATTGTTTAGAAATGTCTTCGTCTTCTACAGGTACGATATTGGGCAGGTATTCCACTACAGTTACCTCGGTACCCATAGCATTGTAAAAATGGGCAAACTCAATCCCTATGGCACCACTACCAACAACAATCATTTTCTTAGGTTGTTGTTCTAAGGTCATTGCTTTACGATATCCGATTACTTTTTTGCCGTCTTGGGGTAAAGAGGGTAGTTCGCGACTTCTAGCCCCAGTAGCAATAATGATATGATCCGCGGTGTGGGTGGTATTTTCACCATCATTGTCAACCACAACTTTTTTTCCAGGTTGTACTTTCCCATAACCCTTAATGACTTCAATTTTATTTTTCTTCATTAAAAATTGAACCCCTTTGCTCATGCCTTCGGCTACATTACGGCTTCGTTGTACTACTTTATCAAAGTCGTGGGCCACATTATCGGCTTTTAAGCCATAGTCTTGTGCGTGTTTTAGGTAATCGAAAACCTGGGCAGATTTTAAGAGTGCTTTGGTTGGAATACAACCCCAGTTCAAGCAAACTCCGCCCAAACTCTCCTTCTCAACAATAGCAGTTTTTAGGCCTAATTGCGACGCTCTTATCGCTGTTACATAACCTCCTGGTCCGCTTCCTAAAACTATGACATCAAAATGGCTCATACCTAATTGTATTTCTTTTAAAGGACTGCAAATTTAAGGAAGTACAGTCACTTTCTACCAAAGATTTTAGGATAACCCTAGCAGCTCAATTTTAAACCATTAAAGATGCCTTAGGGCTTATTAGATTCTTCGTCGGCATCAAAATCTAAGGATACGGAATTAATACAGTAGCGTTGCCCTGTGGTTTCTCTAGGGCCGTCATCGAAAACGTGTCCTAAATGACTATTACAGTTGGTACATCTTGTCTCGGTACGCAACATGCCATGTGAGGTATCTTTTACATAGATAATGGCTCCTGGAATGGCTTTGTCAAAAGAAGGCCACCCGCAACCACTTTCAAATTTGTGATCGCTTTCAAATAGTTTAGCTCCACAGGCATGGCAGTGGTAATTGCCACTTTGAAAGTGATTGTTGTATTTTCCGGTAAATGGACGCTCTGTTCCGCTTAAGCGAAGCACACGATACGCCTCAGGACTGAGTTGCTTGCGCCAATCCGCTTCTGTTTTTTCAATAGCATTTTTTTGTGATTTCATAGCGTTGTTATTTTCCTTTTGGAACAAAATTAAGGGCTATACCGTTAATACAGTGTCTTTTTCCGGTTGGTTCCGGTCCATCGTTAAAAACATGACCTAAATGACCACCACATTGCGCACAATGTTCTTCGGTACGGGCATACCCGATTTTATAGTCCACATCGTAGGCAACGTTCCCTTCTATTTCCTGATAAAAGCTAGGCCATCCAGTACCAGACTTATATTTATGTTCACTTTTAAAAAGGGGAGTGCCACAGCCGGCGCAAACATAAGTACCTTCTTGTTTATTATTTAAAAGCTCGCTTGTAAAAGGATTTTCGGTAGCTGCTTTTCGAAGTACATAGTACTCAATATCTGTTAGTGCTTCTCGCCACTCCGCATCTGTTTTTGTAATTGGGAAGATTTTTTTGGAATTGTCCGACTCCAACTGGGCGGTTTTCCCGTCTTGGGAAACACCTAAACAAGCGTTTAGTATCAAAAATGATAGAATGATTAATCTTGCGAACATAATTTTCTTTTTTTCTTCAATGTTTGTAGTCATAGCAACTTTTAAGTTTCTCCTTAAAAGTTTCTTGAAATTAAAAGTTTTCTAAGTAATCAGACGTAGTTTTTTCAGATTGCTTTCTTAAGAGAAAGATAAAAGTCCGGCCCAATACGGCCAGACTTTTATTAACGCGTAAGTGAAAATTCTCTAATTTACTCCGACCTTGATATCTTCTGTAGACATGCCGCTAATTTCTAGCACCGTATCTAAATTTAGTAAATCACTATCACTAAATTGACCTATTAGATTAGCAGGCATAATCGCTACACGGACTGGAAGGTTTTCTGTACTAGCGAGGTCTAGGCCGCCTAAATCGCTATCCCCGATAATTTGGAGTTCTACAGAATTAATATCATGATCAAAGACATATTGATACTCCCCAAATTCATCAAAAAAGCTTGCAGGTAGCGGGGTATACAGGCCGCCTCCCAAAGAGATGTATACCAAGAAAATATCTCCATCTGCAACACCGGTGTAGGAAAGCGTATTGCTAAACCAAGTATTGCTGTCGATATCAAAAGAAAAGCTAACGTTTTCTTGAAAAACAGAAGGTAAAGGTGCATCAAGTCCATCCAGTCCATCAAGACCAGGAGGACCTGGAATTCCTTCAGGGCCTTCGCAGGCCATTAGAAAAGTTGCTAAAGCTATACCTAAAAGTAGTTTCATAGTTTTCATAAGCATGGATTGTTAGTGATTAAACGTTTTAACATTTCTACCAAAATCAAAAAGCGTTCCAAAAATGAACGTCTGTTTTTTTTAAGATGGTATTCCTCCAAAAAAAGATGCCTAATATTGTAGTTCACAATTGATAACACTATGTCTAGCGTAATACCACATAGCCTATTTACAGATTTTGATATTGACCTTTTTAAAGCAGGGAAACATTTTCGACTATACCAAAAGCTCGGTTCACATCTTATCGAGTTAGATGGCGTTAGGGGGGTATACTTTGCAGTTTGGGCGCCTTCGGCTCAATCTGTGGCGGTTATCGGTAATTTTAACGAATGGGATACGGAATCACATCCCCTAAACGTGCGATGGGACTCTAGTGGTATTTGGGAAGGTTTTATCCCAGGAATAGAGCAGGGTGAGCTATACAAGTATGCCATATCCTCCCACCACGATGGACATCAATCTGAAAAAGCGGATCCCTTTGCACGCTTTTGTGAGCAGCCTCCAAAGACAGCATCTGTCGTTTGGAAGGCTAATTACGATTGGAATGACGATCAATGGATGGGTAACCGCGCAGATCACAACAGTTTGGATCGCCCTTTTTCGGTTTATGAAGTACATTTTGGTTCTTGGAAAAAGAAACATGGTTGGGAGTCCCTTTCTTATATTGAGGCTGCTACAGCACTCGTGGACTATGTTAAAGAGATGAGCTTTACCCATATTGAGTTTATGCCTATTATGGAATATCCTTTTGATCCATCTTGGGGATATCAACTTACCGGCTATTTTGCGCCAACTTCTAGATTTGGAAAACCAGAAGATTTTAAATTGTTGGTAGATCGATTTCACCAGGCGGGTATTGGGGTCATCTTGGACTGGGTGCCCTCTCATTTTCCTGAAGATGCCCATGGCCTGGGGTATTTTGATGGGTCTCATTTATATGAACATCCCGATCGTCGTCGAGGATATCATCCCGATTGGAAAAGTTTAATATTTAACTACGGGCGTAATGAGGTCAGGGCATTTTTGATTAGCAATGCCATTTTTTGGTTAGACGAGTATCATGCCGATGCCTTGCGTGTTGATGCAGTAGCCTCCATGCTCTATTTGGACTATTCGCGAGAAGAAGGGGAATGGGAGCCCAATATGTATGGAAACAATGAAAATTTAGAAGCCCTTTCTTTTATCCGTGAAATGAATCAAGAGGTATATGCCAGTTTTGAAGGGGTACAAACTATCGCCGAAGAGTCTACTGCCTTCACCGGCGTCTCTAGTCCAGTAGATTTTGGAGGACTTGGTTTTGGTATGAAATGGATGATGGGTTGGATGCACGATACTTTGGAGTATTTTAAAAAAGAGCCTATCTATCGCCAACACCACCAGAATGATCTCACCTTTAGTATGACCTACGCTTTCACAGAGAATTTTATGCTTCCCTTCTCACATGATGAGGTCGTTTATGGGAAGCAATCCCTTATCTATCGGATGCCTGGGGACGAATGGCAGCGATTTGCCAACCTAAGACTTTTATACGGTTATATGTTTACCCATCCAGGTACCAATCTAATTTTTATGGGCGGTGAGTTCGGGCAGACTTCAGAATGGAATTTTCAAGAGAGTTTGGATTGGCATTTGTTAAACTATGATTACCATCGTGGGATACAACAACTCATCCAAGACCTGAATGCGGTCTATAAAGAAAATCCAGCGCTTTATGAAAAGCAGTTTAGCCCAGTAGGTTTTGAATGGATAGAATGGAACGATGCGGAGAATTCAGTGCTCACTTATATAAGGAAAGGACATAAGCGTAGTAACGATCTTTTAGTCTTTGCCAATTTTACTCCGGTGCCTCGCGAAAAATATCGTATTGGAGTGCCACTTCAAAAACCACTTCAAGTGGTATTTAACAGTGACCTTGAACAATATGGTGGCAGTGGAATGGGTAAAAAAACGTTGAAACCCTCCCCAGTACCATGGAATGGTCGAAATTATAGCGTTGAGGTTACCTTACCACCACTATCCATACTTATTTACAAGCAATAAGTGGTACCAATCTTATGGTATCTCTTGTTATTTTTTTGAGGAATTTTCCGATTTTCATAGGAATGTGCTTTTTTTGCCAAAAAACTGCTACCTATGATCACCAATACGGAATTGGAAAGAAGGGGAAATTTGTTTCCCAATCATGTAGTTGACTTCCGTAAAGACAATGACCGATATTTCTTTACGACTCACAATGGCGTTATCTTAGAACTCACTGTACTACGCGATAGTATGATCCGTTTTCGATATGCTACGGAACATGCCTTTGCACCGGATTTCTCCTATGCCATCAGCAAAGAGGTTATCACGGGCTACAATAAATTAGAAGTTAAAGATGAGATTCCTGACTATGTTATTGAAACTTCTAAAATCAAGATAAACATCAACAAGAGTGATCTTAGAATCCAAATCACCGATTTGGAAGATAATGTCATCAACCAAGACGAAGCCGGTTTCCATTGGGAAGAGAATTACGACTACGGTGGTAGTATTGTCAAAATGACTAAAGTTACCCAAACCGGAGAAAGCTTCTACGGAATGGGAGATAAGGCTTCGCACACCAATCTAAAGGGGAAAAGGATTTCTAACTGGGTTACCGATTCCTATGCCTATGGTAAAGACCAAGAACCTTTATACAAGAGTATTCCTTTTTATGTGGGATTACACGACGAAAAGGCCTATGGTATCTTTTTTGACAATTCCTTCGGGACTTATTTTGATTTTGCGCATGAGCGCAGAAACCTAACGAGTTTTTGGGCCGATGGAGGTCAGATGAACTACTATTTTTTCTATGGCCCTAAGATTTCACAAGTAGTGGAAGCCTACACCGACTTAACGGGTGTGCCAGAACTACCCCCAATGTGGGCACTCGGTTTTCATCAATCTAAATGGAGTTATTATCCCGAAAAGCGAGTAAAACAACTAGCAGCAAATTTCCGAAAGTATCGTATTCCCTGTGATGCGATCTATTTAGATATTGATTATATGGAGGGTTTCCGCTGTTTTACCTGGAATCATCGTAGGTTTCCCAACCCTAAAAAAATGATTGCCGAGTTAGAAGAGGAGGGTTTTAAGACCGTCACTATGATCGATCCCGGGATCAAAATAGATCGAGATTATTGGGTGTACCAACAGGCGATGGACAACGATTATTTTTGTAAAAGAGCTGATGGTCCTCATTTTAAAGGTAAGGTTTGGCCTGGCGATTGTAAGTTTCCAGATTTTACCCACCCTCAAGTACGAGAATGGTGGGCGGGACTCTACCGTGAGATGATTGCCGATCTCGGGGTTCATGGGGTATGGAATGATATGAATGAACCTGCCATTATGGAAGTCCCTTCCAAAACGGCGAACTTAGATGTGCGCCACGATTATGATGGGCATCCTTGTAGCCATCGCAAGGCGCATAATGTCTATGGAATGCAAATGGTGCGGGCTACCTTTAATGGTATTAAGAAGTTTACCTTTCCCAAAAGACCTTTTGTGCTTACCAGAGCCGCTTATGCCGGGACCCAACGTTACTGCGCCACTTGGACAGGAGATAATGTAGCCACCTGGGAGCATCTGTGGATTGCCAATGTGCAAATGCAGCGAATGTGCATGAGTGGGTATTCCTTTGTAGGATCAGATATCGGCGGGTTTGCAGAACAACCCAATGGAGAGCTCTTTGCACGATGGATACAACTTGGGGTATTTCACCCTTTCTGTAGGGTGCACTCTAGTGGAGATCATGGGGATCAAGAACCATGGTCGTTTGGAGAAGAGGTTACCGATATTGTTAGAAAGTACATTGAGCTACGTTATCAACTACTTCCTTATTTGTACACCACCTTCTATAAGTATGTTTCTAACGGGGTACCTATGTTGCAGTCTTTAGTTTACTACGATCAAGAAGACAATCAAACCCATTTTAGAACCGATGAATTCCTATTTGGAGAACATATTTTAGTGTGTCCTGTGCAAGAACCTAATGCGCAAGGACGGCGTATGTATATTCCCAAGGGAAAGTGGTACAACTACTGGACCGAGGAATTGGTGGAAGGAAAAATAGAAAAGTGGGTAGCCGCTCCTTTGGAAACCATTCCACTGTTTATTAAGGAAGGGGCTATGATACCAAAATATCCGGTTCAGCAATATGTCGGGGAAAAAGACATAACCACACTGCATATTGATGTGTATTACAAAGACGGGCTGGAAACCTCTACTATTTATGAAGACCAACTAGAAGGCTACGACCATAAAAAAGGACGCTATAGTTTGCGTAACTTTAGACTCCGAGGAAAAGCCAACGAGCTTATCATACAGCAGTTTAAAGACGGTAGTTTTACCACTTCCTACGAAACTTTTACGTTACAGTTCCACGGCCTACCTTTTGATATCTCTAAAATTGAGGTTGACAATGAAGAGGTAGATCTAACGTTAGTTAACTTTGATGGGGTCGCTTGTATTGAGATAAGTAAAGACAGTACCGAGTTGCATATTTTTGGACCGGAATAAATACTGAAATATTAGAAAAAGAAAAGGCTATGCTGAAAAAAACAATTTTATGTATAGCAGCGCTGCTGCTGTTACTCTCTTGTAAAACGAATCCTTTTACTGGGCAGCGTACCTTAAACTTTTATGGGAATCAGCAATTGTTTCCTATGGCTTTTGCACAGTATGATAAATTTCTCACCGAGAACAAAGTACTAGAGGGTACCAAAGACGCCCAAATGATTACTAGGGTAGGGCAGAAGATTGCTGCGGCTTCAGAACGCTGGCTCAATGCTAATGGCCATGCCGGTTACTTAAAAGATTACCAGTGGGAATATAAATTGGTGGAAGATAAAACGGTAAATGCTTGGTGTATGCCAGGAGGTAAAATTGTTTTTTATACGGGCATTCTGCCCATATGCCAAAGCGAAACTGGGGTAGCAGTGGTTATGGGTCATGAGGTGGCTCATGCCTTAGCCAATCACGGGGCACAGCGTATGAGTGCGGGAACTTTACAACAAGTAGGAGCCGTAGGAGTAGCAGTGGCCACTAGCGGTAAGTCAGCAGAAGTACAAAATACTTGGATGCAAGCTTATGGAATAGGTTCTCAGTTCGGTGGCATGTTACCTTTTAGCCGATCACATGAAACCGAAGCGGATAAAATAGGACTCCAACTGATGGCAATTGCAGGATACAATCCTGATGAGGCTGCGGAGCTCTGGAAGCGCATGAAGGCTAAGTCTGGAGGGCAAGCGCCTCCTGAATTTATGAGTACACACCCTTCAAACGATACGCGTATTAATAATCTTACCGTATGGGCGCCAGAGGCAAAAGTAGAAGCAGCTAAGTTTGGTGTCACTTCCTTTCAATAATAGTATTTGTTTATATGGAATAATAAAAAATCCCAGGCTATGCCTGGGATTTTTGGAATATCACTGTTGCGTTTTTTGATAGTAATACTAATAATCGAACTCAGGTTAATAACTTGAGACATCACCGGAGCCCGAGCTTTTAGTATCGATTTTTTTAGGATTTCCCTTGTAGCTAATATCCCCAGAACCGGAAACTCTAGCTTTAATGAGTTCATTGGCAGTTATCTGTATATCGGCAGATCCGTATACCTGGGCTTCTACAAAATCCGCCTCTAGATCGTAGGCACTAATATCTCCCGAGCCAGAAACACTTATTTCCAAGTCAGTAGTTTTACCGGAGAGTTCCATATCGCCAGACCCAGACATAGATGCTTTTACGCGTTGCGCTTGTATTTCTAAAGCAACATCACCAGAACCTGAAATTACGGTTTTAAAATAGTCTGCTTTTAAGGTAGTCTCGCTTACAATATCTCCAGAACCTGAAAGCGAAACCCCATTAATTTCCTCCACAGGTACAGTTATCGTAATTCTTCTACTCCAATTAGAAGGCTTAAGCGAAATACCTCTTTTTTGTTTTATAACCAATCGGCCATCGTTCACTTCAGTTTTGATATAGGGTATAAGGTTTTCCTCTCCCTTAATGGTTAGTTCGCCTTCTTCGCCAGAAACTAATTTTACATCGAACCATCCCGCCAGGGCTACTTGTTCATAGTCTCCTACAGATCGCTCTATGGTGACTGATTTACCGTTACCTTTAATTTTTTTCCATTGTGCCTGTCCAAGGCTCATTACCAATAGTGCCACTACAACACTAAGAACTGTTTTTTTCATGATTATTTCGTTAATTGATGATTTAGAATTAAGGAATTCATTTAAGTTTTTAGCCAATCAAAAAAATGTATGTGAGTTCAATAGCTGGAAATACCACCAGAGCCAATCACACTACTTTTGATTTTATCCGCGTTCCCTTTGTAAATGACCTCTCCGGAACCTGCTATTTTAGCAGTAATGGCGGTATTGGCGGTAATTTTTACGGTTCCTGAACCAGTAAGGTTGGCATCAATGCTATCAGCGGTGAGGTCAAAGCCTTCGATGATGCCTGAGCCAGCGATAGAAACCGCTATATCCTCAGTTTTACCTGACAGCGTCATATTGCCTGATCCTGCTAGGGCTACTTCCATATTTGTGGTTTCAATGGGAAGAAGCATTTTACCTGATCCTGCTAAGGACACTTTAAAATTAGGGCTTTCTAAGTTTGTTTTTGATTGTAAACTTCCAGTGCCTGCCAAGCTGGCAGCACTTATAGCAGTGATAGGAATTGATATTGTAATACCCAAGCCGGAAGAACTTTTCAAAGATTTCCCTTTTTCCGTTTCGATAATCAAAGTACCTCTTTTAACTGTTGTAATTAAGAAGGGTAAAAGGTTCTCTTCACCTTCTATTGAAATCTCCCCTTCTTTTCCTGCTATCAAAATAACGTCGAACCAGCCATGAGTGGCCACCGCGTCAAAGGAGCCTACCTCTCGTTCCAGGGTGACCACATTTCCATTTCCTGTTACTTTCTTTTGTCCTTGAACCGTAGCTGTAACGGTTAATAAGAGTAATAACAATATATTGAAGTGTCTCATTTTTGATATTATTTATTAATTCTTAAAGAAGGTTACACCGCCATACTCGCTATTGATGTAAACCACATTACCGGAGTTGTCGCTACCATAGTAACCATTAAAATACTTTTCACTGGATCGTTCTTTGCGCACTTGAAGTTCAAAATCATCTAACCCACTTACCCCTGCGTATTCTGTGGTAATATCAAAGTCAAAATAATAAGAGCTGTCATAACCAATTTTAATTCCAGTGTATCCCGAGCGAATGTTTACATCTCCTGCCTCTGGCGCCATCTTGGCAATTTTAAGAGAGCCATAATCTGAGGTAATATCAACATCGCCATGTACCGTACCCAATTTAATACCAATATAATCCCCGTTGCCCTTTACGCTCTTTACTTTCCCTACCTCCAGAGATCCATAATCTGAGGTATAGTTTAAATCGTCCATATGGTTTATAGTAGCATTGCTATAATCTGCATTTACTATCAAATTGCCCGCCTTTTCCACTGTAAAACCAGAGTAATCCGCAATAATTTCTGCACTATTTACATACTCAAAAGAAGAGCGGGAAGTATAGTCAAAGCGAAGCTCGTTGTTGCGTCCACGCAGCTCTCCAATCTCCATTTTTCCATAATCGCAATTTATTTTGGCATGTCCATCTATGCGGTCTAAGTAAATGTTACCATAATCATTGTAAAGCGATACACTATTTTTTATAGGTAAATTAATGGTGTAGTTTACCTGTATACTAACGTTATTTCGCTTTCCCCATTTAAAGCCCCATCGGCTTCTTTGATCGCCAAAACGTGTGATGGCAGAAACCATTTCAGCACTATTGTCAAAATCAACACTAATCTCTTCTAGGCGTTCTTGCACTTTTTCTGCATTGTTACCATTGGCTTTAATCTGTACTTCGATAACAACTCGATCCTGGTCCCACGATT
>JBCDGY010000091.1:0-11115 GCA_039414375.1 Bacteroidota bacterium | reverse complement strand
CAAGCAGGTTGGAATAGAAAAGGTCTTATTTCCAACGGAGGCTTTAAAAAGAAGGCGTTTTATGTTTTACAGGCCTATTACGATAAAATGTCGGAACAATATTCCCTAGATATTCCTGACTAAAGTTTACTTTGTACCAGTGCGTGTTCTAGTCCGCGTAGTTCCGCTAAACCTTTTAAACGCCCTATGCCCGTATATCCTGGGTTGGTATTTTTATGAAGATCGTCTAACATTTGATGCCCGTGGTCTGGACGCATAGGCAGGGACTGGTTGCGTTGTTGTTGAACCGCTAAAAATTGATCGATTACTTCAAACATGGGAACATCTCCTTCGAGGTGATTGGCCTCGTAAAAATTACCTTGTTCATCCCTTTGGGTACTTCTTAGATGTACAAAGTGAATGCGATCTCCAAACTGCTTAATCATTTTGGGTAAATCGTTGTCTTGCCTTACCCCAAAAGAACCAGTACAAAAGGTAAGGCCGTTATTGACGCTAGGTACTGCTTTAAAAATGCGTTCTACATCAGCTGTGGTGCTCATTACCCTTGGGAGTCCGAATAGGGGAAAAGGGGGATCATCAGGATGAATAGCCATTTGTACCCCAATTTCATCACAAACAGGGATGATAGCTTCTAGAAATAGTGTCAAGTGCTGCGCCAATTTTTGGGCATCAATAGCGCTGTAGGCATCCAATTGTTGCTGAAACTGTGCAAGGCTATAGCCAGCTTCGCTTCCCGGTAATCCAGCGATGATGGTTTTGGTTAATGCTTCAAGCTGCGCGGTGCTAGCTTGCGTCATATAATGTTCTGCAGCAGCCAGTTCAGCAGCGGAATAGCTTTGCGTAGCTCCGGGGCGTTTTAAGACAAAGCAATCAAAGGCGATATAGGCAGCCTTTTCAAATCGCAGGGCACAGGCTCCAGTAGGGAGTTTGTAGTAGAGATTGGTCCTAGTCCAGTCCAATACAGGCATAAAATTATAGCAAACTGTAGTGATATTTTCTTGGGCCAGATTTCGCAAGGAAGCCTTATAATTTTCAAGATAGGTAGCATAAGCACCACTGCGGGTTTTAAGGTTTTCATGAACAGGAACACTTTCTACTACCGACCAGGTTAAACCCGCTGCTTCAATAACTGCTTTTCGTTTCTGAATTTCGGAGACAGACCATACTTCTCCATTGGCGATATGGTGCAGCGCAGTAACGATACCACTGGCGCCTGCTTGTTTAATATCTAGTAAGCTTACCGGATCGTTCGGACCATACCAGCGCATACACTGTTCAAATTGTTTCATCGGTTTAAGGTCTTATAGTTTGTTGAAAATAAGGCAATTGAAAATTGATAGTAGTGTTAGACATGTGTTACTAAACGCCAGAATAGGCACCAAAACCACCATCAATGGCCATAATAGTTCCTGTCACAAATTTGGAGGCTTCGCTACATAAATAATGCATGGCCCCTAGCAGTTCCTCAGGAGTTCCGAATCGACCCATTGGGGTATTGGCGATAATTTGTTCTCCCCTTTCCGTATAACTTCCGTCAGCTTGGGTTAACAATTCCCTGTTTTGAGTAGTCAAAAAGAAACCTGGGGCTAAGGCGTTTACCCGTAAGCCTTCCCCATACTTTTGAGCGAACTCTACCGCGAGCCACTGCGTGAGATTATCTATGGCGGCCTTGGCAGAAGAATACCCCATTACTCGGGTCAAAGGGCGCGCTGCCGACATGCTAGAAATGTTGATAATACTCCCTTTTTTGTCTTTAAACAGCGGTAAAAAAGTTTTGATAGCCAGATAAGTCCCAATATAGTTCAAGTCAAGAATAGCCTTTAGCGCATCCAAATCGCTGTCAAAGATACTTTGATCTGGTGTGATTGTAGCTCCTTTTTTATTACCACCAGCGGCGTTGATCAACACGTCAATATGCTGATGACTTTGACTGACTTCAGTGGCTACTTTTGCCAAGGAAGACTCTTTGGTTACATCGCAGATATAAAAGCTAGCATAACCCCTTTCACTTTTTATCTGTTGTACGAGAGCATCGCCTTCGGCCTGATTGATACCTAAAATGATGATTCGTGCCCCTTCTTGAGCTAAATATCTGGACCAAGCAGTACCCAGTACTCCAGTTCCTCCGGTAATTAGAATCTTTTTGTTTTTGAGATCAAATAAATTAGTCATAATACAAGTTATAGCGAAACCCCTCTTTTCCAAGGGATAAAGTCATCTTGACCGAGTTGCTGTGCTTTTGTTTTAATTTTTCCACTTGCTACTTGAATAATAAAGTCAAGTAGTTGCGCCCCCATAACTTCAATACTGTGTTCGCCAGTAACTATGGTTCCCGCATCTACATCAATAATATCAGGCATGCGATCGGCCAAGGTCGTATTGGAAGCAATCTTAATTACTGGGGTAATCGGATTACCAGTTGGCGTTCCCAATCCTGTGGTAAATAAGATGATGTTGGCACCCGATCCGGCTAGGGCTGTGGTGCTCTCTACATCATTACCTGGTGTACAAAGTAAGTTCAACCCATGTTTTTTGGCGTATTCGCCATAATCCAAAACATCGGTAATCGGGGAGGTACCCCCTTTTTTGGCAGCACCCGCACTCTTCATGGCATCAGTAATAAGGCCATCTTTGATATTGCCGGGGCTCGGATTGCTATCAAAGCCAGAACCAACGGCTACCGCAGCATCGGAATAAGCTTTCATTAACCGAACAAATTTTTGGGCAATATCTTCGTCGATCGACCGATCGATAAGTTGTTGCTCCACCCCGCAAAGCTCAGGGAACTCGGCTAACATCGTTTTGCCACCGAGGGCAACAATAAGATCAGAGGCATGACCCACTGCCGGATTGGCGGAAATTCCTGAAAATCCATCAGAGCCGCCGCACTCTAGTCCCAGGGTTAGTTTATGCAAAGGTGCTGGTTGCCGTGTTGTTTTATTAGCTTCAATGAGACCTTCAAAGGTTTTTTGAATGGCTTTGGTCAACAACTTTTCCTCGGTACCTTCCTGTTGTTGTTCTAAAAAGTAGACCGTCTTATCGAAAGTGGCGTTGATGCGTTGTAGTGCTTCTTGCAGGAGGGTAATTTGTGCATTTTGGCATCCCAAACTCAAAATGGTAGCCCCGGCCACATTGGGGTTGTTCAAATAGCCTGCTATCAAGCTACACAACATTTGCGCGTCTTCACGCGTACCCCCACAGCCCCCTTGATGGGTTAAAAATTTGAGGCCATCTATATTGTGAAAAATAGGAGTATTAGGGATCATTGTGGAGGTAGTATGAGCCGTTTCCTTATACTGCTCCCCATCTTTATATTCCGACACCATCTGCCGAACTAGTTGTTTGTAGGGATTGGGTTGGGCAAAACCCAGTTCTTCTAAAAAGGCGTCTTTGAGAACAGCTACATTCCTGTTTTCACAAAATACCAAGGGGATAACCAACCAATAATTAGCAGTACCTACCTGACCATCTTTTCTATGAAAACCCTCGAAAGTCTTGTTTTGCCAGGCCGTATGATCTGGAGGCGTCCAAGTAACCGCTGCTTTTCGCGGTCCGTAGGTTTCCGCGATATGGCGCACATTGTGCGTGGTTAAAGCAGCACCAACGGTAACAGCTTGTTGTACTTCTCCTACTACTGTACCATACATGGTAATGGTATCTCCTGCTTGCATCGAGGTAAGGGCCAGCTTGTGCTTGGCTTTGATATCTTGTGGCAATTTGATCTGCAAGCTTTCAAAAGCAATGGTGGTACCCTTTTTCAAATCCTCGAGGGCAACCAGTACGTTGTCTTTGGAGTGTATTTTTAAAAGGGGGGTCTTCATTGTAGTTTAAAAATGATTATCTTGCGCAATCGATTGCACAAAGTAACGAAAAAATAAAATGCCAGCGGACCCCAATTGGTTTCAAATATCAAAGACCGCAGGTGAATGATTTAAAATCCCCATTTTCATGAACAATAAGGTAGTCACTTTTGGAGAAATCATGCTTCGCTTGGCCCCACCAGGTTTCCTCCGATTTTCCCAAGCCTCGAGCTTTGATGTCATTTACGGTGGTGGGGAATCTAATGTAGCGGTATCCCTGGCCAATTATGGACTTCCCGTAGATTTTGTGACCCGATTACCCGATAATGATATCGGCAAGTGTGCGCTAATGGAACTCAGAAAGCGAAATGTGGGTACCCAACACATCCTCTCGGGAGGCCAACGCTTAGGTATCTACTTTTTAGAAACCGGAGCTGTTAGTCGCGGTAGTAAAGTGGTTTATGACCGAGCCCATTCCGCCATGGCCGAAATTCAACCAAGTATGGTGGATTGGAAAGCCGTATTTAAAGATGCCAAATGGTTTCACTGGACTGGGATTACCCCGGCCATTTCTCAAAGTGCAGCAGATGCCTGCCTAGAAGCGGTGAAAATCGCTAGTGCCATGGGCGTCACCATTTCAACCGACTTAAACTATCGTGCTAAATTGTGGCAATACGAAGGCGATCGGGAAGCCATTATGACCGAACTCACCGCCTATTGCGATATAATACTAGGCAATGAAGAAGATGCCGAAAAGCACTTTGGCATCAAACCAGAAGGACTAGACATCACCACCCAAGGAGAACATGTGAAAGCAGAAGCCTTTTTGTCCGTCTGCCAGCAAATGATGGAAAAGTTCCCCAAGGCTAAAAAAGTAATTACTACGTTAAGAGGTTCCATCTCCGCCTCCCATAATAGCTGGGCAGGAGTGCTTTATGATGGTACGACCATGTATAAATCCCCAGAATATCAAATCACGCATATTGTAGATCGCGTTGGTGGGGGAGACTCCTTTATGGGGGGATTGATCTATGGTATATTGACCTATGGGAACAACGATCAGCGTGCATTGGATTTTGCAGTAGCAGCGTCCTGTTTGAAGCATACCATAAAAGGAGATGCCAATCTGGTAACGGTAGCCGAAGTAGAAAAATTAATGTCCGGAGATGCCTCAGGTAGGGTATCTCGTTGAACTAAATTTATGGCATTACAAAAGCAAGCAATACTAGAGGCAATGACTACAACGGGCTTGGTGCCCGTTTTTAATCATGCAGACGTTCAGGTAGCCATAAAAACCCTAGATGCAGCTTACCAAGGCGGGGTGCGGGTATTTGAATTTACCAATAGGGGAGCGAATGCGCTAGAAGTGTTTGGCGAACTAGCCCTACATGCCCAGCAATACCCTGATCTGTATTTGGGTATTGGAACCATCTTTAGTCAAGCTCAAGCCAAAAGCTTTATAGATCAAGGAGCGCAATTTGTAGTCTCCCCAGCCTTTATTCCTGAAGTAGCACATTCTTGCAATACCAATGCTCAGTTGTGGATCCCTGGTTGTGGAACGGTAACGGAAATCTACAACGCCCTAGCTTTAGGAGCTGTTATCATCAAGGCTTTTCCAGGTAATGTACTAGGGCCGGGTTTTATAAAAGCCGTCAAGGCAGTTTACCCTTCAGTGCCCATGATGCCCACTGGGGGAGTAGCGCCGACAAAAGCAAATCTCACCGAGTGGTTTAATGCCGGGGTGAGCTGTGTCGGTATGGGCAGTCAACTCTTTAAAAAGGACATTATCGCAAACGGAGATTTTAAGCAAATAACCACAACCTTGATCGAAGCCTTGCAGATCATAAAAACTATACGTTCTTAAGGTGAGACGTGGCTTCCATATCGCCTTACTCCTGGGCCTACTCTTCTTAGGATGCACCACTACGCCTGCGCCTAAAATCTTACGATTAGGACATGGTTTGGATACCAATCACCCTGTCCATCAAGCCATGGTAAACTTGGGGGAGCAGTTAAATGCAGTCTCTAAAGGAAAGCTTACTGTTAAAATATATCCGAGTGGACAATTGGGTGCCGAACGGGAAATGTTAGAACTGTTACAGATTGGAAGTTTGGATATTACCAAAGTGTCTGGGGCAGTATTGGAGAATTTTGTACCGGAGTACAAGGTGCTAAGCGTTCCCTATTTGTTCAAGGATAGGGCACACGCCTATCGCGTTTATGATAGTGATATTGGGCGGCAGTTTTTGGAAAAAGGAGCCGATTATCGGCTTCGTGGCCTTTGCTTTTATGATGCTGGAAGTCGTAGTTTTTATACCAAACAAAGACCAATTACAACCCCTCAAGACTTGGAAGGCCTCAAAATTAGGGTTCAAAAAAGTAATATGGCGGTGGGTATGGTAAAGCAATTGGGCGGCGCACCAACACCCATATCTTGGGGAGAATTGTATACCGCCTTGCAACAAGGGGTAGTGGATGGGGCTGAAAACAACTTGCCTAGTTTTCACACCTCAAAACACTATGAAGTTTGTCGTTTTTATAGTTTTGATGAGCATACCGCAGTACCTGATGTGTTGCTGGTAGGTACCGAAACATGGCGTAGACTAAATGCACAGGAGCAGCAATGGTTACAAGAGGCCTCCGATGCTTCGACGCTTTATCAAAGAAAGCTGTGGGTAGCCGCTGAAAAAGAGGCGCTGCAAACTATTGAGAAGGCCGGGGTACAAATTAATTATCCCGATAAAGCCCTTTTTGCGGCAAAGACGCAAGCGTTCGATAGCCTTTTTGATCCCGCTTCGGAAGCACATCGTTTAATGCAAGCCATTAAGGAAATCGCCCTATGAGAAAACAAGTGAATGCCATACTCGAAAAACTGCTCCTGGGCATATTAACCGTAATGCTCCTTTCTGTTATATGGCAGGTGTTTTCGCGTTTTGTCTTGGGTAATCCTAGCACAGTAACGGACGAAGTTGCTAGTTTTTCGCTAATGTGGTTGGGTCTCTATGGAGCGGCCTATGCCTCAGGAAAAAGACTGCATCTCGCCATTGATTTAATTCCTGAACGGACTATAGCCAAAGCGCCTTTGTTTTTCCACGGTATTGTGGCAATGGCGGTGGTGGCTTTTGCCCTCGTTGTTATGGTAGTTGGGGGTGTTAATCTCTGTTTGGTCACTTTTCAATTGCAGCAACAGTCGGCTACCTTAGAGATTCCATTGGCATATATCTACAGTGCTGTTCCGCTTTCGGGGCTCTTGATAGCGTATTATAGTATCGATACTTTTTTTAAAGAAAAATCTTTGAAGCAATCCTAGATGGAACATATCGAAACAGCTATTCTGGTGATCAGTTTTGTGACGCTTTTGCTACTGCGGGTTCCCATAGCATTTAGCATCGGTCTATCGGCGATGCTTACTTTGGTGTTCGCCATGCCCAGTTTACCAGCGGTTACCACCTTAGCACAGCGTATGGCAACCGCTTTGGACAGCTTTGCCCTCTTGGCAATTCCCTTTTTTATACTGGCAGGGCAAGTAATGAACCGCGGGGGTATTGCACAAAGACTCATCGATTTTGCCAAAGCGGTCGTGGGGCCATTACCTGGAGGTTTGGCTTTTGTAAATATTATTGCTTGCATGCTTTTTGGGGCTATTTCCGGATCAGCCGTGGCGGCAGCCTCTGCCATAGGGGGCTTTATGAATCCGATGATGGAAAAAGAAGGCTATGACAAATCCTTTAGTGCAGCGGTAAATATTACCAGCGCTACCACAGGTCTTATTATCCCGCCGAGTAACATCCTCATTATCTATTCCCTGGCCAGTGGTGGGGTTAGCATTGCCGCACTTTTCTTAGCAGGTTATGTACCCGGTATTTTAATGGGCTTGGCTTTGATGTTGGTAGCGGGTTTTTACGCCTTTATCAAAAAGTATCCTACCGAAAGGGCGGTGGGTATCAAGGTTTTTCTAAAACGCTTTTTAGAGGCCTTACCAAGTCTGTTATTATTGGTTGTTGTTATTGGTGGGATCGTTGCAGGGGTCTTTACTGCTACGGAGGCCTCTGCTGTAGCCGTAGTTTATACGTTTGTGCTGGCCTTTGTTTATAAGGAAATTACGGTTAAAGATATTGCGCCCATTTTTTTGGATACGGTAAAGACTACGGCTATTGTTATGCTGCTTATCGCTACTTCGGTCGCTATGAGTTGGGTAATGAGTTATGAGAGTATTCCACAAGAGATTAGCACTGGTCTATTGCGTATTAGTGACAATCCCATCATCATTTTAATCTTGATTAATCTGATCCTGCTATTTGTCGGCATTTTTATGGATATGACGCCAGCGGTACTCATTTTTACTCCTATTTTTCTGCCTATTGTTACGCAAATGGGTATTGATCCCATCCATTTTGGCATCATTATGATTATGAACCTGTGCATCGGGCTATGTACCCCTCCGGTAGGGTCAGTACTTTTTGTAGGATGCGGGGTGGCCAACTTAAAAATACAACAGGTGGTCAAGCCTTTATTACCACTTTTTATTATGATGCTGGTTGTGCTATTTGCGGTTACCTATCTCCCAGATTTAAGTTTATGGGTGCCGCGGTTGTTTGGGTTTTAAGAGTCGTATTGTAACGTTGCAACTACACCAATATAAGTTGACTCGACCCCTATAACAGAACTATACTCATTGTTGACAAGGTTAAAAAAATGATTCAAGCGCTATACCCTTCAGCAATAACCTTGTTAACTATTCCAAATTTACTTTTTCGTTTTTTGGATATTTCACTTCATAACTAAGGTTCAAGTTTTTTTGCTGTTGTGGTTGTAGTTCAAATTCCCAAGCAACTTCACCCGTATTCTCAGTAAGTTTTCCACTGGATAATTCGATCGCCGAAACAGTAATATTGTTTATGGCAGCCACAGGAATCTGATCAAAAAGAGTTAATCTAATATTTTGTGATTTTTTGTTCCGGGCAATTATTTTATATCCTCTGCTTTCAACCTTGTTACTGCCTATCATTTTACGCTTAGAAAATTCATTGACTTTTTCTCGACCAATTACAATGCTCTTATCTCTTCCTAGGGAAATATCAAGAGTATCATTCAGTGATCTGGCGTCAAGAATTGAGCGTCCAACATAAGCCTCTTCAAAGTATAGGTTAGCCTCACCTTCCAGCAAGTTGTATTGATCCCAATTAATTATACGAGCGACAAGAAAAGCATCTTTATCCAGTTTTGGAACAGCAAAATATTCATAGCTGGTTTCAATTTCAAAACTGTTTAAATCAACTGTGAGTTTTTCTCCGCTCGCTTTTATGGAGTAAGGCTCATCTACTTCAAATTCTACCGTTGTTTGATTTTCAATTGTAGTGGTCGTAGTAACCTCTGCTTCTTTTTTTATGCTACTACTCCCACGAATGCTGACACCTGCTGCTTTACGTTGTAATCTTTTAGAAGTTGATCCGTATCCAACAACCACAACTTCATCCAAAGCTACTTCGTCAGGTTCTAGTCTCACACTTATATATTGCGATGTTATTGGTAATTCTTGAGCTACAAAACCGATGTAAGTAAATTTTAAGTGCGTCGCACCGTTGGGTAGGGTTAAGGAGTAGCTGCCGTCAAAATCGGTGACTGTCCCTACGGTTGTTCCTTTTACATTTATAGCGGCTCCAGGAAGCGGCTCACCATTTTCATCAAGGACTTTGCCGGATACATTTCGTACCGAATTGGAGATAACCCCATAAGTTGATCTATTGAGAACGGTATTTCGAGCATAATTCAAATACCAAGTATTGAGTTGAGGTATGACACCACTTTGATAAGGATTGCCATTTGATAGTTTAAGTTTGACATCCTCCCAATCAATCCCGGTATTCTGAAATACATCTGCTTTGTACTTCAGTTCTAATGGTTGATCGACACTTGCCACTCTAATATCATACTTCGGATACCAGCCAGTATTTGCTACCAAATAGGTGATTTTGAATTCACCTTTATTTTTGATGTTTGACTCAATCCTTATCTCAATTTCTCCTGTTGGTAATTCCTCATCCCCTTGTACTTTAGAAATCTCTTGTTGAATTTGTGTTTGCTCTTTCTTAAGTTCTTGAATCTTTAAGTTTGTACTTATTTCTTCCGATTTGATTGATGAAAGCTCTCGATCATAGAATTCAATAGCCTGCTTAATTTGGGTCAATGAAGCTCCTGAACTTACACCACCTAAATTTTTGTTTTCGTCAAGCAAACTTTACTTTTCAGAAAGTACTTGTAATCTAGACTCCGCTGTTTCTATTTTGAAAGCTAAAGATTCAATTTCACTGCTTAGACTATCGATTTTCTCATCTTTTTGTAATCTACTAAGGTAATTGAGCTTATGATTTACAGACAATATGGTAAAATCACCGGTTGCCTTCACCTGAACGCTTTTATCATCAATATGTGGGGAAAGTGATTTAACCTTTAAAATTGATTTTCCTTCTGGAATGTCAAGTTTTCCAATGCGGGTAACCAATCCCCCTTGAAGATAAACGGTGATTTCGTCAATCGATGTTTGGAGCTCTCTCTCAGTGAAATTTTGGGAAAATACTTGATGGGTTAAGAACAGAAGTGTGATAATTGTACAATATCTCATAGTCTTTTCAAGGAAGGTTACTGTATTTAATGGTTGACTTTAGCATATTTCTTATTATCGAGGTAGCTTCCTGTCTTCGACTATCCCTATGCCCGTATTAATCAGGGTTTAAATGGTATACACCACCTAGCATAACAAGCTATTTATCGATGAAATCAGCTACTATTTTATGTAGGGATTTGATGTCCTTTTTCTTCTTTAACTGCTTGTCTAAGCTTTGGTCTCCCATATTTTGGATTTCATAGTCTGGCAATTGTTCTTTGAACATTAGCACGACAAAGTGGTCTACCAATCGCTCTTTTAGTTCATGGGTTAGACTGTACTTTTGAATAATTGCATCTTGCATACCCATATGGGTGATTTCGTGCATTATCGTATTAGCTGGATTTTCATACTTAGAGAATTCCCCCTTTGTATTGGTCATTAAGGTGATTATGCCTTCATCGGGGTCGTAACTTCCTCCGGTGCCGTATAGGGTGAAAACAACTTTATATTTGTCAAAAGTTTTAAATTTCCAGTCCCATTCTTTTTTCTCTGTCTCAAGTTGTCCTATTAAATCGTTTAATAGGTCTTTTTGATTTTCAACTTTTTGTTGGGCCTCGCTATAATTTCCTTTATTGTAATATTTGGTTTTTAAAAGCTTGTAAATGGCAAGAAAGTCTTCATTGCCAAAAGCGCTATCTTTTGATTTTG
>JBCDGY010000090.1:0-11171 GCA_039414375.1 Bacteroidota bacterium | reverse complement strand
TTTTCCTTGTACAGGTTGGAATTTGAGCTGAAAATTGTAGTTTTTGGGATAAACCCTATAATTCGGTTGAACTGGGATTGATGTTCCACCCACTCCGGTGACTAAAAAATCTAAATGTAGGGTGGGACTTTCTTTTTTAATGAGTTGAAAGGGATACCACACTTTATCCAAGTTTTCGTAAGGATCTATTTTAAAGTTTATCGGATTATCAGCAGAAATTTCAAAACCCAAACCATTTTCTTGCAATAATGCTACCTGGGTAACGTCCGCATAGTTTCCGAAATCTTGAGGCACCATATAGGGCATCTCAATGGCATCAATTTGGCTTTCATAACGACTAATTTTTGCAGCTGTTTTACGATCTGGATAGGTCTCAAAAGGTCCTCTTCCATACCAGTTATAATTTTTAATATTATTCTTAAGATCCATTTTAATACCAAGTACTGGAATCCATGGGATATCTGCTACAGGGTAGCCCGGTTGCTCCGTTGAAACAGCCACATTAAATTTTAGGTCTATTAGACCATCGCTGCCAATTAAATACTCCCATTGACTATCAAATTGAACTGTGGAAACAAACTGGCTGGTTGAAATAACGTTACTGGAAATTTGAATCTTTTCATTGCTAAGTCTTGTCACTTTAAAGGATTTAACGTCGTGCTTTAATGTATCTAGCCCTAACATATACCACAAATCAGCTTCGGGAACGCCCCAAGTACTCCATTCATTAAGAATAGGAGCCCTCCAGACATCTACAGCTTGAGGAGACGATAACAATGGCGTGTTGCCAATCATGATTTGGGACAACGTACCAGAGGCTTTACTAAAGGTATACTTTAGGTCATCTATCTGTACAGCGACATGTGTTTGGTCTTCGTTTAAGGCCATCGATCCCCCTTTTATTGAAGATCCTTGTTTTTCAATATCCTCAGACCAGGGCAACCTGAATTGTTCAAAGGCTATTTCAAAATCAGCGGGGAGAAGCGGTGTTTTTTCCTTTTGGTGAAAAGAGACCAAGAGTTGATAATCCTTATAATTCAGTAAATCCGGTTTCTGTAGTGGAATTCCAACAGTTGTACTTTTATTCGGAGCTACAGCAAGTGCTAATACCCCTTCTTCAATTAAATACCCGTCACCAAATAGCTGCCACTTTGTTTTTACTTCTTTTAAATCCGTAAAATGATGTCTATTACTAACTGTGATTTTTGGGATAGTATCAAACTGCATCGTCACAAAAACAGGTTGATGTCCTTTCTTAACTTGCCAAGCTTCTGGCTGTAAGGTTCTATCAGCGTTTACAATACCGTCCATGGTACCGGAACTATTAGGGGTAGCCCCATAAGACTCATAGGTCCCGATTTGCGCTCTACTTTCAAAATCAAGATACAACAGGGTGGTGTCATCAATAATTGGAGAAGCGGTTTTATCACCGAATGCTTTTTCAGTTCTCTTGGTTGCATGAACGGCGACATCGTCAATAATAGCATTGCTTAAAAAGCCATTAAACTGCTCAGCGTGTAAAAAATGGTTTTTACCGATACAGATTGGAGATCTTGAACGATCGATATTTCCCTGGACAGCGCGACTACTTACTTTCTGCCCATCGAGGAACAAATTCAAGGTTACCCCATCATAGACTCCGACTAGATGGTGCCAATTATAATCCCAATCTTTAGGAATTGCTGCGGATACTTTATGTTCCGTAGCCAATACGGTATTCCCACTAAATAACCATTTTGGGGCAACCGTGATACCAAAAAAAACAGAGTCTTTATGGTGTTGCGCTATTTGATACTGTTTCCCCTTGCTTACAAATACATTTGAATTTTGGAAACCTCTTGGATATACCCAAGCCTCTACCGTTAATTGGTTGCCAGTGACATTCAGCTTTTCGGTATTGTACACTTCAACCCAATCGTCTATTCCACTAAAGGACAAACCCTTTCCGCTCCTACCTTGGACGAATTTGGGGTTACCAACGATCATTGTCTTGTTCTTATACTTGGATTTGTCTAGAGTAGTTACCAAGGGCAACTGTAACCCTTGGTTGACCCAGTCCCAGGTATACCCGCCTTGAAGTTTTTCATTGTCATAGATTACCTTCCAGTACTCATCAAAGTGTCCTCCGGCATTGCCCATCGTATGAAAATACTCCCCCATAATTACTGGCTTTTGAATGGTATCCGCCATTGAGGCCAGTTGTACGGGGCTTGGATAACGCTCTCCATTGATGTCTGCGAAGGGAGCGTCTCCATCAAAATATTGCCCTACGTCATTTGGTTGATGGTATATAAATCTGGTTGGGTCCTTTTCTTTAGCATAAGCGGCCATTTGGTAATGAATAGGGGCCAATCCACATTCATTTCCCATGCTCCACATAATTATAGACGGATGGTTTTTGTCTCTTTCGACCATACCTATGGTTCTATCCATAAAAGAAGGCGCCCAGCCTTGCTGCGCGGCCAGGAAGGTTTCCCCGTAATGACACTCTGCATTGACTTCGTCACAAATATAAAATCCGTATTCATCGGCTAGATCATAGAACAGGGGATCGTTTGGGTAGTGGGACGTTCGAATACTGTTGACATTTAATTGTTTCATCAATTCAAAATCCGCTATCATCGCATCGCGTGATATCGTCCTTCCCGTTTTGGGATCGTGTTCGTGACGATTGACACCCTTTATTTTCACAGGTACGCCATTCACCAATAGCACCTTGTCTTTTATGGCCAACTCTCGAAAACCGATACGTTCTTCTACAATTTCGATTACTTTATCGTCTTTGTCTAGAAGCTTGATGACCGCACTGTAAAGGTTAGGTTTCTCCGCACTCCACTTCTTGGGATTTTTTACATCACGCTCTAAAGCAATTTGCTTTGTATCCTTACCTTGCAACGTAACTGCCTTTGTAAAAGAATCAATCTTCAGACCTTGTTCATCAAACAAGGAAACGTTAATCTTTCCATTAATTGGTGTCTTCGCACTATTCACTACATCGAGGTTCATTTGTAGCGAGGCGTTTTCATAGGCCTTATCTAGCCTGGTAATTACTGTTAGGTCCCGAAAATAGGTCTTAGGAAGTGCCGTTAGATAAACGGAACGATAAATACCACTAAAGCGCCACATATCCTGATCCTCTAAATAACTGCCGTCGGACCATCGTACTACCATCACACACAAACTATTTGTGCCAGATTGTAGATAAGGGGTGATGTCAAACTCAGCGCTCGTCATACTACCTTTATCAAATCCGATGTATGTGCCGTTAATCCAAACCCAAAAGGCCGATTTAACCCCTTCGAAATTTAAATGAACCAAGCGATCCTTCCATTTTGGGTTATAGGTAAAACTAGTTTTATATAAGGCTGTTGGATTGATATGGTCAGGAACTTTGGGGGGATCGTATGGCGAAAATTCCATTGGAATATTTCTGTACACATTATAACCAAAACCTTGCATCTGCCAAGTCCCTGGGACCTCAATAGTTTCCCAGTTTTGACTTGCCTCAGCCTTTTCACAACAAGAATCCCATTCCTTTGGAGGTTGGCTTTTCCAAATAAAATCCCAAGTCCCATTTAATGACGTAAAAAAACTAGATGCTTGTCTATCATGAGAAAGGGCTTGTGTTTCGCTATCGAAAGGGTATAGCGGCACATGGGGTTTTAACTGATTTTCTTGAGTTAAAGACGGATTTTCAATGTAAGCATTCAACGACTTCTCTTGACCAAACACAAGTAACGTACCCAGGCATATCAGAAGCAATGCAACACCTCTATTATTCGTACTGAAAGGCTTATTCCGTGGTAATTGAAATTTCATAGTGGTTTATTGGCTTTATTTCTTTTCAGAGAAGTTGGCATGGCCTTTGGGCCACAATGGGTTATTACACATTTTGGAAGGCAACATCATTCCATCTCAATTCTTGTTTGAATCGATAGAGATCTGTTTTTTCGTCAATTAATAAAAACTCAATATCAAAGATGTCCGCCAAATCTTCAAGTTGTTCAGCAGTCAGATTTTCACTGTAGCAGGTGTGATGCGCACCACCACCCAAAATCCATGCAGATGCAGCAACATCAAGGTTTGGATGTGGATCCCATAGTACCCTAGCTACTGGTAGATTGGGCATATCGTTCTCTATCACAACAGCATCTACCGTATTGACGAGCATACGATATCGATTCCCAAGATCGATGATAGCAGCATTCAAAGCTTTTCCAGCACCTCCGTTAAAAACCAGTCTAGCGGGGTCTTCCTTACCACCAATACCTAAGGGATGTACTTCTACGCGAACGTCCCCTTTTGCGATTGAAGGACAGATTTCGAGCATGTGAGACCCCAATACCAAACTTTTAGAGGGGTTAAAATGATAGGTGTAGTCTTCCATAAAAGTATTACCGCCTTCGATACCTGCTGCCATAACCTTCATGGTCCTTACCAGAGCGGCAGTTTTCCAATCGCCTTCTCCCCCAAAACCAAAACCACTAGCCATCAATCTTTGTGTGGCAATACCTGGTAATTGTTTCATCCCATGTAAATCTTCAAACGTATCGGTAAATGCCGTAAACCCACCATCCTTCATAAAGTGGCGCATACCGAGTTCAATTTTGGCAGCATCTCGTAGTGATTGATGCAAAACACCTCCATTGCGTACCTCATCTACAAGCACATAAGTATCATTATATGCTTCTATAAGTGTATCAATTTCGGCATCCGTTATCGCATAAATAAAACTTACCAAATCACCTACCCCGTATCCATTTACCTCATATCCAAACTGAATTTGAGCAGAGACCTTGTTCCCTTCCGTAACTGCTACTTGACGCATGTTGTCTCCTATTCGCGCAATTTTCATCCGCTTTGAATCCGCAACGGCACAAGCTACCCTATACCAAGAATCTACTTTTTTGATGACAGCCTCCTCCTGCCAATGTCCTACAACTACTTTTCTATTGATGCGCATACGGGAGGCAATAAATCCAAACTCGCGACCGCCATGGGCCGACTGATTAAGATTCATAAAATCCATATCAATACCATTCCATGGAATGTCTCGATTGAATTGTGTATGCAGATGTAAAAAAGGTTTATTCAGTTCTTTAAGACCTTTTATCCACATTTTGGCAGGCGAGAAAGTGTGCATCCATGCAATAATCCCAACACATTGATCGGCGTTATTAGCCGCTCGCACTGTCTGGGTAATCTCGTCAGGTGTTTTAACCGTTTCCTTCCAAACTACTTTTACTACTATTTGTGAATGCGCATTATAGGCCTTAGCAATCTGCTGGGAATGGGCTGCCACTTGTTTTAAGGTTTCAGGCCCATATAGATGCTGGCTTCCGGTTACAAACCAGACTTCATAATTGGATAAATCGATCATTCGCTTTTCTTGTTTTATGGATTTACAGCGATAGCGTGCTGAAGGATATCATGATGTAAACCACTATAATTACAACCACTAGTGAGGTAACAATATCGCCCCAACCATAGCTTGATTTATTTTCTGCTTTTTGTTCTGGTGTTATGGAACCAAAGGTCAATCCAGTGATCTTCGCTTTGTCCGGAGCTGGAGAAAGCAAACTCACTACCACTGCAATAGCGATGCAAATGGCAAAGAAATAGGCCCCAAACACAAGCCAATTTATATGGGCGATAGCATATATTAGGCTGCCTTCGGTAAAACTGCCTTTGGCGATTTCAAGCGTTAGCTTTGAGAACCCAATTATAAAACCACCTACTAGGGTTGCCAAAGCGCCTTTAGAATTGATACGTTTATAGAAAATACCGAGAAGGAATACCGCAGCAATCGGAGGTGAAATATAAGCTTGAACATTTTGAAGATACTCGTATAGGCCATCGGAGAGTAAGGTAATTACGGGAATCCATAATAACCCCAGGAATACAACCACAAAAGTGGCAATACGGCCAGTTTTCACCAGTTCTTCTTCTGGTTTTTCTGGTTTTAGTTTTTTGTAAATATCCAGCGTGAATAGCGTAGAACAAGAGTTGAAAACAGAGGCCAAAGAGCTCATTAAGGCTGCCAGAAGACCAGCAGCAACAAGACCTCGAAGACCTGAGGGCAATAGATTGCTCATCAAAACAGGAAAAGCCTCGTCTGGGCTATCCCATTCCAATCGTCCTTGCATTTTAAGCGCTAGTGCGATAACACCAGGTATCAAAAAGAGGAAAACTGGCATTCGCTTTAGTAAAGCTCCGAAGATGCTACCTCGGCGGCCTTCTTTGATATTTTTTGCGGTTAGTACCCGTTGTACTATTACCTGATCAGTACACCAATACCAAATACCTACCACAGTACTGGTAATAAAAAGGGGCAACCACGGGTAATCGGGGTCAGAATTAGGCCGCCACATATTGAAGTATTCTGGACCAACCGTACTTTTTAGTTCGCTCCATCCACCGACAGCATTGAGTCCCATAACCGTTAAAACTCCTGCTCCAAGGACCAATACCACTGCCTGAATGGTTTCGGTATAGACTACAGCGCGCATACCGCCCAAAACAGTGTAAACACCAGTGAGAACTACAGTGGCCACAGCACCAATCCAGAAGGGAATATCGAGCAGGGCAGAAACGACAACCCCACCAGCATAAATGGTAACAGATACTTTAGTTAAAATATAGGCGACAAGCGATACCATGGAAAGCACCCATCTCGACCGAGAATCGAAACGTTTTTCTAGAAATTCGGGCATGGTAAATACCCCGCTTCTCGCATAAAAGGGCAAAAACACCCAACCCAACATCAATACAAGCCAGGCATGTAGTTCATAAATAAGCAAGGGCATCTTATCCCCTGCTCCATTTCCTGCGAGGCCCACAACATGTTCAGAACCAATATTAGAGGCAAAAATGGAAGCACCCACTACAAACCAGCCAATATTTCTTCCTGCTAAAAAATAATCTTCCGTGTTTTTTTGCTTTTGCATGATCACCCACCATGCTACTCCTAGTAGTACTAAAAAATAGGCGGTTATTACAATCCAGTCTAATGTATCAAGTCCTTGCATAATTCTATCGATTTGGTTGTTATTTGTTTAAATTTTTGGAGAAACGGTTAGCATCCTTGCCCATAGTAGGCATCCTTTCCATGTTTCCGTTCGAAGTGTTTCTTTTTTAGTGCATCTTTCAGCGGAATTGCGCCCGGGTTAATTTGCAGTGTTAAATAGGCCATTTTTGCGACCTCTTCGCAAACAGCACTATTGTATACTGCTTTGGCGGCATCTTTACCCCAAGTAAAGGGAGCGTGATTTCCGACTAAAACCATTCCTGTATCCATATAATCTATTCCGCGTTCCTTGAGGCAATCAATAATTTGATACCCGGTCATATGTTCATAATCCCCTTGGATATATTCGTCTTTCATTGGCGGAGCACATGGGATATCCGTCACCAAATGGTCGGCATGGGTTGTTCCGAAAATGGGAATATCTTGTAATGCTTGTGCCCAAGCTGTACCGTATGTAGAATGCGTGTGTACCACACCCCCAATTTTGCCCCATTCCTTGTAGAGTACTGCGTGGGTTTTGGTATCTGATGACGGTCGCATCTTACCTTCTACTACTTTGGCCTCATAATCACAAATGACAATATCTTCAGGTTTCAAATCTTTATATGGCACTCCGCTCGGTTTAATGGCGAAGACCGCTTCATTTCTATCCACGGCACTGGCATTACCAAAAGTAAAGAGCACTAATCCCAATTCTGGAAGTTGCATATTCGCCTCGTAAACTTCCTCTTTTAATGATTTGTACTTACTCATTTTTGATTCATTATATGGGCCTCCATAGTTTCACAAAGGGCATTGTATCTTGCATATACTGCTTTATAGCTAGCAACATCTGCTTTGTTAGGATGGTATTCCGCGTCAAAAGGGCTTCCCATATGCGCCATGGCTTCATGGGTATCTTTATAGAGACCCGCTGATACTGCCCCAAAAATACCTGCTCCCAAGGCACATGTCTGTTCAGATTTTGAAACCCGTATGGGCATATCCAGGACATCAGCCATCATTTGCATGATAAATTTTGACTTCTTAGCCACGCCTCCTAAAGCAATAACACCATGGATCGGAATACCTTCTTCTAAAAATCGATCTACAATTTTCTTGGCACCAAAACAAGAGGCCTCAACCAAAGCCCGAAAGACTTTTGGCGAAGTACTCCCCAAATTTAATCCTGATAAAACCCCTTTTAAATTTTGGTTGGCATCTGGAGTGCGGCGACCATTCATCCAATCTAATGCTAATTCTCCAGATGCTCCAATCGGCTCTTTGGACGCCGCTTCACTCAGTTTGGGAATAATTTTTGACACCGCTTCGGCCACTATGGCATCCGCGGTTACTTGTTCTACCAAAGTCGTTTGGGAAACAATTTCTTTTATAGGCCACGCCACCAGGCGTTCATACCAAGCATATAAATCCCCAAAAGCAGATTGACCGGCCTCTAGTCCCAACATTCCAGGAATAACAGATCCGTCTACCTGACCACAAATGCCTTTTACCAATTGTTCCTCCTCTCCATTGGGCGCCACCAAAATATCGCAGGTAGAAGTACCCATAATTTTAGTCAAGTGATAGGGTTCAATTCTAGCTCCAACAGCGCCCATATGCGCGTCAAAAGCCCCAACGGCAACCGTGACATTAGTAGAAAGTCCTAATTTTTTTGCCCACTCCGTGGATAGTGTGCCAGCAGGCACATCTGAGGTATAGGTCTCTGTGAAAAGGCGATCACGGAGGCCATCTAATATGGGGTCTAATTCTTTGAAGAAATCATTTGGTGGTAACCCTCCAAATGATTCGTGCCATAACGCTTTATGACCCGCTGCGCAGCGGCTTCGTTTCATTTGCATTACATCAGTGCCGCCTGTGAGCAGAAAGGGAATCCAATCACAATGCTCTACCCATGAATAGGCAGCTTTACAGACAACCTCATCTTGACGAGATACTCTTAGAATTTTGGACCAGTACCATTCGGAGGAATAAATTCCCCCTTCGAACTGACTGTAGTCAATTTCCCAACGCCCACAGAGTTTGTTGATTTCATCGGCTTCTTTGATGCCTGTATGATCCTTCCAAAGCACAAACATGGCATTCGGATTCTCTTCAAAGCCGGGCAAAAGGGCCAAGGGTGTTCCTGTCTTGTCAACAGGCACGGGGGTAGACCCGGTAGTATCTATACCAATAGCAACGATATTAGAAACAACCTCCTCTTGTAGCTGTTGGGTGATCTCGGCTATGGTATTTTCAATTCCCTCGATATAGTCCAATGGATGTTGGCGAAACTGATTTTTCGATGGCTCGCAGTAAAGCCCACTTTTCCATCTTTGATAATAGTGTACTGAAGTGGCCAATTCCTCCCCTGTCTTCGCATTAATTAACAATGCGCGCACTGAGTCCGTACCAAAATCAATACCTAAACAGTATGCTGTGTTTATCATTGGCTGTTTGAATCTTAAACTAGCTTGTTTATGTCTTAGCACTATCGGCTTTCAAATACTTAAGTGTACTAAATACACTTATAAAATTTAAAAGTAGTAAATTAAAGACTAAAATTGGAATCTTCGTTAAAAAGACTTTCGTCAAAAAAATACAAGTAAGCTCCTTTTCGAGAACCTGTTTTGTCCTTTTCGTCTAGTTTCACAAAAAAATTCATTTGAAAAATCTTTTTTCGAAAGTTCCGTTTGTCAATTGGTTGATTTAAGATACACTCATAAACCCTTTGCAACTGTGGTAATGTAAACTTTTTGGGAAGTAGGTTCAAAGCAATTGGTGTATTTGGTATTTGTATTCTTAAAGCTTGCATAGCAGTTTGTACCATTTCGGCATGGTCAAATATCAAATTGGGCAAATCGTCTAAAGGAAACCACTTTGCCCCGAAATCAGTAAGTTTTTTCTTTTCATACGCACTTTTCAGTATCATGGTAATATAAGCTGTGGAGATAACCCGAACAACCGGGTCTCTATCTACCCTACCAAAGGTTTTTACCTGTTCTAGATAGACATTTTCCAAGCCCGTTAAGGTACGCAGTACCCTTTTGGCAGCAGCATCCACGTCTTCATCCTTATTTACAAACCCTCCCGCCAGTGACCATTTTCCTTCTTCGGGTTCAAAGCCACGCTCAATAAGCAGTATTTCGAGCGCACCTTTATCAAAGCCAAAGATGATACAATCGATTGCGTGTGTAATTTTCTGAACATGTTGGTACCTTTCAAGATAGGAGGTCATATTTCAAATTTTGACGCTGAACTCATTTAGACTTTTTGGATTAATGCGAAAATTGAGGATTTTTTGACCAGTTGAAGGCTTTTTTGAGTTGCACCCGACTTGCCATTCGAGGCAGGTAGCTGGGCTACGGAAAGAAAAAAAGACAAAAAATGGGTGAATAAGTCTAATTTTTTAGCAAATTAAAAAAGTATAAGTGAGTTCACTAATTAAACTTAAATTATGGCGAATTACTTCCTACCCCAAATTTAAAGTCGTTAAAACAAATGAGGGGTTCAAAAGGGGTCAGTCTTCAAAAATTGGGAACCATTTAATAAGTCTACAAGTACCTTAGAATATCCCTAATATTCAATGGGCCTTAAAACTGTTCTCCAAAAACTCATTTTTCCATTGCGATATCATAACGCAACTGACATTAACCTTCTCGTTCAGTTAAGCGGGGGGTATATCGCTCTTTAATGGCCTCAATGGCAACATTTGGCTCTAAATGTGGACTGAAGCTACCTCAATAGCAAGGCGGGCTTCCTTCGTTTTCCTTTAAAAATATTGGTTAAATTTAAACTTTCGTTTTTTAATCAAGCACCCGGTCTAGTTTTAAGGAAGCATTACATATTAAATAGGCTAAGGGACTTTTGCTTTCGGTAGTAAACTTAACATGATTAAGACACCACATTAAAAAATAGATTTATCTACTGTTTTTCAAAAACTTACAAACTTTTAAGGTGGCAATCCCCTTTCTGGACTATTACCCATCTTGATAATTGAACTACTTTATAAAATCTAGAGGGATAAATTATTATTTGACTTAAAATTTACCAGATTATAAAATGAAAAGCTTTAATTTAGTTATCTTTATTGCGCAATAAAGAGCATCCTTGTAGTAAATTATCAGGTATAAAAATTTTGAGTTTTGATCAAATGGAATTAATC
>JBCDGY010000089.1:0-11313 GCA_039414375.1 Bacteroidota bacterium | reverse complement strand
CTTTTTTCGGCCACAAAACGAACATTCTAATTCTTCTTTTGCCATATGCTTTGGGTTAAGAGGGCTACCTGTATAACGGAAAACTATTCAAAAGATGTGTTCCGCTCGAGAATTTAATCTGTTTCTCGAGTTAAAATCTCATCAATCATCCCATAGGCTTTGGCCTCAGGGGCTTTCATCCAATAATCACGATCACTATCTTCATACACTTTATCAAACGATTGCCCGGAATGATTGGCGATGATATGATAAAGTTCGTCCTTAATTTTTAATACTTCTTTAGCGGCTATTTCAATGTCACTCGCTTGCCCTTGTGCTCCCGAAAGGGGTTGATGAATCATCACCCGTGAATGCGGTAGACCACTGCGTTTGCCATTTTGACCCGCACACAAAAGCACCGCGGCCATAGAAGCTGCTATGCCCGTGCAAATGGTGGCCACATCTGGTTTTATAAATTGCATGGTATCATAAATACCAAGGCCAGCGTAAACACCACCACCAGGAGAATTGATGTATATGGAAATATCTTTAGAAGCATCCGTACTTTCCAAAAAGAGCAATTGTGCTTGTACGATGTTGGCAACTTGATCGTTAATGCCAGTGCCCATAAAGATGATCCGGTCCATCATTAAGCGAGAAAAAACATCAAAGACGGCAATATTCATCTGCCGCTCCTCAATGATATTGGGTGTCATATTTACAGGAAGCATACTACTCACAATCTGATCGTAGTAAAGACTACTTACACCGTGGTGTTGGGTAGCGTACTTTTTGAACTCTTGTCCGTAATCCATGGGGTTAAAGCTATTTAGTGAGACTAACTAAAATAAAATTTGACCAAGGGTAAAGTTACAAATTATTTAAGGGGTTATCCATATACCTCTTTCACAAAGTTTTCGTAACTAATCTCTTTGGTTTTTAGGTTGGCGTTGGCTTTATAATAGTCCAACAGCTTTTGGCTCATTAATTGCTCAGACAATCTTTTAACCTCGTCCTGATTGCTTAGTACTCTTGCGGCAATGTTATCCAACGCTTCTTCTTCTGGGTCTGATTGTCCGTATTGCGCCATTTGAGTACGAATGAAACCTTTGGCAAAGTCTTTTAATTCGTCAAATTGAACTTGAAGGTCATTTTCTTTAATAATCTTGCCTTCAATGAGTTGGTAACGCAAGCCTTTTTCTGATTTTTCATATTCCTCGGCGGCTTCTAAAGCACTCAATTCTTTTTCACCACTAAATTGTATCCACTTTTTTAGAAAAGTAGAAGGTAAATCGAACTTGGTACTATCAATTAGACGCTCGGTGATATCATTTAGCAATTTCTGATCAGACTGTTGCAGAAATTGTTGTTCAGAGTCTGTTTTGATTTTTTCGCGCATAGCTTCCTCAGAAGTGACTACCCCAGGGCCAAAAAGCTTGTCGAAAAAAGCTTGATCTAGTGCTGCTGGTTGGCGTTCATTAATCTCTTCAATCGTCAATTGCACATCAACATTTAACTTTTCCGCTTCTTCTTTCTGTATACCCAAGGCGGAGGCGAGCAAATAGGGCTCTTTGAAAAGACCTTTGGTCTTTAAAGTAACGGTAGCACCAACGGTTTGTCCAACCAAACGCTCAACTGCTTTTTTGCTTTTGAGTTTGTCCAGTTCTATTGTAGCAATATTTTGAATTGTTTCATCCTCGTTGCTAAAAGTGCCACGTACTTCTGTAGTCTTAGTGATTTCGGACATTGATGAGAGCGTTCCATATTGCTTTTGCAATCGTTCTACTTGCTCGTCAATCATTTTAGCATCAGCTACAATATTGTAATGCACGATGGCCTTTCTAGTTTTAAGCTTTACCTCAAAATCAGGGGCTAATCCCAACTCGAATTCAAAATCAAAGTCTTCTCGGTCCCAATCGAAATCTTCTTGTGGTTTTGGTAATGGATTTCCCAAAACATCCAGTTTTTCTTCAGTTAGGTATTTATTGAGATTGTCTTGTAACAGCTTATTAACCTCGTCTACCAATACCGCTTTGCCATACTGTTTTTTGATAAGTCCTAGTGGAACTTGCCCTTTTCTGAACCCGGGAATATTGGCTTGCTTTTTATAATCTTTTAGAATAGTTTGTACTTTTTCGGCATAATCCTCCTTCGTTATGGCCACTTTAACGACGGCATTTAAATCGTCAATCTGCTCTTTAGAAATATTCATAAAAACCTGAGTTTGCAATGACTGGCAAAAATAGGTCTTTTTTATACGCCTAACAAGTGCCTCAGAGGCACCTTGAGACCTTTGTGGCATGTATGGCAAAAAGATTATGATACGATAACTAGGGGTAGACCTATGAAGAGCAGTTAACCCCAAATTATTCATTCGAGAAGCCCGCGCCTTGACTGGCGAGGCAGGCCAGCCTTGTCGGCTAGACAGGTATTACAGCTTGAAATACCTTCAAAATAAGTCACTTTGTAAAGTTCTCAATTTCACCGTAGCAATGGCCACGCTAAAATCTCCAAATCATTTTATTTTATTGCGCTTTCAACCTTCATCACACTCCTCTAGCGCATAATTTGGGTTAAAAAATGGTTTTGCGCTTCAGGATATGGAAAATTACTGATCTTAGAAACCTTGTAACCAAATAGATTAATTTGGGTTTAAGCGACGTCGTGGGTAGCAGTTTCTATCCACTTTAAACTGTATGAAGGTCTTTCTTGAAAAGTGTTGCGTACCACTACTTTTTGGTCTTTTGCTTCTTCAATAGCAGCGCTTGGGTAAGGGATAATAGCAGACTAAACAAAATGGCCCATCCAATACCATTTACAGAGAACCCGGGCACAAAATAGTCGGCCAAAAAAATGATGACGGCGTTAATAATTAGTAGGAACAAACCTAAAGTAACTATGGTTATGGGTAAGGTTAGTATAATGAGAATAGGTTTAACCAAAAGGTTTAATAGCCCAAGTGCTACTGCCACCCAAAGTGCAGACACATAACCATCAACAGCTATTCCAGGGAGGAGTTCTGCCCATACGAGTACTACCAAAGCAGTAACTAGCAAACGAATAATCATGTACATAAAGGCAAAATACAAAAAAGCATCGCTACAGCGATGCTTTTTTGTAATACTTCAATGCTACTTTTAATCTATGTATAGTCCTGTAAAATCAGTGGGATCAACTCCAGGCAAGGTAGCTCCGTATTTCGCGTTGATGGCCTCTGCAAAAGCATTGGCCAAAATAGCATATCCTCTAGGAGAGGGGTGTACGCCATCCAAAGAAAAACCACCTCCCGTTGCAAAGGTTCCGGTAACAACACTACCATCACTTAAGGTGATTCCCGTATCATTTACGGTGGACAGTAAGGTATTGGCATCCACAAAAGCTACGTCAAAAGTAGTTGCTAAACCTTCAATTAGTTCATTGTAAGCGTTTAGTGCTGTGTTTGCAATAGCTTGTTCTTGAGGAGTGAGTACCCATTTATCCTCTAAGGGCCAGGTAATACCATTTACAGAAGCCGATTCCGCCAATTCTTGAGGAACACCGAGGCCGAGTAAGAAAGCCAAGGCTTCTTGATTGGTTTGTGCTATAATAGTTTGACTAGTAAGTACTAGCTTATCTGCCGCTGTGGCTGGTCTACATTGCCCATAAATAGTACTAAGTACGAAAGCGGTAGCTTCATCAAGCCCTCCTAACTGCAAAACTTGGAAAAGCGCTGTTGATAAATCTGGAATGTCTTCATCAAAAATAAGCACAGGGCTTGCTTCAGTTTCGCTATACACAATTTTCCTTTCAGGTACCTGAAGTGCATCAAAAGCTTGATTTAGCCCTGCAAGTTGGGCATTAATCGTAGGTATTTGCGCCGCAAATTCAGGATTTGCAGGACTAAGTGGCGCAAAAGGAACTGTATTGACAAACGGAATGGTTCCTACATCGGGTAGATTGGCAACCACTCCTTTTGCTCCATTTGCTGTTAGTTGTGTTAGTATTTCTTGAATGGAACCTGCCACTACCATAGGGTCTGAAATATCCGAGCCCCCATAGGTTGCGGCGTCTAGGTTGCCTGTTTGATCTGCTCCTGCACCTCCATCTACTACATAGGCTAAAACATCATTGTTGCCAATCCATAAAGAGAAAAAAGTAGGGTTTTGAGCAACGGCATCTTCCAGTATCGTTGCATTAGGGTTAGAAGCAAAGCGTACGAAGTAAGGATTAGCTTGGCCTGTCGCAACGCCCGCTACATTACCGTATCCAGGCACGCGAAGGTGAAAGCTTTTGGCGCCGGGCACGCCCATATTGTTAAAGCTACCTGTTAGCGTTTGCGCCACGTCCGTGGCAAATGTTACCGTATCTTTAACTACGGGAGCTGGACTGCCCGAAGCAAAAGATAAAATCAACCGATTGCCAGCAACTACTTGTCCACCCAGAGACATTCCTCCTAAATTATCAGCCATAAAAGGAATATCGAAGTCGCCACCGCCAGCTAGTGCGAATTGCCCTGCCAACATATTGGGAAACGAATTTTCTTGGCCAGCAGTAAAAAGGGCATTGTCTGAATACCCCGCCGTTAAGGAATTACCAAGAGCTACGTAAGTGGAAAAGTCAGCAGTACCACTAGTGACCACTACAGGGTCTAGTACTGGGGTGTTATCTACTACAACGTCATCATCATCACTACAACTTACAACTACAAACAGAAGCCCAACAGCAACTAGGGGCCTAAAAAACTGCTTCATTAGATCAAAAAATTTATGTTAGTTTAAGCTAATCCTTCTATTAGCCAATTGCGCCAAATCTAGCGGAAAATTATCACTCCCACAACGGAACCGCCTATAAAATTATGCATGCATAATAAAATGAGGGGCTTATTGCGGATTTATAAATTGGTAAGCTTGTGCGAAAAACTCAGCAGGGCGCTCGGCATGCAGCCAATGCCCGGCGTTTGGAATGGTAACGAGTTGTGCCTTTGGAAAGTAAGTTTGAAGCGTAGCCAAATCATCGTTTTGGATATAGTTTGATTGGCCACCTCTTAAGAAAAGCGTAGGACCTCCGTAAGAGTGGGAACCTAATAAATGAGCCCCTACTGCTTCCATTTTGTGTTGTAAAACTTCGAGATTAAACCGAAAAGCCCAATGCTGTTGGTCTTTGCGATAAAGGTTCTTTAGTAAAAATTGACGTATGCCTGTTTCGGCCAGATATTCCGAGAGTTTTGTGTCAGCCTCTGAACGACTTGAAATTACCGTTAAGTCTAATTGGTTAAGGGCATTCAAAATTTGTTGATGGTGCGGAGCATAGTACTTTGGGGCAATGTCAGCCACCAGTAATTGTTGTACCTGTTTGGGATATTGCACTGCAAATTGCATAGCGGTCTTTCCTCCCATGGAGTGTCCCAGTACTGTGGCGGAATCCAAATCATAATAATCCATGTAGGTCTTCAGGTCTTCCGCCAGTAACTCATAATCAAAATCAGTAGCGTGAAAGCTACGTCCATGATTACGTTGGTCGATCAAATGCACCTGAAACCCTTGTTTTGCAAATTGACTACCTAAGGTTTTCCAGTTATCCGACATACCCAAAAAACCGTGTAAAATAAGGAGTGCAGGACCTTCCCCTAAAATTTTGGAATGTAATATAGGATTCATACTTCTTGTAATCGGTGTAAATACATATTTACGACATTCTCCAATCCCAAGTAAATAGATTCGCAGATAAGGGCATGCCCAATAGACACTTCCAAAAGGTGGGGCACTTGTGCTTTAAAATGCTGAATGTTATCCAAGCTAAGGTCGTGTCCTGCATTGATGCCTAATCCACAGGCATTCGCTACTTCTGCTGCTGCTACAAAAGGCTTTACAGCCGCTTTGTCCCCTTTGGCGTAATCGGTGGCATATTGTTCTGTGTAGAGTTCAATACGATCCGTTCCTGTTTTTTCAGCACCTTCGACCATTTGAGGGTCTGGGTCCACAAAAATAGAAGTACGGATGCCCTGTGCTTTAAAGGTATGGATCACTTCTGATAAGAAAGAAGCATTTTTAATGGTATCCCATCCCGCATTGGAAGTTATGGCATCTTCAGCATCTGGCACTAAAGTTACTTGCTTGGGTCGTACTTCAAGAACCAAATCGATAAATTTTGGGATAGGATTGCCCTCTATATTCAATTCGGTAGTTACAATACCGATAAGATCTCTTACATCTTGATAGCGGATGTGTCGCTCGTCTGGTCGTGGATGCACCGTGATGCCTTGAGCCCCAAAAGACTCGAGATCTTTAGTGCATTGTAGCAGGTTAGGGACTTGCCCACCGCGAGCGTTTCGCAGGGTGGCTAGCTTGTTGATATTTACACTCAATGCTGTCATAATCCTTACTTTTTCAAAGCCCCCAAAAATACAAAAAGGCCCTGCTTTTTGCGCGCAATAATTTGTAGTTTTGTAGCCAACACTAAGGGTTTATGAATCTTCATGATCAAATAATTAGTACCCTTCCCATGCTCGACGTAACAGATACGTTGGATAAGGCCATTTCCTTCTTTGGAGAAACTACTTTTTCTCATGTTGCAGTGGAAGAGAAGGGTGTTTTCTTGGGCATGCTTTCCGAACAGGATTTACCTTGTTTTGAACCTGAAAAAACCGTTGATGAATTCAAGTATCAACTAGAGCATTTTTTTGTTACCAAAGAGACCCTTTGGTTAGATGTGCTAGAAAAGTTTTCGGCGAACGAGGCTAACCTTTTACCCATACTTGATACAGTCTCAAAAAGAGTTTTGGGATATTATAACCTTAGTGATGTCGTATCTATTTTTATTGGGACGCCATTTTTTACCGAGCCAGGAGGGATATTGGTAATCTCTAAAGGCATTAAAGATCACTCAATGAGTGAAATTGCCCAAATAGTAGAGAGCAATAACGGCAAATTATTGGGAACCCTAATCACGGATCAAGCCAACGATATGGTCCAAGTAACACTCAAAATAAATAGCGCCAATTTTAATGAAGTCCTTCAGACTTTTCGCAGATACGGGTATCAAATTGTATTTGGCAACAACGATGATCAGTTCTTAGAAGATCTCAAAGAACGGTCGGCCTATCTGGATAAATATTTAAATGTATAACATGAAGGTGGCCATCTACGGGCAAGTGCTGGCCGAGCACGACGTGGTTTATGTGCAAGAATTACTGGCAGAACTTAAAGCAGTAAAAGCTACTATTGCCATAGAAGCCTACTTTTTGAGCTTACTTCAAAACTATTCTGGTTTTGAAGATTTTCCCACATTTACTCAAAACGAAGGGCTAGACACCTCGTACAAACTATTTGTTAGTTTTGGGGGGGATGGTACTATGCTCCGAGCGATTACCTACATAGGGCATTTGGGTATACCGATTGTTGGAGTAAATACGGGTCGTTTGGGTTTTCTATCTACGTTCAAAAAACAAGAGGTGCGTAAGGTGGTTACTGCGTTCATGGCTAATGAATACAGTATAGAAGAACGCAGTATGGTTAGTATTGGCATGGATTCAGGGCAGGAAACTTTGGGAGCACATAATTTTGCACTCAATGAGATTACCGTAAGTCGAAAAGATACAACCTCAATGATTACGGTGGAAACTTTTCTAGATGGAGAATACTTAACCGCCTATTGGGCAGATGGATTGATTATTGCGACCCCTACCGGATCTACGGGATATTCCTTGAGTTGCGGAGGTCCAGTTATTGCACCTACAGCGCAATCTTTTGTAATTACACCTATTGCCCCACATAATTTAAGTGCACGCCCATTAGTTATTGACGATCGTACCAAAATAAGACTCAAAGTGTCCGGTCGCGAAGAAAGTCATTTGGTATCCTTGGACTCTAGAATTGCTACTATTCCTAACAGTACTGAAATCACAGTAGAAAAGTCCCCCTTTACGGTTAAAATGGTAGTTTATCAGTCAGAGAGTTTTTTGAAGACCCTCCGTAACAAACTACTTTGGGGTGAAGACAAACGGAACTAAAAGCTTCTACTACAATAAATACCGCCAAAAGCTGTTTACAAATTGAACATTGTATGGCAATGAAAGGGTTTCTCCCTTCCCGTTGCTATATTAGCGCACTTTTTATGAAAAGGATATTAATACTGTTTTTGATGGTCTCAGGCATGGTGACCGCTCAAACCTATGAAGTGGGATTGTTTCTAGGAGGGGCCAACGTTATTGGCGATGTTGGGAGCACCAATTATATAGCACCCTCTGGACTAGCATTTGGTGGTATTTTTAAATGGAATAGAAGCAAGAGATATGCCTTAAGGGGTAGTATTTTTACCGGAGACATTACCTCAGATGATTCAAAATCAAGCAAACCATCGCGTCAGGAACGGGGCTATCGCGTAGAAAATCGGGTGTTAGAATTTTCTGCGGGCTTGGAATTTCAATTTGTAGAGTACAACTTGCACAAGTTGGGACCAGCATTTACCCCATATTTGTACACAGGACTCACCTATTTTAGATACGACTTCAACTATATTGCTGGTCAAGAGGTACAGGATTTTAACCAAAAAGATGGTAGTTTAGCAATTCCAATGACAGTTGGTGCCAAATATCGCATAAATCAGTTTTTGATTTTAGGAGCAGAGGTCGGAGCCCGGTATACCTTTACAGATAATCTAGATGCTAGCAATCCCGAAGGTTCCAATTTCGAAGATTTTAAGTTTGGCAATTTTCTCAGTGATGATTGGTACGTGTTTTCGGGAATTACCCTAACCTATACTTTTGGACGAAAACCCTGCCAAGATTGTTTTGAATGAGCAATGGATGGACACTTAGGTATTGATGAAGAACGATTGCCAAGGCATTTAGCCATTATAATGGATGGTAATGGTAGATGGGCCAAGCAACAAGGCAAAACAAGAATATTTGGGCACGAAAATGGGGTGCAAGCGGTACGGAGAACAGTAGAGGCTTGTGCAAAATTTCATGTACAATTTTTAACACTTTATGCTTTTTCTACGGAAAACTGGAATCGCCCAAGGTTAGAAGTTCAAACTTTGATGCGACTTTTGGTTGCTTCGCTAAGAAAAGAATTACGTACGCTTGGAAAGAACAATATCCGCTTAAAGGCTATCGGGAATATGAATCTTTTGCCTAAAAAAGTGGCGCAAGAGTTAAATGAAGTTATTGCGAAAACGGCGGAAAATACCGGTCTTACTTTAACATTAGCGCTGAGTTATGGAGCCAGAGAAGAGCTCAAAGGGGCCATACGAGCTATTAGTGCCAAAGTTAAAAATAATATAATTTCAGAAGCCGACATTGACGAAACGGTCATAAATAGCCATCTTTACACGTACGACCTGCCAGATGTGGACCTGCTCATACGTACCAGTGGGGAACATAGAATAAGTAATTTTCTACTTTGGCAAATAGCTTATGCCGAATTATATTTTATTGATGTATTTTGGCCCGATTTTAGCGAGCAGCATCTGGTAGATGCCATATTAAATTACCAGAATAGAGAACGACGATTTGGAAAAACCAGTGAACAACTCAACTAAAGGGTTTCATAGAATTGCCTTACTCAACGGTACACTCTTTTTTTTCTTAGCTTTTATTCCACTAATACAAGCCCAGGAAGTATCCTTAGAAACTGCCAAAACCTATATCCTTGGGGGATTGGAAGTAACAGGATTGCAGAGTTACAACGAGCAAACCGTAAAAACCTATACCGGACTTCGAGTAGGCCAACCCATAACCATTCCGGGAGAGGAAATTAGTGGTATTATTAAAAAACTATGGGGTCTTGAGCTATTTAGCGAATTAGACTTTTTCTACGCTATTGAAGACGACAAAGTCTTTTTAGAACTCCGGATTAGAGAACGCCCAACGCTCTCGAAGGTTACCGTTTTTGGGGTAAAAAAGCGAAAAGTACAAGGTATTATCGATGATACCGATCTTAAAAAAGGGAAAAAAATCACCGAGAGTCTGATCGCAAATACCAAGAACTACCTAGAAAACAAGTATCAAAAACAAGGCTTTCTCAATGCAAAAGTGACCATTGCAACTGCTAAGGATACCGTTGGTGCTAATAGTGAGCGCATGGTTGTTAACGTTAATAAGGGGGATAAAGTAAAAATCAAGTCGATCACTTTTGAGGGTAACGAAAAGGTATCTAACAAACGACTGCGAAGGGCATTGGGTAAGGCTAAAATAAGAAAGAAAAAACCTGGAGCTTTTTGGCAACGTTCGAAGTACACCGAAGAAGAATATGATGAGGGATTGGAAAACCTGGTCGATGCCTATGCCGAACGTGGGTATAGGGACGCCAGAGTGGTCTCGGATACTTTTGTTAAGGTCAATGATAACAACATTGCCTTAAAGATTAAAGTAGAAGAGGGTAATAGATATTACTTTGGAGATATTAACTTCGTTGGTAATTCAGTTTACACAGATCGTGCCTTGGCACAAGTGCTAGGCATCAAAAAGGGAGATACCTATAATGGCGTGCTTCTGAAGAAAAGGGTTGCGGACGATACCAAGCCTGATGGAGAAGACCTCACCAATTTGTACCAAAACAATGGTTATCTATTTTCAAGTATCAATCCTGTAGAGATTTCTGCGGCCAATGATACCATCGATTTCGAAATTAGAATTATAGAAGGTAAAGAAACCTTTTTAGATCATGTGACTGTTGTGGGTAACGACAAAACCAACGACCACGTTATCTTTAGAGAATTGCGTACTAGACCAGGTCAAAAATATAGCAAGGACAACATTATAAGAACCATTAGAGAACTAGGACAATTGGGCTTTTTTGATGCAGAGCAAATTGCCCCAGACATTCAAAACCCAGATCCTAATGCGGGTACAGTAGACATTAAATATAGCCTAGTGGAAGCTGGGTCTAGTCAAATTGAGCTGCAAGGTGGCTTTGGTGGTGGTGGTTTTATCGGTACCCTAGGGCTGTCGTTTAATAATTTTTCCATACAAAATCTCTTTAAAGGAGAGGAATACAAGCCAGTACCCATGGGAGATGGACAAACCTTTGCACTGCGATTACAGGCGAGTAGAACCTTTAGGGTGTACAGTTTGAACTTTGCGGAACCTTGGCTGGGGGGCAAAAAGCCCGTTCGATTTAACCTGTCTTTTTCAAGAACACAGCAATTTAGATCAACCTTTGATAACCAAGGTAGATTAGATGTAGACCGTGATCAAAGTTTTTCGATCACTGGAATCTCGACGGGATTGGCGAAAAGAGTGCAGTGGCCTGATGATTTTTTCACCATATCCCATTCCTTAAGCTATCAGCTATACGACTTCAATAATTTCAACAGTGGGTTGTTTAATTTTGGTAATGGTACCTCCAATTCCCT
>JBCDGY010000088.1:0-11335 GCA_039414375.1 Bacteroidota bacterium | reverse complement strand
TTTTCAATAGCCTCCAAAAATTCAGAATACCCCCATGGTCCACCGATATTTTCAGGAGGGCATTTACCTACCGCTTTAATGCATAAAGGGATTCCTTCAAAACTTCGCATATCCTTGAGGCTCGTTTTTAAGAAAGAAATTCTATGCCACCAGTCGTCGCCAAAATCATACCAGTACAAAAAAGGTTTTCCTTGGTTCTTAATTAAAAAAACTTCTTTGAGTTTTACTTCATCTACTTTTTGTTTGGGAGTTCTCTCTAAAAAATCAAATTCATCATCGAATTCATTCGGAATCCCTACACGAATACCAGGGCGGCTTTTAGCATCGCTAAACTCAAATAAGTGTTCATTATGCCATTCAAAAGAATCCTGAATTATAAAATGCAATTGAAGCATATTCAAATCTTCAGGTACTAAAAACGTACGCTCACATTTATGAGGAAGGTTTTGAACGGCGATTTTGAGTTTTAGGGGCGAGGTCATGTATCATTTTTAGATTTATCATAAGAGGCCACAGGAACTTTCTCTTTTACAAGTACCAAGGATAGGACAAAGTGGTATTATCACGTTAAACTTCTTTTTGTAAAAGGAAAGCATTCTCCTCCTATTTATTAAGTGCTTTTAAACCTATCATGAAATCAGAAAAAGACTTTTTAGGTGTCATGAAAGGTCTTTTTTAAGTCCTAAAAAAGTTAGGCTTCAGAGATTTTTGTATTTCACAATGAAAATACCTTATAAACCCCGAAAAACATTTAGAGTTAGAACAAAAGTTTTCAACTAATTGGGGAAAGCTAAGCTAGACAATATAAAAGACCTTTGCAAAATTCAAAGTATGTGAAAAGTTCGACGCCCGATGAAATTTTAACCCGGAGCAACCTTATGGTTGTGAGGACTTAAAATTTTTGAGAAGGACGAAATTTTCCATAGTTTGGATTGCATATCACTTTTTTACACATGCTGCAAAGGTCTCTTTTAGCCCTAAATTTTACCTAGTAAAAAGTGGCGCGGTTATCCTCTATGTCCGCCTTCTCTTTAAGCGCCTCAAATACCTTAGTATTTACACTATTTCGTTTAGTATTGGTAATTGTTTTGGCAAAGGTGCTGAAGTTTGTTAAGGTAGCCCCTGCTTCTTTCTTAGTGATTTTTACCATAAAGACACCGGTTTCCCCTTCAATCAAAGCCGACGTCTCTCCATCGCCTAATGCGAAAGCTTTTCCAACCACAAAAGGCTCTCTTCCCGCTCCAGGAATGGTGGGAGACTTTCTGGTAACCGCAGAAGCGGTAGCCGTAGTCACGCCAAAATTGGTGGCCAAATCATCGAGTGATGTTACCCCCTTAGCCTTAGCTATAATCTGCTCTGCCTTGAGTCCTTTTCGTATTTCAGGAAGTGCGGTGGCTGAAGCATCTTCGACAGACATCAAACCAGCTTTGTATTGTTTGGTAAGTTGCACCACTGCATATCCAGTCGTCAGGTCAAACCGTTTGATATCCCCTACCTCGGTATCTTTATTAAACGCCCATTGTACAATGCGCCTTTGTGATCCCAATCCAGGTAGATTTTCGTCCATCTCTTTAAGCTTATTCACAGGATTAGCACTATAACCTTGCTCCTCTGCTAGTTTTGAAAATGCTTCCTTGTCTGCTTCGGTAACCGCCTTCTCAAATTTAGTGGCATCTGTGAAGAGCGTATTAATGGTTTCGTCTGAGGGTTCAATCTCTCTAGCCAGCGTAGCTACTTGTAATACGGCTTGCTTATCGTCTATCTTGATTACGTGAAACCCAAACTCAGTTTCTACCAATCCTATTTCGCCAACAGGGTTGCTAAAGCAAAAATCATTGAAAGCATCCGCCATCATTCCTTCCTGAAAATACCCCAAGTCTCCTCCTTTAGTAGCTGAAGGACCATCGGAATTATCTCTGGCCAAAGCTGGAAAATCGGCATCCTCTTTTTGGGCTTCTTCCAATATTTTTTGTGCTTCGGCTTCGGCTTCTTCTTTGGTGCGCTTCACTTCCGGATTAGCACGTGTTGCCCCTTCATAGGCAAAAAGAATATGACTGGCTTTTACCGATCCATCTTCTTTACGGTCCATTAGTCGAGATACCTTAAAAAAGTCCACATCGCGATAAGGGCCATAGATATCTCCAATACCCAAACCTTTAATACTATCAGCGGCAATGGCCGGTAAATCCTTTTCGGCTTTGTAAATGGTATCAAACTTCAAATCTGACTTTAAATCCAAAAAAGCCGTAATGTCGGTGGTGTTTTTAAAGCCCAATACGGTGTCTGTTTCTTTGGTAGTTTCGTTAAACTCAACGGTATCTTCTAACAATGTTGTAATGGCGGTTTGAATCGCATTTTCGTCTGATACGGATGGTTTTTCTTCGAATTGTACAAAGCGAATGTCTCTAGCGCGATCCTGCTCAAAATCATTTTCGTGGTCTTTAACATAAGCTGCAATGGCATCTTTTGATACTTGAACAGTACTATCGGCTATAGAGGTGTAAGGTACGCGTACGTACTGAAAATCTACTTTGTCATTGGATAGGCCATAATCAAACTCCCCTTCGGCCAGTGTAGCATTGGAAGCAGACTTGATCAAATCGAAATATATTTTTTCTTTAGCCGATTGCATAATCTGCTTTTCGATTTGCAACCAGTTGTCATACAATCCAGGATTGGTTTCGCTCCAATCCGCAATGGTGGATTTAAATACCTCAGCATTAAATTGTCCTTCCTCGTCTTGAAAAGAAGGGTCTTGCGCATATCCTGTGGTTCTGATGTAATCTACAATTTGATCGCTTTCCACGTTGATCCCTAATTCTTCAAACTGCTGCTTTAATAAGGTTCCGCGTACTTCTTGATCATATACGCGATTCACCAATTGGGTAGAAGAAAAGTTAGGTCCTACTTGTCGCTGAATTTGTTCCATCTTGCGCGTAAAGTCTTCCCGTGAGATGGGCGTTCCATTAACCTCAGCAATAACAGAACCCAATTGGCCTCCAGACAAACCGTTACCTGTAAACACTCCTGAAATCACAAAAGCAAACAACGCCATCCCGATGATAAGGATTAAAATTGTGGTCCTCTTTCTAATATTTTCTAAAATAGCCATGAACTATTACTTTTCTTGAATTTAGCGAGGGCAAAAGTACCATTTTCTTTTCAATTTTGAAATGCACCTGAACCCTTAATATAAGGGGAAAACTATGTATTTGTAAAGGACAAGAAGCTAACCTTAGCAGGAATCTAAAAGGCACTCATTGAGAGAAGCTTTAACTGTCGCTAAGACGATGAACTTCGACCAAATCGATTTTATTATTGGATACTTCGAGAATATGAAATCGATAGCCTTCTATTTTGATTTCTTCGTTTTGTTCGGGTATATCTCCGGTAACGTTGGTTATTAAGCCTCCCAATGTACCGTACTCTTCACTTTCGGGGAGTTCTAATTTGTACTGTTCGTTAAGGTAATCGACTTCTAATCGGGCCGAAAACTTAAACTGCGTTTCATTGAGCTGTTCTTCGTGGAGATCGGTAGTATCATGCTCATCTTCGATCTCTCCAAAAAGCTCTTCTACAATATCCTCAACCGTCATTATACCGGAGGTTCCTCCATATTCATCCAAAACTACAGCCATACTTTTCCGCTTTCGGGTAAGCACATTAAGTATTTCGTGAATTAACATGGTCTCCGGCACAAATTCCACCGGTCTTAAAATATGTTTGATGGTTTTAGGTCTTTTAAATAGCTCGTAGGAATGCACATATCCTATAATTTCGTCAATGGTGTCTTTAAACACTAATATTTTGGAGTAGCCCGTTTCTACAAATAGGTTTTTTAGTGTTTTGGTGTTTTCATGCAATTCAATGGCCATAATCTCGGTGCGGGGCACCATAACATCACGTGCTTTAACCTCCGAAAATTCCAACGCATTTTGGAAAAGCTGTATTTCAGAATCGAGTTCATCCTCTTCTACAGATCCAATTTGTTCGGTTATGTAATCCCCTAGTTCGAGTTTGGTGAAGGTAAGCTGTACTTCGTCGCCAGCGGTTTTAAAAAAGTACTTTAAGATAACATCGGAAATTTTGAGTACCGCCCAAGACAGCAACGAGAATAACAGGTAAAAACAATAGGCGGGCAGTGCAAAAACCTTTAACAGGGTATTCGAGTAGATTTGAAAAAACACTTTTGGGAGAAATTCCGCCGTCATCAAAATGATAAAAGTAGAAATAACGGTTTGGGACAAAAGGCTAAAATCGGTGAGCATCAGGTTTACCCAAGCAGTATCTGTAGGGAGAAGCTCTCGAAACCAAGCCATAAGCCGATCTCCCATAAAGAGCCCGTAAACCACCAAAGCAATATTATTGCCAATAAGCATGGTGGCAATAAATTTTGAGGGATTCGCGGTTGTCCAGCCCAGAACTTTGGCCAAAAACCCTTCTTGCTTTTTCTCTAATTCAATATGGATACGGTTTGCTGCTACAAAGGCTATCTCCATTCCTGAAAAGAATGCTGAAAACAAAAGGGAAACAACAATAACAACTAAAGACGTATCCAAGAGCGATTAAGGCTTGTTGTTGGATCTTTTTTCGAACCGCTTGCGATAGGTACGCCTAAACAGAAACATACCTATTGAAACTACTGCAAAAAACACAAAAATATAAGCCCTTTCCCGATCTATAGACCATAGGGAACCTATTTTGTAGAGGGAAACCACCGCTACTGCCAAGTAGAGATACTCGGTATATCGCAAAATTTTGATCATAATTCCTCGTTTTCTTTAATAGTCATAAGACCATAGGTTTTGTGTGCGCTAAAAAAAGTAAATTCTCTATTGAAATCCATACCCTTGCCGTCCATAATGGTGCCATCCTCAGGATTGGTATAGGTAAATTCTGCTTCGGTAAAAATCCATTTGTTTCTTCTATCCCAATACAGTTGAGGCGTTTCTAGTTTTTTGCCATCGTGGCTTTCTAGCACTACATTCCCTTGTAAATCAATAAGATTGGTTTGAGAATAGATGATACCATAATCGGCCTGAATGATGCTTTTCTGGTTTTTTTCGTCATACACATCCAACTGCAATCCATTGGGAAACACTTTGTATTTAAAGCCCTGGTTATCGTAGTCTTCATTTAAGGGACTCTTGAGTACGGCAATAATCCGTGTAGCGGACGAATCCTGGGAAGTCAACTCTTTATTAACTTCTGTATAGGTCAAAGTAAAGTCTGTAGCAATACCCTGGGGATAATGCTTTTTAACGGCCTCTTCTCCTACACGTTGGTAGCCATCACCGCAGGACAGAAAAAGGTTTGCCACAACGCATGTTGTGGCAAACCTTTTTAGAAAATGATGGTAGTGGTAGCCCACTGTTACAAATTGGGCACCTTGACACTACCGCCTACCCAACAACTAAAAGTGACTGTTTTTCCAGACATATTGTTGTTGAAGATCATAGTCTTATCAGGAGCACGTTGTGTGTAGCTAGAGGCAGTTTTATTGGCTCTTGAAGCCAAAGACGGATCAACACGCCCTGCCTTACGGGCCATATCAGCTGCCTTCCAGTAAATCGCACGCTTTTCGAAAGCCGAACTGCCACAAGCATTGGCGCTTCCTGCATATAAATTGGCTATTAGCAGATAGGCACGTCCGTTAGAGGAATTGGCATTGATGGCCTTCTGAGCGTAGTTACGGGCTTGTGACTTGCTATTGCGTCTAACAATCGTGGCAATTTTGTATAGGATATTGGACTTTCTGTAGGAATCCGTTTCTAATTCGACAGCTTTGTTGAAGTCCGCAATAGCTCCTTTGTTATCTCCATTTTTAGATTTCAGCGTCCCCAAGTAGACATAAACATCCGCGGAGGGATCTAACTCAGCTTGCACTTCAACCATTTTACTAAATAGCGGGTCGTCAGTACACTCTTTGCTAAACATACGCCCAACGGCTCTTTTCACCCAGGCTACGTCACCCTTCTTGGCTTCAAAGCTCTTTTGATAGAGTGGAATTAAGTTTCCACAATCGGCTAAGGCCCCTAATTTAGAATCTATACTCCCAGATATTTTACCATAAGATTCAGAGTTGATAGTGGCCGCCTTTTTTTGCTTCTTTTCTTTAGAAGTCAATGCAGTACCTGCATCTTCTTTAGCAAGTATTTTACTGAGAACTGCGGTAAGCTTTTTGTTTTCTTCTTCGATCTTTTCCGTTACGTCATCGTAAACATCAAATACTTTTTGGAGATCTTGTTTTCCCGCATTGTGTAAGTCTACTAGCGTGGAAAAATACAAGTACAGCGCTTTGGGATTTTTAAAATGCTTGCGATCTTCTTGAAAAGCTTTGTCTAACATATTGTACAACTGCTCATCAGAAGCCATTTTGTTGTCATACATTAATAAAGCTTTATCGATAGCTACATCAGCAGAAGGAAACTTGGCTGCAAAATGAACACGGCTATTGTCGTATACGCCCATTAGTTCCTGGATGTAACCGTCTTTATCGGCTCCTGAGGAACTCTTGATTTTATGTTTTAGGATACGCTCCCCATAGGAGTAGATCGCCCGATTGAGTTCAGGACAGGCTTCGTATACTTTTTTCCAAGGCTCGTAGGCCGCATCATAGTTTTTAACTTTGGCGTGTTCAGCAAAAATGGAAAGATTGGTCATGCACTCCGGATTTTGTGCTTGAGCCATACTGAAACCCATCGACATGCTCACTGCCATAATCGTTAAGTAGAGTCGCTTCATCATTGTATTCAAATTTAAAGGGTTCAATGTACAAATTTTTATAGTGAAACCGCTGGGCCTACTGGCTTTCACTGTAGATTTAGGAATTTGTAAAAAAATCACTTCCTAATTTATTCTTCGTTTAACGAACCATTGATCGTTCAAGGAAAGCCCAATGCTAACGTTCAAATAGCTCTCTTCTAGCAAACCGGCAGCGCGCGTACCACGTCGACCCAATTCAAATCCGATGTTTAAATTGGAAAAGCGATCGGTTCCGGTTCCTGTGATTGGTACACCTAAACCAAAAGTTATGCCAAGATTATTGATCTCTCTTCCGTCTACCACTAAACCTGTTTGATCGTATCGTAGTCCGGTCCGATAGGTGATCCGATTAAAAATTCCAGAAAGGGCTGCATAATTGGGCACAAAATAACCTCCGACAGATAGGGTGCTGGCATCGGCATAGGTAACATTATCCTGCCCTAGAAAGCTATTCTCAAAAGTGCTCAATTCTTGAGTTGAATATTCTGCTCCGAGAAACCATTTCTTTTCTAATCCAAAGCCTAATCCAAAAGTGTAGCGCGTAGGAATCTTAATCTCGGTATTGCGCAAGCCTTGCGCTTCCAAGTCTACATCAAAAGCCTCTATCTCAGCACCATTGGTTAAAGAAAAAGAACCGATTCGTTCTCTGTTTTCAGCTACCAAATTTACCTGGGTATCCGCTCCGAAGTGAGTGAAGAGGGTGTGCTTTTTCCCTATTCTAGGCGTGTAATTGGCCCCGAAATTAAGGTCGAATCCATTGATGCGAGACAAACGCCTATCTAAGGTTCCCAATTGCACATTTTCTACACTCTGTATTCTTTGATATTCTAAGTTTCCAAAGCTGTAGTTTACCGTACCTCCCAAGGCAATATTTTTAATGGGTTCAAAACCTAGAGACAAAAAAACACGGTTTAGGCCTCCAGTACCTGTAAAAACATTGGTCACAGTATCTTGAGCATTATTTAGCGTTTCAGAAACCAACTCGTATCCCACTGAAGTGAATGGCTGTAATCCGAAGCCTACCCCAATTTTCTTCCCTAATGGAAAGGCTACGGCCAAATAGTCTAAATTGGTGACCGAAGTACGTTGTGTTTCGATATTGTCTCTCAACTGAAATTCGCGGTGACTAATCCCTATAGTATAGGTAGTAAGCCTAAGCTTGGCATAGGCCGCTGGATTTCTAAGATTGATATGAATACTATCTGCGTATTGTTGTTGTCCGCCCATCATTCTATTCTCCACCGTACCATTGGAGCGGGTATCGCCAATACCGAATGAAGAATATGGGGATATTGTGCCGTTTTGGGCATAGGTACTAAGAACAATCAAACATCCCAGCACCGTCAAAAAGTTCTTGACCATTTATTTCAGGTTGTATTCCAACAGGTAATCCAATCCCTTGAGGAGGAATATAGCGTCGGCAAATATGTGATTTTTTAACCGTTCCACAAAAAAATGAGAATCTCCTCCCGTTAAAATAACTGTTAAATGTTGAAACCTAGCGCGATATTGGTCAATAGTGCCATCTAACTCATGACACAACCCTAAAAAGGTACCTGTATGCATACTACTAGCAGTGTTGGTTCCTATAAGGGTATCTGGAAATTCTGGTTGCAGCAGCGGTAGCCCTGCCGTTTGTTGGTGCATGGCTTGGTAACGCATGTAGAGCCCAGGAGCAATACCACCACCCAAATATTCGCCCTTATCATTTACGATATCGTAGGTAACGCAGGTACCTAGATCTACCACCAGCGTATTGCCCTTCGGATTATGGTAAAAGGCAGCAGCAGCTAGGGCAATGCGATCCACGCCCAAGGTAAGGGGAGTTTTGTAAAGATTGGTAAAAGGGGTTTTAGAATGGGAACTAAGACGATGTACCGAACAAAACTGCTCAAGCACCTCAACAGTTTGCTCCTCTACGGTACCTGTTGCTGCTATAATGGCTTTTTCAATTTGAGGATATGTTTTGAAGACTGTTGCTAGTTGAGCAGCGAATTGTTTGGCGTCCATCTTTTGTTGCATCAAAAGGTTGCCTTCTTGGAACACAGCATACTTCACCCAGGTATTTCCAATGTCTACAATAAGATTCATAAGGCAAAGGTCGGAAAACACGAAAAACGGCTTGCTTTTTTAGCACATAAGTTGGTAAGTTTTAAATTTGAATCTATATTTGCAGCCCTTTAATCAACAGCGCTACTATAGATTAGAGCGAGCTTATTAAAGGAATAACATCATACTGGTACCTTAGCTCAGTTGGTAGAGCAACGGACTGAAAATCCGTGTGTCCCTGGTTCGATTCCTGGAGGTACCACATCAACTAGAAAAAGCTCATTTGAAAGAATGGGCTTTTTCGTTTTAAGCTTCGTTACAAATTGAGGAGTTAAAAGGACAAAGCACAAAGAGGTAATGCCAAAAGAAAATACTCTTTAAAGCATTTTGAAGCAACTAAACCAAAAGAACACTAACCATAAAGAAGTTATCTTCTAAGAAACTACCTACCAAGCAAATTGTTGCTCCGAGAAAGGTCTAACGTTCTTTATATGTAATTGCAAATAATTTTTTTATTTAGAATTTATCTAAATAATTTTTTTTGCCAGGCTTTCGTCAGTATTTTTAGCGCCCAATGGCGATACAAAAAAACGGCACCGGAGCATTACGTTTACAAAAGGTACTTGTTATCTCCTTTTTGTTTATGGTATTGGGGACTGCCCTTGAATTGTATCTGCTGAATCACTACGAAGGGGTGCAGCAGCTCATTCCATTGTTCTGTATTGGAGTTGCGGTTTTTGTGTTCCTCCTTCTCTTTTTTCGTGAAACAAAGGTTTTGAAAAACCTATTTCTTTTGATATTGGGCCTAACTGCCCTGAGCGGAATCTATGGGACTTTTTTGCATCTGCGTGCCAACTACGAGTTCGAAATGGAGATGAAACCTACAGCAACTCCTCGGGATTTATTCCTAGAGAGCATTTCAGGAGCTTTACCAGCACTTGCCCCTTGTAGCATGATTGTTTTGTCATTGATAGGCTATTCCTATTTACTAGTATTAAATTATAAAAGATGAGAAATTTTTTAAGCGTAGTATTTGTTTTTGTGTTAACGAGTATGCTAATGGTGGCCTGCAAAGAGGCCAAAGAAAAGGAGAATTCTGATGGGGAAACTTCCAACCTACCCGAAGTGAAATCAGATTCTACAAACGTTACGGAAACAACCATCATATTAAACGCCAATCTGGCCACTGAAGCCGATTTATTGGGTATTGGATTAGCTTCTGAAAAGGTTACTCAAATCATAAAAGAAAGACCCTTTTTAACTATGAAGGATTTTGATGCCCTTTTGGAAACAACGGTCGACAAAACAACCTTATATCAAAAGGTTTTTGTGCCTTTAAATCTAAATACTACTGCGGAAGCCGATTTCAAAATAATACCTGGAGTGGGCGATCGTATGGCGCATGAGTTTGAAGAATATCGCCCATATACGAACATTGCCCAATTTCGCAGGGAAATTGGTAAATATGTCGATGAGGAAGAAGTTTCGCGCTACGAAAACTACGTCTTTGTCCCTGTAGATTTAAATACCGCTTCCGAAGAGAGTATCTTGGCACTTCCGGGAGTGGGCAAACGTATGGCCCATGAATTTGAAGAGTATCGACCATACACCAATATGGCACAGTTTCGCAAAGAAATTGGCAAATATGTTGATGAACAAGAACTGACTAGATTGGAGCGTCTTGTATATATTAACGAGTAGTCGAAAATGCTTAGAGACCTTTGCAGAATGAATGAAAAAGCAGTGCGATATCCAAACTATGGAATAATTGCTGACTCTCAAAAATTTTAAGTCCTCACAACCATGAGGTTGCTGTGGGTTAAAATTTCATCGGGCGTCGAACTTTCCGCATACTAGATTGACTCCCTTATCGAAGTTTATTGGCTGCGCAATAGAACCTTTTTCGCTATTCTTATAACCGAACTCAGGTTTACAGTTTTAACTGAAGGGTGGTATAATACGTTCTGGGTTCGGCAGGTATAATACCGGGGCCTGGGTAACCAGTGGCCCTTCTTGTAAAATAGGAATTGTCCAAAAGGTTGTTAATCCCTGCTTCTAATTTTAATTTTTTCCAGGTATAGGATAGTGAGAAATCCAGAATATCATAAGCAGGAATTGGCCCGATAATACCCGACCTTGGGTCACTTTCCGACAAAAAGGCTTCCGCATTGGTGGCATCTGTAAACTGTTCCGAAAAATAGGTATACTGGAGTGTGCCCAGCAGATCTTTCCAACCAAAATTCAAGCCTGTTTTTAAATTTACTTCAGGAATGAATTCCACTTTTTTTCCTTTAATGGGAACTTGTGAAAAGTTGGTTTCTGTATACTCTGACTGCGTTAAAGCCAAGTTGACAAAAAAATTAGCCTTTAGCCCTGTACGCTGGGGGGAAAAGGTATCTATCAAACTCCAATCGGTGAAAACTTCTAGACCATAGATAAAAGCGTCCCCCACATTGGTTCGAAACCGCTCCACCTGATTATTTTCATTAACCCTAGGAAATTGTCCTATTCTATCTTGATA
>JBCDGY010000087.1:0-11459 GCA_039414375.1 Bacteroidota bacterium | reverse complement strand
CCGAAGTATCATAAGAGGTATTAAAAACAGGTCTTGAGGATTGTATTTGTAAGTTGGCCTCAAAACGATCGGATTCGTATTTGGTAACGGTAATAAACATACGTGCATTTACCCGTTCATTCTCCCCATAAACCCGGTCTGTCCATTTATTTTTATTGACAAAATCGTTGAGAGACTGTTCTAAAGTCTTAAAAATCTGTTGGTTGGTCTGCCCTACTTGATCGGAATTGACCGTAATTTCACATACTAACTCTTGTGCAGAAAGCAAGTTACAACCCAACAGGGCCATTAATAAATAGCAATACTTACGCATGTATTCTAGGGATGAGTTCTTTCCAAATATCCGAAGCAACTTCGGATTTCCTCTTTTTTTCAAACGTTTTTGCTTCTAAATTCTTATTTACAATAGTGATTTTATTGGACGTAGTGCCAAACCCTGCTCCTTCATCATTAAGTGAGTTTAGCACAATGGCATCCAATTGCTTCTTTTGAAGTTTGGCCTTAGCGTTTTCTAGCTCATTTTGGGTTTCTAAGGCAAAACCCACTAAGAATTGTTCTTTCTTCGCCTTACCCATGGCTGCCAGAATATCTTTAGTACGTTCCAGTTCCAATACCACGGCCTCCTTACCCTCGGTTTTCTTTATTTTTTGATCAGATGGGTTTTTAGGACGATAGTCAGCCACGGCAGCCGCGCTAATCGCGATGTCAACCTGCTCATAATGTGTGAAAACGGCCTGATACATTGATGCTGCGGAAACCACCCGTATCAACTCAATCAAAGGGTGATCAATATTCAAATTGGTAGGGCCGGTTATCAAAGTAACGGCAGCCCCTAAATCGGCTGCTACTCTGGCAAGTTCAAAACCCATAGTGCCTGTAGAGCGATTTCCCAAAAAGCGTACTGGATCTAAACGCTCATGGGTAGGTCCAGCGGTTATTAAAACGCGCTTCCCTTGAAGTGGAGCCCCTTGCCGTAAATGGTCTTCAATAAAAGCCAAAATAGCTTCTGGCTCAGCCATGCGTCCCATACCCTTGAGGCCACTTGCTAGCTCCCCTGAGGTAGCGGGAATCATAATATTTCCAAAGGAATTTAGCTTTACAAAAGTGGCTTCGGTAGAGGGATGGCGGTACATATCCAAATCCATAGCAGGTGCAAAGTACACCGGACACTTTGCCGAAAGATAAGTGGCCAACAACAAATTGTCGCACTGCCCATGGGCCATTTTGGATAAGGTATTCGCTGTTGCGGGAGCTACAAGCATCAAGTCTGCCCATAACCCCAGTTCTACATGATTATTCCAAGCAAGCGTACCCTCATTTTCATCTATAAAATCCAAATGAACCGGATTTTTAGAGAGCGTTGTTAGTGTTAAAGGGGTTACAAAGTCCACCGCACTAGAGGTCATCACAACCTTTACCTGTGCTCCGTCCTTTACCAATAAACGGGTAAGAAATGTGGTTTTGTATGCGGCAATCCCCCCAGTTATACCTAAAAGGATATTTTTTCCGCGTAACATTTACAGGTCCTTCTCGGTATTTCTGTAATAGATTTTATCTTCCAACCACTCTTGTACAGCAAGGGCATGAGGTTTAGGAAGTTTTTCGTAAAACTTAGAAACTTCTATTTGCTCCTTGTTTTCAAACACCTCTTCTAGACTATCGCTATAGGTAGCAAATTCTTCTAATTTTTCTAAAAGCTCTTTCTTTATTTCAGAATTAATTTGAATCGCCCTTTTCGAAGCTATCGAAATCGCTTCGTAGATATTTTCTGTTTTGTCATCAAAAACATTACGATTGTGGGTTACGGTCGAAATAGGAGCCTTTGTTCCTTTTAAATCTTTCATTGCAGTCTATTTTGTAGCCGTCTCTTCGGACTGTTTAAGTTCTTCTTGAATAATCTCATAAAAATCTTTCGCCTTATCCTTATACTTTGTTTCAGGATAAGTGCGTAAAAGTGCTTCGTGATATTCCAAAGCTTCTTTGAATCTTTCAGTCTTCTTGATAGCTGTACTATTGGTTGCTAAGGTTACTGAAGACTTTAACCTGTAGTAGAAGGCATCTTCCCTAAAAGTAGTACCCGGATTGTCAGAAATGAAGTTATCGAAACTCGCCATGGAGGAGATTAAAATAGGAAAGTTAAATTCTCCGAGCTTATCGAATTGTTTGGCAATTTCGAAATCCTTTTTCTGTTTTTTGAGGGTGAGTTCTTGGGCCATGGCATTGGCCTCGTCAAAAAACTCAGAATCGGGATAGGTATTGATAAAGTTCTGTAGTTTGGCTAGAGCTTTGTTGGTATCCGTCTGATCTAAGGAATACCTTGGAGAAAGCATGTAATAACTTTTACCCTCCAAAAAAATAGCTTCCTGTAATTTTTCGCTAGAGGGGTAGGACTTGATAAAACGCTCAAACTGATATCCCGAAAGATAATACTGCTCCGTTTTAAAATAGGAATTGGCAAAAAAGAACATCACACGTTCTCCTTGTGGCTTACCTACATATCGCGGGGCTATTTGTTCAAATAAACGATTGGCACGTTTAAAATCACCTTCGTTATAATACTTTTCGGCTAGGTCGTATTTCGGTTTGATCTCTTCATTTTTCAACACTTTTTGATATTCACTGCAAGAGCCAAATAAAAGTGTTAGTGTAGAAAGACCAATCCAAAAGAATTGCTTCTTTTTAAACATTCCGCAAAATTAGTCATTCTGGCCGAATTGAAAAAGCAAGGTAACGTTAATATCAAGTGCCTCGTAGGTCACATAATAGGGAGCCATATGCTTTATCACTAGACTTCTATAGTATGCTCGTGAACCAAAAATTTATGGATGCGTTGTTTTAGTCCATCACTAGCTGGAACTAATGGTAAGCGCACCCTAGAAGAACAGATACCCAGAAGCTCTAAAATGGCCTTTACGCCCGTAGGATTGCCTTCCTCGAAAGCGAGCTTCATGCCCGGAAGTAAAAAACGATAAATGGCTTGTGCTGATTCTGCATCTCCATTGAGGCCCAAAGCAATCATTCTGGAGAACTCACTAGGCAGCGCTTGCCCTAAAACAGAAATTACACCTGCCCCACCTGTTAGCACCGTGGATAACGAAGAACTATCATCTCCCGAAATAACTTGGAAGCCACTTGGGGCTTCGGCAATAAGTTGTGCCACTTGAGAGCTATCGTCAATAGCCTCTTTGATAGCAATAATATTATCACAATCCCTAGCCAACCTCAGGGTAGTCCCAGGTAACATATTGCTACCGGTACGAGAAGGAACATTATATACAATCATTGGTAAAGGCGATGCAGCATCTAGCGCTCGAAAATGCTGATAAATTCCTTCTTGTGTAGGTTTATTATAAGCAGGAGACACCGATAATATAGCTCCATAATCCATAATATCAATTTCTCGAAGTTCCTCGACCACAGCTCTTGTATTATTACCACCAACGCCCACCACCAATGGCAGTTGCCCTGCATTGGCAAGAGAAACAGTCTGCATTACCAAACGTTTTTCATGAGGTGCTAAGGTTACTGACTCTCCCGTGGTACCCAGTGCCACCAAATAGTCTGCGCCGCCTTCGATACAATGCTCCACCAAACGGCAAAGGGCTTTAGCATCTACTGAAAGATCTGATTTGAAAGGGGTAACCAAAGCAACTCCAGTACCCATCAATTGTTCCGTCACTATAATTCATTTAAGATTTCTAAGTACTTTTTCAATTCTTTTTGAAAAATCTCGAAATCACCAAGTCCACAATCAAATATTAAGTCATTTAGCGCACTATCAGCGTGCTTTACCCCTACTCTTATTCGGGCATTTACCTTAGCAGACATTAACTTTAAAAGTAACCGATCGTCTAAAAAATAGTTGATTAACAAATCATATTGACGACCAGAGAACTCAGCAAAATCACTGTTTTCAATAGTTCCATTCCATCCAAGATCCTTATCAGTGCAAAAAGCGATTGAAAACATCCCTTGTTTGTCATCGTCTTTTTTGTAACCAATAATTTGTATTGCATTTGGCGTAAGCTTTAAAAGTTGCCGCAAGCTTTGAAAGCGCTCAGCATCTTCAAACTTATCCATGTCCACAATACACCCGACAGCTGATATGCCTTGTTTATTTGAAAAACTACGTGGTTTTTGCAATTCTTCATTAAGAGATCGCTGCCCGGCTTTAACCTTGAACTTTTCCTGAATCGCCTTAAACATTATTGTGACTATATGTTTTCACAAATGTAGGCAATCTAAAGAACGATGGTAAAACTAGACCATTGTGAATTCTTAAAAAAATAACAATATGTTGTATTTAAAACAATTAAAAAGTATGCATCATATCGGGAACCATTATGACTTATGATGAAGAAAGGACAGCTTATCGCGCTAGTGCTGCTTCTAAAAGTACTCGAAACTCTTCTTGCAAACTGCGTTCAAAAAAAGGTCTATCGGCCATTAGGTACCAGTATCCTGCATTCCATTCGTCCCCTTCCTTTCGGTGTAGATAAGCATGTACCCAGCTCCCATGCTCATCTTTCCTGTGTGCCACTAGTTCGTGTGCCTTTTGTAAATCTCCTTTGGCATCAAACCAAAGGGCTTTTAAAACTTCGCTCCAACGTTTTGGGGGTTCTGCTGCGGAAAGTGCTTTTTTGAAATCAGCGTATTTAGTAGTGTGCATGGTTAGTGGCTTTCGTGGGATGGCGAAAATAGGATAAAGTAACGAGCTAGCCATAATTACAAACTTATCTTTATGCACCTCTTGTAAACATCCCTTATAAAATTGTTGATAACCTCTCAGTTAATCATTTTATATACGTTGGTAAAGACAAAAAGGTTTTTGTTCGCTTTCCAATTCCTTGTTAACTTCCAAACATTAACAACCTAACATCCAACCAACATGCGACAATTATTGGTTTTGTTACTTTTTACGATCCCCTTGGTTGCCCAACAGCCCTACGGCATTCAATTACCAGGATCCAATCAAGAAACCTATAATCGATGTTGTTCGCGTATGCAAACCAGTTTTTCTGATATGCCCAAAGAGGTCTCTTTTGGGATCCAGCTGGAAAAGGGTACACAGTTGTACTTTTATTTTAACGATAAAGAATGGTTTACAACTATTTTTCAAGACTTATATGATGGCATTGCCGTGGAAGTAGTTGAGAGAAAGCAATTTGAATGTAATCAGCCACTAGTAGCTACTCAAATTCGTGGCACATTATTGAAGCCCCTGTATTCCAAAAATTTCAAGAAAGGAATCCAGTCTATGCCGAATGGTATTTTCAGGGTTAAAGTTGGTGAAATTTCCCCCAAATATCAGAACAAAACCTTGGAGTTTAATATGCTCTTCCTGGGAAAACGAATGCTCTGTCGTTACCAAAATACGTATAACCTCAGAGCCTATGACTACGATCTGTTAGACATGGGGTTGTATTTGGATTCCATAACTTACAACAACACCGGACTACGAGACACCATTGATATTTACGAGAAAAAGTATAAAAAACTCTCATTTAAAATACCTTTTGAAAAGAACAAAAGCACCTTTTTGCCGGAAGATATTAAACCGCTTTACGATTCGCTGAAATTAACAGATTTCCACATTAAAAAGATTGTAATTCAAGCCTTTTCATCTATCGAAGGAAGTGCGGAGAGAAATAAGGAATTACAAGAAAAGCGCTCTAAAAGTATCGTAAACGCTTTACAGTCTTTTCAAAGCCCATCGATTGAAAATGAAATCACCCTTTCTGAAAATTGGGTGGAGTTTCTTGCTGATATTGAAGGTACACCTCATGCGTCCCTACGGGCACTTTCGAAAACCGCTATTAAAGAAGCGGTTGATGGATCATTGGCAGTCACCTTGGAGCCCTATTTAAAAAAGCATCGCAAAGCCCTGATTACCCTTTATTTGGATAAGATTGACCGTTATCAAGATTTAAAAGCCTCTGAATTGGTGGACAAATTCAATAATTCCATTGTTGCCGAAGAACTCGATCGCGCTGCCCAAATACAACAATCCCTCTTTCAAAAACTCAATCGTAAAGAGGCAAACCCAGACCTATTGAATCAACTGGTGATTCCAAAGCAAAAACGATTTGTCGATTTTTTCAATGCCACTTCTGCTTTTCGTTACGAAATGGATAGAACCCAATTGCTACCAGTTTTTTACGAATTTCAAGAGCTTAATAAACTAGCTCCCGACGACAAAGAAGTTGCCTATAATCTTTTGGTCCTTAAACTGCGCATCAACCATAAATTTCAAGGAAACCCCACTGAAGAAAATCTTCCAGAACAAATCGAAAAACTGGGTAAGCTGGGCATCTCTGAGCATCTAATTGAGCGCATGATGATTAACTACCACATTACTTTGTCCGAACGCTTAATGCGAAAACGGGATTATGATGGTAAAGACCGGTCTGTAGCTTACATTTTAAAAAGTTATAATAATATTCCCCTGAGCGATTTTGACTATTTGAGTCTAGCTCAGTATCTAAGTTACTATTATGACACAAGCACGGCTATTACCCTTCTAGAAGATCGGGTTGCTAAAATAGACGTAGACGCAAAGCTCTTGTTTTACTATTTAAATCTGACCATGGTATATGATGAAATGGTAGAACGGCAAGACTACCGTAAAATCATGCTTAACGCAGTTAATGTAGATGGTGAAAGATTTTGCAAGCTATTTGATGCCGCTAATGCCGGAGGCGTTACTTTTCAGCTATTGGCCAATATCTACCTCAAAAACACTTATTGCGAAAATTGCAAGCCCTAAAGCAGCTCTAAGAACGCTTCTTCAGAGATAATGGGTACTCCTAGATTTTCGGCCTTGGTCCGCTTACTGGGTCCCATATTATCCCCAGCCACCAGATAGGTGGTCTTGGAAGATACCGAAGAGGCTACTTTACCGCCGTTATCTTCGATCATCTTTTTTAGATCATTCCGCCCAAAAGCTGTAAAAACACCGGAAACCACAAAAGTTTGTCCCTTAAGCTTGTCAGATTGGCCTTCTTGTGCAGCCTCAGACAGCGCAAACTGCAGACCATGATCGCGTAAGGCAGCGACCAAAGCTTTGTTATCAGGATTACCAAAAAACTGGATCACACTAGCAGCTATACGTTCTCCAATTTCATCCACAGCGACCAATTCTTCTTGAGAAGCAGCCATTAAAGCTTCAATGGATTTATAAGCTCTAGCCAACTTTTTGGCGACCGTTTCCCCAACATAGCGAATACCTAAAGCGAACAATACGCGTTCAAAGGGAATGGCCTTTGAAGCCGCTACCCCTTTTATCAAATTTTCCGCTGACTTTTCTGCCATACGCTCCAATGGCAAAAGCTGTGCTTTCGTTAGGGTATACAAATCGGCATAGTTTGCAATAAGACCTTCTTTAAAGAGCAACTCTACCGTTTCGCCTCCCAACCCCTCAATATCCATAGCTTTGCGAGAGATAAAATGCTGTATGCGTCCCGTAATTTGAGGAGGACAGCCGGTATCATTAGGACAAAAATGTTGTGCTTCGCCAGGCTTTCGTATCAGTTCCGTGCCGCACTCCGGGCAATGGGTAATGTATATGGTAGGTTGCGAATCGGGGCTACGCTTGCTAAAGTCGACTGCTGTAATCTTAGGGATTATCTCCCCGCCCTTTTCTACAAAAACGGTATCGCCTTCTCGAATATCTAGTTTGGCTATTTGATCGGCATTATGCAAAGAAGCCCGTTTTACTGTGGTGCCCGCCAACAAAACGGGTTCCAGATTGGCCACTGGGGTAATAGCCCCCGTACGCCCTACCTGATAAGTAATACTATGTAATACCGTTGTAGCCTGCTCTGCTTTAAATTTATAGGCCATTGCCCAACGAGGAGATTTAGAGGTATAGCCCAGTTCCTCTTGCTGTTGTAAATTGTTGATTTTAATGACCACCCCATCGGTTTCATAAGGAAGATCGTGTCGATGTTCATCCCAATACGCAACAAACTGTAATACCTCGGCCACGGAATGACACAGTTGCGCAACAGGAGGCACCTTAAAACCCCATGCCCTGGCATTTTCTAGGCTCTCAAATTGCGTTTTAGGGCCTTGTGCGTCAACAAGACTGTACAACAAGCAGTCTAAAGGACGTTTCGCTACCAAGGCGCTGTCTTGCAATTTAAGACTTCCCGATGCCGTGTTTCTAGGATTCATGTAAGGCTCTTCGCCATTACTGAGTCGCTCTTGATTCATTTTAGCAAAACCCGCTAAGGTTAAAATAATCTCTCCCCGGATATGAAATTTGGCAGGGTAATCTCCTTGTAGTTGTAAGGGGACAGATTTAATGGTTTTGATATTGTTGGTAACTTCATCACCTTGGTAGCCATCTCCCCTCGTAACAGCCTGCACCAACTTACCCTCTTCGTAGGTTAAACTAATAGATGCCCCATCATACTTTAGTTCACAGACAAATTCAATAGGGACATCCCCCAAAATACGTTGTACCCGCTTCTCCCAATCCAACAAATCTTCCCTTGAATATGAATTATCCAAGGAGTACATCCGCTGTTCGTGGGTTATGGTATTAAAATTTTTGGTAATGGCACCTCCCACGCGAAGTGTAGGCGAAGTAGGATCATAAAACTCTGGATGCTTGGCTTCTAGCGCTTGCAATTCCTTCAATTTCATATCAAATTCAAAATCGGAAACCGTGGGGTCGTCCAACACATAATAGCGATGGTTGTGCTCTTGGAGCTCCTTGCGGAGTAGTTGTATGCGTTCAGCTATTGCAGTGCTCATATCTTTTTATCGTTCCTGTATTTCTTCTTTTAAATGCTTGATGCCTTTATTTGATGACCTTAATCCCATGCGCCATTCTGAAATTATCAAAAATATCTTTTCTAATCGTCGCTGATTTAAACCCTGATGTAACCAACAGGGCCTCCATATCATTCGCTAAATATTGATTAATCTCGAGAAAAACTTGGCCTTTATGTTTTAAATGATGCTTGCAAATATCCATAATCCCATGATAGAACCGCAAGGGTTCTGTATCTGAAACATAGAGCGCACCCGGGGGTTCATATCGTAAGACATTGTTCCTCATCGACTGCTTTTCTTGTTCGCGAACGTAGGGTGGATTAGCGATGATGATATCAAACAGCGATGGCGCAAAGCGTTTATTGGTTTCTGATAATATATCTATACAAGCAAATCGTATATCAGTACCATGTGTACGAGCATTCTCTTGGGCTACTTCTAAAGCCTTTTCTGAGATATCCCAGGCATAAATCTCAGCATTCGTGTAATGTTTGGCCAAAGCAATAGCGATACAACCACTACCTGTACCAATATCAAGAATATGTAAAGCTTGTTGTCGCTCTGGGACCGAAGATAGTACCCACTGTACTAGCTCTTCGGTTTCTGGGCGGGGTATGAGTACTTGATTGTTTACCAAGAAAGGTAAGCCCATAAAAAAGGCTTCCCCTAGAATGTGTTGCAACGGTTCTTCTTTTCGCAATCTTGACAGGCCTTCAAGAAATTGGGTGGTTTGTTGCCCGGTCAGGGTTAACTCCGGAGTAAGCACCAATGCAAAACGATCTAAATCACAGTAGTGTTCTACCATACGGTAAAAAAAGGCGTCCACCTCCTGTTTAGGGTATTGTGGCGTTAAAGCTTCGTGAAATCGGGTTTTAACCTCTTTTAGTAGCATGAACTAAAGTGATTTGTACATATACACATGGCAAGCGTGGTGCCCTGTAAATCCCATGGGAGCATCAATAAATTTAAAGCCTAGTTTGGTATAAAGTCCCTTGGCAACATGCATGTTAGGCATCGTTTCTAAATAACAACCTTCAAAACCTAGTTTTTGAGCCCTAGCGAGACAATGCGCTACCATTTGCCGTCCGTAGCCTTTACCTCGGAAAACAGGGGCTACATACATTTTCTGAAGTTCGCATACATTTCCTTGGTAATTTTCTAAGGGAGCAACTCCAGCACAGCCTACTAACCTTTCTCGTTTGAAAAGAACGTAAAAAGAAGCCTTATCACGATTATAGGCTTGGTGTAAATCGTTTAGGGAGGTATCTTCATAAGCAGAACCTATTTTGGGTACGTTGTACTCCTCCAAGGTAGCTCTAATAAGTTGGGCGACTTGTCCATTATCTCGTTTTTGGATTTCACGAATCTCAAGTTCACTTTTCATTGGTGTTATACACTACTTTTGTAGGGTGAATATAGCCGAAAAATATATGCGCCGCGCCATTCAATTGGGCAAAAACGCAATGGGTAGTGCAGCACCTAATCCAATGGTGGGTGCCGTTATTGTAAGCAAAGACCAAATTATAGGTGAGGGATACACCAGTGCCTACGGCGGATCACACGCCGAAGTAAATGCGGTTAATGCAGTTAAAAATCAAGACTTACTAGCGGAGGCTACCCTTTACGTTACTTTGGAGCCTTGTTCGCATTACGGAAAAACACCGCCTTGCTGTGATATGATTATTGCCCACCGCATTCCCAAAATCGTCATTGGTCTACAAGATCCTAACCCCAAAGTATCTGGGCAGGGCATACAACGGCTTCGCAATAATGGGTGTGAGGTGAGCGTCGGTGTTTTAGAGGCTGAATGCCGAGAACACCACAAACGCTTTTTAATGTTCCAAGAGCATAAGCGGCCCTATATTAAGCTTAAATGGGCTGAAAGCAAAGATGGTTATATCGCCCCGAAGGAAGACAAAAGAGACTCAGCTACTGAGCCATTTTGGATTACCAACCCTTATTCTCGGCAATTGGTACACCAATATCGCAGTGAGACGATGGCGATATTGGTGGGTACAACGACCGTTTTAAGAGATAATCCATCCCTTACAACAAGAGATTGGTATGGCACCCATCCTATCCGCGTGGTTTTGGACCGTTCTTTAAGAATTGGCCTTGATCATAAGATTTACGATAGTGCTACACCAACAATTGTTTTTACCGCTGAAAAAGACCTTCCAAATACTAAGGATTCAGCAATTACTTATGAAAAAATAGACTTTTCCAAAGCCTTGCCAGAACAGATTTGTGCGTGTTTATACCAAAATAACATTCACAGTCTCCTAGTTGAAGGGGGGCAACAGACCTTACAAACTTTTATAGATGCTGATTTGTGGGATGAAGCGCTTGTTTTTCGTGGAGATTCCAATTTGGGTGATGGCTTGCGCGCCCCAAAGCTAAAAGGAGATTACGCTTTGCAAGGTCAGCTTTTGAAGGATACCCTAACCACAATACTTCATGATTAAAAACATCATTTTTGACTTCGGGGATATTTTTATCAACCTAGATAAAAAGGCTACAGCCGAAGCCATGCGCCCTTATGGTTTTAAAGGTCTTACCCCAGAAATTGACGAATTGTTTAAAACCTATGAAAAAGGACTTATTAGCTCCGAACTATTTTTGAAGCGTACTCTTGTACTGTTCCCGGAAGCAAGTCGAGAAAACTTAATAGACGCTTG
>JBCDGY010000086.1:0-11475 GCA_039414375.1 Bacteroidota bacterium | reverse complement strand
GTGTATCCACTCCATCCTCCAGTGGCATTTAATACCACACTTCCCGGGCTATTACAAGTTGGTGTAGTTGGAGAAACCCCCAAAGTAAGTGCAGAGGGAGGAGCTTCAACAATTACCGAGCTAGTAGCTGTACAATTTGTTTCGTTATCGGTTATAGAGATGTTATAAGTCCCATCTGCTAAATTATTCAGGTTAATTACAGGACTGGCTTCGTTAGTTCCCGATGAAGAAGATGGTCCGGTAACAGTGTAATTATAGGTAGTGTTAAAGCCAGATACGGTAAATTGTGCTTCACCATCGGTAGCTGTTGAACAAGAAACATTTTGTACAAGCTGTCCAACAACGTTTATAGTTTCTGCACTAGAAAAGGTAAAGTCTTCGGTATATACGCAATCTTTACTATCAGTTACTTGAATCGTATAGGTGCCAGGAGTAAGATTGGCAAAGTCCGCAGTATTACCACTTGCCGAGGTAGGTGATGCTGTACTCGGTGCAATTAAGTTAAAAGTAAATGGCGCAATACCGTTAACTGCCGTAGCGGTAACTGTCGCCACTAAAGAAGGACAACTAGGTGCAGTGGCCACAAAGGTAAGATCCGTAGGAGGGTTTAAAGTTTCTAATTCAATGGAGTTTGTTACAAAAATGCAGCCTGTTGCATCTCTTACGGTAATATCGTAAGTACCGTCTGTTAGGTTCGAAAAGGTTTCAGCACCTGGGCCATTAACAAAGTTGACACCATCTATGCTATATTCATAAGGAGCAGTTCCTCCTGTTATGTTGATGGCCCTTATGGTTCCTGTTTGTAGGCAGGTATAGTCATCTACCAATTCTGCGGTAGCGTTAATACCAGTGGCTGGTCCTCCCATAGTAAAAGCTTCATCGATTTCACAAGTGTAAGCCCCCTGGGTTTGTAATATGCTTAAAATATAGTTGCCTTGTCCTAAACCAGAGAATGCTCCAGAGTTGTTGGTTATAGTAGTACTATTAGGATAGGTAAGTCTGTAGGAAATGGTATAACCAAAATCATTAGTAACAACGATTTGTACATTACCATCATTAGCGCCGGCGCAGGTTTCATCACTTACAGTTAATGGATTATAAGTAACAATAGGTGCATCGCTTATGGTTATACTATTGGAAATAAAGAAGCATCCATTGCCATCTAAAACTACAAATTCGTAAGCTCCTGCTTGTCCACTAGGAATGGTAAAATTGTTAGATTGTTGGTATGCAGAACCAGGAATGTTCTGTACTTTGGCGCTGTCATCAGCCCCGGCGTAATTGTCGGTGCCATTGAAACTCCAAATGGCGAAATTGTAATCCGGAACAGGGAGGCCTCCTGTGGCGTTCAAGGTTATTATACCATCTGAGCAGTCAATATTTTTTGTTAGCGTAGCGGTTAAATCTAGGTCTGTATCATCGGCAATAGTAACTTGTTCGCTATAAGAACAACCATTATCAGTTGTTACTTGAATGTCGTAAATACCAGCCGCCAAATTGTCAAAGGTGTGTTGGTTGACAAGCGTAGGGCCAAAAGTGTCAATAGTGGTTCCCCCGCTAGCTACGGTATAGGAATATTGTGGATTAACATCTTGTGCAGCAATGGATATAGAACCTAGTCCATTACAGTTGATAGCCGTTGGCGTAACTTCTATTTCAAAATTTCTTCGTCTTATGCCAATGTTATTTAGAATGAAGATACAACCATCGGTTACCCCCAATTGTCGGATCTCTACTCTGTAGTTACCATTGTTGGTAATTGGAAAGTTGGAGTTAGCGCCAAATGGCACTAGAATAGCGTTGTTGGCAGCATTGACCAATTGAAATTCATAATCAGCTGGAATATTGGTTACAGTAATATTACCATCGGTATTACATATAATATCGTTTGAGGTGAACTGTGGGTCTAATGGATTTTGATAAATATTAAAATGAAATCTATTGATACAACCGTTGTTATAGTTTAATTGCAATCGGTATTGACCGGCACTAGAGGCGATAAACTCATTACCGGTAGTTACAGTGTTCCATATACAGCTATTGCTAGTATTGGCGCATTCTGGTAAAGTGGCCGAGCAACTACCTTCATCAAGAAGTTGCCACGAAATTGTAGTTGCTTCAGGGATATTAATGTTAATGGTTTCAGTATCATTAAGTCCACATAAAAATATCTCAGGAAGTTCCTGACCGTCATTTGGACAAACTAAAATATCGCCATCTACCGTATTAGTAGTGTCATTGATAAGTTCGGTGATTGGATTGGGCTGTGGAGAACCAAAATTTTCAACAATCACAATTTCTCTAAGGTCTGTGCAAGATGCGGACGCCCCTTTATTTACAATATAAGTACCCACTTGATTGACGATAATGGTACTAGGGTCTCCATCAGGATCACTATCGTTAATTAGCGTATCACTAGCGTCGATGGTACTGTTCAAATTTTCATCTCGATACCAAGTGTAAGAAGAAAAGCCATCCCCGGCATTTAGCACCGCGGTGGCTCCACACAGTTGCACTACGCGGGTGTCATTGCAGGTATTTAGATCATTTAAGATAAAGTTGGTAGCACCCGGAGTGGTAAAACCACAACTATCAAAGCTAGAAATACTGGGATCGTCGGTTATTTGGTTTGAATTGATGATACCGTTGTAAGTGGAGTATGCCACATTTACAATCTGATCAGAACACGCATTTACAAAGTCATAGCAATTTTGTGTAAGACGAACATTAATTCTTATTTCATAGGTAGGATCTCCAACTTCTACAAGATCATTAGGAACATTAAAAATTATTTTTCCTGTAGTACTATCGAAAGTATACGTGGTGTTAGGAGCTCCACTAAGCTCTACTCCCACAAATGAAGTATTGCTGGGAAGCACATCACGGATAACATAGTTGTTCGCGTCGTCATTTCCGGTGTTTCTAAAGGATAGTGTATAGTCTAAATATTGACCCAGATTTACACCGTTGCCGGTGATATCATTTCCAGCAAGGTCCTCTACCCTTTTTTCTAATACTATGTTTGGTTCTATGACCTCTACACCTAAAACAGCTAAAAACAGACCAAAAGAATCCCCTGTGGTGAGAAAGCGCATGGTAGCTTGGGTTTCGCTATTGGGAATGATGCTGTTAGCAGGGTTGTTTAGTAAAAAGACATCGGAATCATAACCCAAAGTATTGGCACTATTGATATTACGAGCGGTGACGTTGATACCATCATAGGTTATGGAGGAATTGAAAAAGTTTGAAGCAGGGTTGGCCCCATTAGAAAGACTGGTATATCCCGGAGTTAATGCAGTGTTCAATTGCAATGCATCTCCGGTGCTACCCTGATCCCCATCTAAGGTGCCAACACCTATTCTCGCCCGAACCGGACCAGCAGGAATTGTATTAAAACTATTTATGGGTAGATCTATGGTGTTAGCCCCATTAACATTGGCATAACCATCATAAAGATAGAGCTGTTTGGCGGTTTGAGTAGGGTCTTCATAAATGACAACTAGGGTCCAACCCCCAGCAGCATAGGGGCTGTTTCCGCGAGTGGCACGAATATTACCAACAAAATAGTCCCCATTGGGATTGGTCAGGGACTGTAATAGCCCAGTTACATTGCGATAACAGGTATAAGGAGATCCGTTTAGTGCAGTATTATCAATTATTATGGCATCTTCACTACCAACAGGATCGGGATTATTGTCTGCGGTAATGTCAAGATAGCTGCCACCAGGCATTCTGAATTTTATCGAGGTAAAATCTAGTCTTTGGGTGTCCTGTGCAGGTAAACTAGTAATTTCGGTATTGTTGATAACCTCCTGCTCATAATTTGCGGACCAATACAGTGCAGCATAATAGATTCTAGAACAAGCCGGTATTGTTAAATTGGCACTACTAGAATTAAAGGTTGAACTATCTCCATCAATATCAATATAATCTAAATGTAGATTATCATTGTTTAATGGACCATTGTAAGGTATTGTAGTAGCATTACTGGGATCAACTCTGTTAAGAATACTGTTAGAAACAAAAGTATAGTCCCCTTTAAGGGTAGTTGCGGGTCCATTAAGGCGGTTAGAAAATGGAATTGCCACTTGAGCGCTTGCAATAACGCCAAATAACAATAGGATAAAAAGAGTACTTATTTTTAGAGTTTGGTTGTTCATACACATTGGTCTAGGTCGCCCTGACCCTCATAATCCACATATCTTCGTTGTAGGAATTATCTAATTTGGAGTAGTAAGAAACAAGAGCATTTGTCCATTGCTCGTGTTTTCTAAGGTATACGTATCGGTAATTATTTTCTGGGTTCACGAAATAGCCAACATCAAAACCCTTATCGTTCATACTCCTAACAAAACGTTCAGCGTTATTGGGTATTGCAAAGACATTGGCAATAATATAAAAGCCAGAGCCCACACCGTCTATTTGCAGGGTACCATACGTTGGAGTTTGGTTACCATAGGCACCATCTATTCCATCATTATTGGTGAATTGGACATTATCGGAGTTGTAGTTGTTATTTGGGTTATTGTAGGGGTTGTCTTCATAGTTGTTCTTAACAGTCATTACCCACGTTGGAGAGTCCATAGTACCATTAAAATTGGAACGATGAAGTTCGGCAATTTCGTTCCAGGAAGGGGTTTGTTTGAGATAAACGTAGTCTAATCCATTTTTTGGATTGGTAAAGTAATCTGCCGAAATCCCCTGTTCAGCTAATGTATTTAAATAGTCGTCTCTATTGGTATCATCCCCATAAACATTGGCTATTAGATAGTGACCGTCGTCAATATTGGGAATGGAAAAACTACGTGGTGTTTTGGCATAGCTAGAGGATTGAATACCATCTTGTTGGTTAGAAACATAATCTTGATAAAGATTGTCGTTATCCACGGGTGTGTTATCCAGTTGCTGTTTTACAGGATCTAAGGTATTGTTATAAAACGAAGTATCCTCATTTTGATTGGGGTCTTGGGTTGCAATCTGATCTTTTATATTACCATTACCAAAATAAATGTCTTCTGCATCTTTTTGGAACTGCGGTTCTAGATTTGGATTATCGCGTTGTGCCAAACGCATGACCATTTCAAAACGTCGTTCTAGATCACGTTGTTGATTGCTTTCAATGGAGTCCTGACGAAACAATAATTCATCAAGGATAGCATCATTTTCATCTAAACGTTTTTGTAATTCGGCAATACGCTCATCTTTTTCGTCAAGAGACAGCTCGTACAGTGGGGTTTCTTCATCATTGTCGGCAAGGGTTTCATTATCCTTCTCTAACATAACACGGTCCTCTGTAAGATTAGGTGTAAACGAATACGCTAGGGAGATTTCATGGTTAACTCCAAAGTCCGCAAAGTTGGTGTTTAAACCTTTTTCAACAGTATATCCTAAAGATATTCTTTTGTTGAGGTTGAAACCAATACCTGCGGCGGCACCATAGAAATCATCATAACCAGCTTGTAACCATCCAACCCTAGGTAAGTCTAGTATAAGGCTACCCCCTAGCACGAAATCCTCACCTTGTACATTACTTACTCTAGCCAAAGGCATTAAGCGCCCATTCTCTAAAATACCAGAAGAATTATTGAACTCATGGGTATATTGTAGATGTCCGGTATAGGTCTTTTCACTGAAATCGGTAATCGATTCGCTGGTTTTTAAGTTGTAGTCGAAAAGGTTTTCTGCAAAGGCGCCTATATCAAAGGCGCCAAAGGATAAATTGAACCCTGGCTGAAAAGTTATTAACGCACTGTTATCTAGACTGTTAAGTAGTGGGTCTTCATCTATTGGATTAGCTCTATTTCTATTGAATCCACTATTGTAGTAAGAAAAGTTACCTCCAAAAGTAAAGTTGCTCTTTTCACTTAAACGAATTCCATAGGCGTAATTGGCCAACACCCCAAAGTTATCTATGAGCCCCTGTCTTTGGGTATATAAACTTAGACCTAAACCACTACGGTCCCCAATACGTCCGCTGTAGCTTAGAAAGTAGGTCTGGTTATTATCATCAAAACTGACGGCTTGGTTTCTATGGAATAGGTTCACGTATGACTTGTCTTCTCTTACCGTTGAAAACGTAGGATTAACAAGGAATCTATTGAACTTTAAGAGATTCTGTGTGGGAACATCATAGGCAATAAAGGGCTCCGCTTCCTGTGCATACGTGGTTCCTAAGCACAGGAATAATGAAAAGAGAATTAATATTAGGTTAGATTTCCACATAAAGGTTTTAGCGTATTACGGTAATAGTGCCCTGTTTTAGGGTTTCTAAACTGTTCTTGATTTTGTAATAGAAAATCTGATTATTCCGTGCAAACGCAACAGAAGATTCGGGCCAGTTGTTTTGATAATTGGTTTGATTTAGTACTTCTTCACCTTGTTCATTATAAATAATAACACGGATGGCATCATCTTTAGAAAACGTATTAGGTAATGTCCAAAGATCATTGATACCATCGCCATTGGCAGTAACTACATTGGGAACTAGAAAGGTGTCGCGGTATTCAATACTTATATTCTGAAGTACTTGGCAAAGGCCTATAGTAGCAAGAACAGAATAGTCTCCTTGTTCCGTTAGGGTTATGGACGCACCGGTACCAATAAGATTGTTTTCAGCATCGTACCATTGGTATTCATCAGCTCCAAAGGCATTAAGCGTAGTGCTTTCTCCTTCAATAATAACTACGGGAGACTCAACATCCAATACGCTAAGAGAGTCGTCGAAATCATTGATTTGTATGGCATTAGAAGTGATTTGACAACCGTTTATTTCCACGCTCAAGGTATAGTTTCCGGCAGTATCTACGGTAAGACTGTTTGTGGTCGCCGGTAATGCTGTGTTGTCTCTAAACCATTGAAATGTGAGTCCTGTCAAATCAAGAGACGCACTGATGGTAGCACTAGGAGCGCCTTCGCAAATAACGGCGATATCGGTACTTATGGATACCGTCTGACTCGTTCGTAGTTGAACGGGAAGTGTATTAGAATTGTAGTTTTCAGCGTCAAGAGTAGCCGTAAGTTTAAAATTACCGTTGTTGGATTCATCAGCGACCAGGAGTATTGTATTGGTTTCGCCTGATATTAAGTTGTCATCACGGAACCATTGATAAGTGAATTCACTCCCCATTTCTGTCGTTACATCTACGCGATCTCCATCAGTGGTAATAGCCTGTATTTCGGAGATCTCTAGGTTTACGGAGGATAGCTCACAAGAATTGTAATCCGAGCCGTAATTCACTTGAATAGCGTAATCTGTGGGTATTTTTATGGATGTGGTAGCACTGTCTTTAGTAGTAGAAGAACAGGCGCCACCAGTTTGGGTGATGCGCGCAAAGTAACTCCCATCATTTGAAGTTGTTAGCGTGTTATTGGTTTCCCCTGGTAGTAATACGCCATTACGATACCATTGGTATTGTGGGCTATTAGCGGTGGTATTTACCGTGAGCGTTGTTGATCGACCTGGTAACAAAACCAGCGTCTCTGGATTATTTAAGGTAACCGTAAAGTCATCTGCGTTATTGATAGTTACAGTGTTAGAACGTTCAACGCAAACATCCGATCCGCTTATTTCGACTTGATAATCGCCTTCAAAACCGGAGGAGGAAGCGTCTACTGTAAAAGTGCTGGCGTCCGTAGTAGGACCATTTACAATTGTACCGTCTTTCAACCAGGTGTAGTCGAAGCCTTGTCCACTTATATTGGCACTAAGGGTAACTGATTCTCCACTGCAAAGGGTAGTTTTGGTTGGCATATTGATGGCAATGCCTTGACTGGTACCAACATTAACTTCGATGGTATTGGACAACGTATTTGCCGAACCAGTACAATCCCCATAATCAATTTCTACGAAGTAAATACCGGCTTCTGATACTGTAAGTTCTTTGCTCTTTTCAGAAAGTAGGGTGGCACTGCGATACCAATTGTATTGATAGATGTCGGAATTTGTAATATTGTAAGGGGTTAAGGTTATGCTAGAACCATCGCATATTTGAATACTACCAGGTATACCAGTTTCTCCAACTTCATTTATAAAAGAAGCGCCTACAAAGTCTAAATAGTACATGGGAAAAGTATCAGATGGAGGACTCGTAGCTGCGGGACTAGTACTTCGCACTCTAAATCGATAAGATTCTCCTTGTGTTTCTGGAGGTAATGCGAAACTGAATTCCACGGTAAACATGGCATTGGCATCGCTTCTCCTTGTCAATTCTGTAGGAGTAGTGAAACTGCCGTTGGCATCAGATAATTCCAAAATAAATTCGTTATCGGAACCTACTAAGGGTGGTGTCCAGTTGAAGCTTACGTAGAAATCATTAAAGGTTGAGGAGGCACATGCCCTTGACCAAATGGATTCTCCTCCCAAATTGGGGTTATCAGCTGGTTGAGGCTTACCGAGAGTTTGACCAGTTAAGCTATTGATAATTAACATCATGCATAAGCAGCAAGAAAATCGTAGGTACATTTGGGCTTTCATGGTATATGGGCTTAGTGTGACAGTACTTTGGGTATACTGTCTGCTGTATTTACTTGTTTTTTAGTGCGCTAGCGCACTTTTGGTCCTTTACTCAATATACAAATATTTCATTTATTGTATAGATCAAGAATTAATTGTTGTCCAACGGCTGTTTTTTGTTGTGAAATCGGTTTAGGCTTTAGTTTTCTTGGAGTATTCGATGAATGCGGTTTTGGCTAACTTTGTGCTTTTTAGAGGAGCATGAAAGATAATAAGGAAACCCTAAATTTTATAGAGCATATCATAGAGGAAGACCTAAAGCACGGTTATCTTCCGGAAGTACTGCAATTTAGGTTTCCACCGGAGCCTAACGGATATCTTCATATTGGGCATGCTAGCGCTATTTGTTTGAACTTCGGTTTAGGAGAGCGTTACGGAGCACCTGTCAACTTGAGATTTGATGATACCAATCCAGAGAAGGAGGAACAGGTTTTTGTAGATGCTATTAAGCAAGATATTGAGTGGTTAGGTTATTCCTGGGCACGAGAATGTTATGCTTCGGACTATTTTGATCAATTGTACAATTGGGCAGTATCTCTGATAAAAGAGGGTAAGGCATATGTGGATACGCAATCATCGGAAGAAATAGCTGAACAGAAGGGTACAACCATAAGACCCGGTTCTGAAAGTCCATACCGAAATCGATCTGTTGAAGAGAATCTGCGGCTATTTGAAGGCATGAAGGAAGGGAGATTTGAAGAAGGAGTACATGTTTTAAGGGCCAAAATTGATATGAGTGCGAATAATATGCTGATGCGAGATCCTGTAATGTATCGGGTGATGCATAAAGCACATCATAGAACAGGTACCGATTGGTGTATTTATCCAATGTATGACTGGACGCACGGTCAAAGTGATTATTTGGAAAAGGTATCACATTCCTTGTGTACATTGGAGTTTTTACCCCATAGAGAGTTGTATGATTGGTTTTTGGACCGATTGGTATTGGAGGATACCCTGCGACCGAAACAACGGGAATTCGCAAGACGTAATTTGAGTCATACCGTGGTAAGTAAACGAAAATTACTCCGTCTTGTAGAGGAAGGTGTTGTTAGTGGATGGGACGATCCAAGAATGCCAACGATATCAGGTATGCGGCGTAGGGGATATACAGCAGAGGCCATACGGGGTTTTGTTGATACAGTAGGCATTGCTAAAAGGGAGAACCTGGTTGATGTTTCTTTATTGGAATTTCATGTGAGAGAGCATTTGAATCGTGTTGCGCCCAGGGTAATGGCCGTATTGAAACCGTTAAAGTTGGTAATTGTGAATTACCCTGAGGATAAAGAGGAAATGTTGGAAACAGAGAATAATCCTGGAGACGTTAAAGCAGGGGTGCGTAAGGTTCCTTTTTCAAGAGAGCTTTATATTGAACAGGATGATTTTAGGGAGTCGGCGAATCGTAAATTTTTTAGATTAAAGCTAGGTGGAGAGGTAAGATTAAAGAGTGCTTATATTATCAAGGCAATAAGTTGCACGAAGGATGATGCTGGTAATATTGTGGAGGTTCAATGCGAATATGATGAAAGAAGTAAAAGTGGGAGTGGGACAGCGGAGAGTACGAGAAAGGTTAAAGGAACGTTACATTGGGTCTCTAAGGAGCACGCCATCAAGGCGGAAATTCGTTTATATGATAGGCTTTTTGTAAATGAGAATCCGGATGGGCATAAGGATGTGGATTTTATGGAATTCGTGAACGAGAATTCATTAACGATATCTGATGGATTTTTGGAACCAGCGTTGGAAAAGGCGACTATCGGTGAACATTTTCAATTTCAAAGATTGGGGTATTTTAACGTAGACCAGGATAGTACCGTTGAAAAATTAGTATTCAACAGAACCGTATCATTAAGAGATACCTGGGCTAAGATTTCTCAGGAAACGTAGTTATCGGGTTCGTTATTGGACTACCACGGGGAGTAAAAAGCTTTCAATCTTGGCGGTGGTTAGCTAAAATCGAAGTCTAACAACAGCTAGCTAATTATATGATCAATGGGTCTATGTTTTGGGTCCATTTTTTTTCATTTGTTCCCCTATCATGTTACTAGCGGTAAAGGACGCCACCATATTATTAAGCATATCACTACCAGCTTGGGGAGAATTAGGGAGAAGAATAAGATTGGTATTGGTTTCTTCACCTATGGATTGTAAGGTGTCATAATGCTGGGTAACAACAATTAGTGCTGAGGCTTCTTGTGAATTAATACCAACCTTGTTTAAAACTTCAACAGATTCTTCAAGTCCTCTGGCGATTTCTCTTCTTTGGTCAGCAATACCTTGGCCCTGAAGTCTTTTGCTTTCGGCTTCCGCTTTCGCTTTTTCTACGATAAGTATTCGTGCGGCATCACCTTCAAATTGAGCGGCTATTTTTTCCCGCTCTGAGGCGTTGATACGATTCATGGCTTCTTTTACCTGAGCGTCTGGATCTATGTCCGTCACCAATGTTTTGATGATATCATAACCATATTCGGACATATACTCTTGGAGTTCTCTTTTTACAGCTATAGCGATATCATCTTTTTTTACAAATACATCGTCGAGTTTCATTTTGGGAACCTCGGCGCGAACTACGTCAAAGACAAAGGAGGTGATTTGGTCATGAGGATATTCCAATTTGTAAAAGGCATCATAAACCTTATCTCTGATTACCACATATTGAACGGATACTTTCAGCTTTACAAATACATCATCTAGGGTTTTGGTCTCGATGATAACATCCAACTGTTGAATTTTTAAACTAAGCCTTCCGGCAATACGGTCTACTAATGGGATTTTCATTTGCAGCCCTGAGTTTCTAATACTTTGAAATCTCCCGAAGCGTTCAATAACAACAGCGGTTTGTTGTTTTACAATAAAGAAAGAGGCCAAGAAAAGAAGGACTCCGATGAATATTAATGGAATGAGTAAGAAGCTGCCCATGTGGATACGTGTTTAGATGTTATATAATTAGTATCGAAAGTATG
>JBCDGY010000085.1:0-11478 GCA_039414375.1 Bacteroidota bacterium | reverse complement strand
GTCAAAAATTGGTACCAATGTGGGCAGTAACAATTATATTTAAAAGAACTTATTTTGTTGTTAAACCCTCCTGCAACAACTGATCAAGTACTGCTAATCGTTCCTTAACCTGGTCGATACTCGAGGATTCGTCTATAGTGCGCTGCTCAATTTTAGCGGCGAACTGAAGGGCACACATGGCCATCACGTCCTGTTTATCCCGAACGGCATAGTTCATTTCAAACTTTTTAGCCAAAACATCGATATTTTTGGCTGCCTTTCTGAGACCTTCTTCTTGGTCTGCAGCGATAGTCAATGGATAGACCCTATCGGCAATAGAAAGCTTGATCTTTAGCTTGTCGTCCATGTTGTCCGCCTATTCAGAGAGCTGGGCTATACAGCTATCCAATTCTCGAATAAGGTGATTTATTTTGAGTTTTGCTTCTGTTGTATTGTCATTACTACCCAACATTGCTTGAGCCGTTTTTAGAGAACGATACTTCCGTTGCCATTCTAGTAGGGCTGTTTTATCAGAATCTCCAACTTCCCGAAGTACAATAAGCTCTTTTCTCAATGTTTCGTTTTGCTTTTGAAGCTGGTCCACTTCGTTTAAGAGCTTACGCACTTTGTTTTCAAGGGAATCGACAATTTCAAAAAGGTCACCCATTTACGACGAGCAATGCATATTCCTACAAAGTTAGTTAACCTAGTTCGTCCGAACAATTTTTTCTTCATATTCTTCAATTGAGGGTTGTATAGTAATAGTTACTTTTGAAAGGCAAAACGGTAATACATGCGACGTTTATGCCTCCTTATGGCGTTCCTACTTAGCTTAGGGCAATTGCAAAGCCAAGACGACTATCCACAGGACTACTTCAGGTCTCCATTAGATATTCCACTCGTGCTATCCGGTACTTTTGGCGAACTACGTTCTAACCATTTCCATAGCGGTATTGATATTAAAACCCAACAAAGGCAAGGCTTGCCAGTGTTTGCTATAGCCGATGGTACGGTAACACGAATTAAGGTATCGCTATTTGGATATGGTAAGGCCTTATACGTTGCCCATCCTAACGGACATACCTCGGTGTATGCCCACCTTAAAAAGTATGGCCCTAAAATTGAAGAGTATTTAAAAAAAGTGCAATATGCCAAGAAGGTTTTTGAGCTGGAGTTGTTTCCCGAATTCGGGGAGCTAGAAGTAAAAAAAGGGGATATTATTGCCTATACTGGTAATACTGGTGGATCTTTTGGACCACATCTTCACTTTGAGATCAGAAAAAGTGTTTCTGAGAAACCAACCAATCCCCTGCTCTATGGCTTTCAGGTTCGAGATGCTACCAACCCTAGCCTTGTTGGACTCTATGGTTTTTCCCTATCTGAAGAAGCGCATATTAACCAAAGTGGTGAAAGGATTCAATTAAATTTCTCTAAGAGACAAGACGGTACCTTTGTGGCAGACCCCGTAACGGCTTTAGGCAATATCGGCTTTGGTTTTAATGGTTTTGATCGGCAAGATATGGCCGCCAACAAGAATGGTATCTATGGTGTAAAGCAGTTGGTCAACGGAACAGTACTATCCTCGTACCGCATGGATATTTTTTCTTTCGGAGAGACCCGTTACATTAACACCCTTATTGACTATTCGCACTACTCCAAATACCGACAACGCATTCAAAAACTATTTAAAGAACCTGCAAATCGTTTAAGTATTTACGACGATACCGCTTCGGATGGTATACTACGGGTAGTCGATGGAATGAGCTATCAAGTAGAGTTACAACTAGAAGATTTTGAAGGCAACCAAACCCGAGTTCTTATTCCTGTTACCGGCAAAAAGGAAACTTTGAAAGCCCCTAAAGAAACTTTCAAAACCGATTACTATGTGGAGGCAGATAAACCAAGTAGTTTTAAATTAGGTTCCTCAAGAGTTTATTTTCCAAAAGGTAGCTTTTATAAGGATTTATATCTAGACTTGAGTCACCAAGGAGACACGGTTACAGTACATAATAATTCTGCTGCCTTGCATCGGAATTTTACCCTCACTTTTGATGTCAAAAAATTTTCAAGTGCGGCACGTAAGCAGCTATTCATTGCAAGACTAGATAAGGAGGGACGCCCGCGACATTCAAGAACCTTTAAAAAAGGAGATACCTTTACAACAAGAACTAAAACCCTCGGAAAGTATACCTTGGTTAAAGACACCACACCACCAACCATAAGACCCAGAAATTTTAAAGAAGGCCAGTGGCTAGCAAAATATCCTTACATCAAACTAACCATAGCAGATGATCTAAGTGGTATTGACACCTATTCTGCAACCCTTAATGGTCAATGGATTTTAATGGAATACGAGACCAAGAACAATACGTTGACCCACTTTTTCGATGATAAAATTCCCGATGGTACACAATGTACCCTAAAGGTAGTCGTTACCGATAACGTAGGGAACACCCAAACTTTTGAAGGGACTTTCTTTAAAAAATAACCGTATGGTCCGCTTATGGACGGTGCTTATTCTTGTTTTGTTAACCTGTTCTCTAAAGGGGCAAACAGCTGTTATTTCTGGACAGGTACGCGACGAACAGCAGTATCCTTTACCAGAAGTAAATATATCTACAGGTAAATCTGGAACTGTAACCGATACCAATGGCCGTTACGTGTTACGTATAGTTTCTGATAGAAGTACAACCATTACTTTTTCTCATCTGGGGCATCAAGACGTTGTCTTAGAAGGTATTATCCTAACCTCTAACGAAACCTTTGAGTTTAATCCCATTATGAAAGTGGGAGCTGTACAAATGGCCGCTGTTGAAGTATCACCAACAGGACAACGCAATATTTCTGGTATTACCACACTATCTCCAGATGTAGTACGGAAAATGCCAGGTGCTAATGCCGGAGTGGCCAATATATTAAAACTACTCCCCGGCGTATCTTTTAACAACGAGCTCAGCACACAGTACAACGTTCGCGGGGGTAATTTTGATGAAAACCTAGTTTATGTAAATGGCATCGCTGTATACCGCCCTTTTCTAGTACGTTCCGGACAACAAGAGGGTCTAAGCTTTGTAAATAGCGACATGGTGGAGCGCATCACTTTCTCTGCCGGAGGGTTTCAAGCCAAATACGGAGATCGATTATCATCTGTTTTGGACGTCACTTATAAAATACCTACTACATTTTCGGTGAAAGCAGAAGCCAGTCTCTTAGGCGCCGCTGCTTTACTAGAAACCGTATCGAAAGAGAAAGGGTTTACCACAATTACTGGATTGCGATATCGGGACAACGCTATTTTTGTAAACAGTCAACAAACAAATACCAATGTAACTCCTGCTTTCTTTGATGCGCAGAGTTATTGGACCTACTACCTCTCTCCAAAGCTCCGCCTTAGTTTTCTTGGAAATTATGCGGTCAACAATTATCGCAACCAACCTACTACCCGACAAACCAACTTCGGTACTTTGCAGGACCCTAGAACCTTACTCGTCTTTTATGAGGGAGAAGAACAAAACCGATACGAGAGCCTTTCCGGAGCGATAAAGGCGGACTTGTTATGGAAAGAAGACCTTAAAATGGAAGCCACCGCCGCTATATACCATGCAACAGAAGAAGAGTATAGTGATGTTATCGCCCAATACGAACTAGGTACTGTTGAAACAGATCTTGGTAGTGAGGATTTAGGAATGGCTACCAATACCAAAGGTGTCGGAGGGCAGTTTACCCGTTCTCGAAATGCATTAGATGCATTGATTATCAATGTTTTCCATAAGGGGATTTTACAAAAAGATAATGCATCAATAGCCTGGGGATTAAGATACACCCAAGAGGATATCAGGGATAGATTAAATGAGTCCGAATTTTTAGATTCTGCTGGGTTCTTTATCAGACCTCCGAATCCTGATTTTATCAATAGCCAACCCGAGGCCCCTTTTGAAGCACCTTTGGTTGCTTTCAATGCAGTAAACGCTATTAATTTTGTAAAAACCAATCGTTTCTCAGGTTTTTTACAGTTTGACAAACAGAGCATCTGGGCCAGGCATTCGGTGTTTTATAACATCGGAGTACGGGCCCAGCACTGGTCTTTAACCGGAGTCGGAATCAATCGCAATGCGCAAACACTTTTTAGTCCTAGAGCACAGTTCGCCATTAAGCCCAATTGGAAACGTGACCTTTTGTTTCGTTTGGCTGTAGGCAGTTATCAACAACCCCCATTTTATAGGGAACTACGAGACAGGCGTGGACAAGTAAACCCTGATGTGAAAGCACAAAAATCAATACATGTTGTATTGGGAAACGAATTTAGCTTTTCGCTATTTAATAGGCCTTTCAAATTAGTTGGCGAGGCTTACTACAAACACATGACTGACGTAAATAGCTTTACTTTGGAAGATGTTCGATTGCGCTATCGAGCAGATAACCTTACTAACGCTTATGCCTATGGCTTTGATGTTAGATTGAATGGAACTTTTGTGCCAGGGGCAGAATCGTGGATAAGCTTGGGCTATTTGGAAAGTAAGGAAAATATTGAAAATCGTGGTTATATTCCTAGACCGACTGATCAGCGATTAAAATTTGCTTTACTCTTTCAAGATTATATGCCTAAGATTCCCAATGTTAAGCTGTATGTGAATTTGGTATACAATACCGGAGTGCCGGGGGGTTCTCCTAGCGATGCCGATCCTTATGAATTTCAGAATAGATTAAGAGACTACAGGCGTGCTGATTTGGGCATTTCCTATATTTTTGCCGATGTTAATCAACGTTTTCCAAAAGGACATTGGTTGCATCCCTTTAAAGCGCTAGACGTTGGCTTAGAAATTTTTAATGTTTTCAACAATCAAAATTCCATTACAAATACCTGGGTTAGGGATGCCGATACTCAAAATCAATTCGCAGTACCCAATTTTATGACGACTAGGTTACTTAACCTTAAAATTAATCTTCGACTTTGAAAACTCCGCTTTACCGAACTTTTTTACTGCTCTTATACATGGGCACCCTTAGTGTTAGTGCTCAGAAAGACATTTTTGTGAGTAGTCGCTTCGAAGAACTAACCGAAGACCATCAAGTACTGGCCATTTTACCTTTTATCACGCAATTAGAATTACAACAACCAAGTACCAAAGAAGAACTTCGAAAGTTTGCCGAACGTGAGGGCTTTGCTGTTCAAGATGCTTTGGAAACCTATTTCTCAAGACGTAAAAAAAGGAAAAAGTTTAATGTTGAGTTTCAAAATATACAAGAAACCAATGCATTGCTTTCTCAAAATGGTATCACTTACAGCAACATAGACATCTATACGGTAAAACAGTTGGCAAAATTGCTCAAGGTAGATGGTATTATTAATGGCAGTTTAGACCTCAACGTATTATTATCGAAAGGGGTATCTACAGACTTTAACCTTTTAGATTATTTTAGAGGTGACGCCAACTACGGCCGTATTGGGATAAAAATAAGTGATGGTACCTCAGGAAAACTCCTTTGGAAATACGAAAAGGCCATTACCAAAAAAACTGGAAAAGACACCGATGAGCTCATTGATAAAATGATGAAAGCAGCCTCGCGAAAATTCCCGTACGACAAGGAAAAGAAGCGAAAAAAACAGGGTTAACCTTCTACAAATGCCTTTAGCTCTTCAATAACATAATCTAGTTCGTCTTTAGTATTATATATTGAAAAAGACAAGCGCAACGAAGGGCTTTGTAGTTCCTCCTCCGTTAATAATTCCCGTAGCACATGAGACCCTAAGTCACTTCCGGATTGGCAGGCACTGCCAGCAGAACAAGCGATCCCCTTAAGATCCAAATGAAATAACAGCATGCGCCCTCTATCCGCATCTACGGGTAATCGAAAATTGACCAAGGTATAGGTGCTTTGCTCCAGGTCTGCTGAATGTCCATTGAACTGTACTCCGGGAATGGCTTGCTTCAGCGCATCCACAAAATACTTTTTAAGATCGCCGATATAGGTTTTTTCAGTATCGAGGTGTGCATAGGCTGCAGTAAAAGCCGCTTCTAAACCTACAATATTGTGGAAAGGTTCGGTACCTGCACGAAGTCCACGCTCTTGCGACCCCCCAACAAGAAGCGGTCCCAAACCACTATTCTTCCGAATAAATGCAAAACCAACCCCTTTTGGCCCGTGAAATTTATGTGCGGCAGCAGTTAAAAAATCAATGGGCGTTTGCGAAAGATCCCATGAAAAATGTCCAATAGACTGCACCGTATCAGAATGGAAAAGTGCATCATGAGCACGACAGCAGTTTCCAACTGCGGCTACATCAATAAAATTACCTATTTCGTTATTAACATGCATTAAACTCACTAGTTTCTTAGCGGTATCCTTTTGTAACAAAGCCTCCAAATGAGCCATATCGGGATTTCCCATAGCGTCTAAATCCACAAAGGCCAGTGAAGTCCCATATTCCTTTTGTAATTGTTCGGCGGTATGTAATACCGCATGGTGTTCAATTTTGGAAGTGATAATGGTTTGCACTCCACCATCTCTGACCGCAGAACGTAGTACCATATTATCCGCCTCGGTACCGCCCGAAGTAAAAATTATCTCACTCGGCTTGGCCTTCAATTCTGCAGCAATAGTCTTTCGAGCACTCTCTAATACCGTCTTCGCCGAACGACCAAAACTATGTGTTGAAGAAGGGTTCCCGTAAGCCTCAGCCAAAGCATTTTGCATTTTGCCAATAACTTCTTCACGAACCTGAGTAGTAGCCGCATTATCCAAGTATACCTTTTGCATAAACCTGTGGATTTTGAATCAGGCAAAAATAGCCAATCCCCCCTTAAAATTCTTTGAAAATTAAAGCAGCTAAGGGTGGCTACCGTGAAATTACCCTAAATTTGAAACCATGAAATTCACACTTACTTTTTTGATCATATTTTAACCAATATCAAACCAGGAGGTTGTGAGAATCCCCGAATAGGTAAATGTTTTTAATTCATCGATTTTCATTGAGTTAAAAAATAGAATAGATGAAAAAATTAATTTTTGGTTTGACGATTTTTCTAGGCTATTGCTGTAGTGATGGCGATTTGGAAATTGAAACTATTGATTTTGACAGTGTAGGTATACAGCAATGTGGTAGTGTTACTACAGATACGCGCATCCTATTTAAAATCAATGGTGATGAGGCCTTGGTATTAACCTTGCAAGCAGGAGTGTTGAAAAATGAAGTCTCCACAGAAACTATTCAAAGTACGGTACCTGGACAATCAGAAATTACCTATCGCATTTTTGATGGAACCGTAAACAGTGGGTATTTCTGTGATGACATCCCTCCAGTTGCACCCGTTGTTACCGAGGAGATTACCGCAGAAGATGGGTTGGTACTGATAAATACGGTTGCTACGGAAGACAGCTCTTTTGAACATACCATACAATTACAAGGTATTAGTTTGGTTAATAACCAAGGAGAACGTATTACGGACCTTACCATTAACGATTTTGGCAGCGTAGTCACTACCTCCTCTACTGAGGACTAAGTATTTTGGAAGATATAAACCTCTGTAGCGCCAAGGCCGTATTTTTGATAATTCGCATCGTAAAATCGAACTGGGTAACGCTTTAAAAGATAATATAGTTCTTCTTTAAGTACCCCCTCTCCTACGCCGTGGATGAATACTATTTTGGGAATACGTTTGCGAATCGCAAATTCCAGTTGGCGCTTTGCCGTATCTAGTTGTAAGTTTAACATATCAAAGTTGGTCATCCCTGTAGTGGTAGTAGTCAACTGTTGTATGTGTAAATCCACTTCCAGTTTAGGCTCATGTCGGGCTTTGGGCCTACGCGTAGTAACTTTTTTCTTTCTGGGAACTTCTTTGTCTCGCTTTACTTGGTAGGCCTCATAATTACTCACCTGTATATCGTTTGCTATCTTAACCAAGTCCGTGTGATCATATTTCATAGGAAAGCCCTCTACAGTCACTAAGGTGACGGTATTCCCCTCAATCGCGGTAACAATTCCTTGAAGGTCTTCGTCTAATACCGCTACTTGATCCCCTATTTTAAACTGGGCCTTTTCCATAAAATTTTATACTCTGGTGGTACCAAATCCAAAAATAGTGGTATTTTGTACTAGATAATTAGAGACCTTTGCAGAATTGGTAAAAAAGTGATACGCAATCCAAACTATGGAAAATTTCGTCCTTCTCAAAAATTTTAAGTCCTCACAACCAGGAGGTTGCTCTGGGTTAAAATTTCATCGGGCGTCGAACTTTCCACATACTTTGAATTTTGCAAAGGTCTCAATCAACCTTCAATAACTTTGAACCTTTTAGCTGCTATAGTTCTGGACGACTACCTATTGCCCTGCCTTACTAAAAAATGGTTGGGTGTTGATTGCCCAGGATGTGGCATGCAACGCGCTGTGCTTCTATTTTTTAAGGGGCAGTTTAAAGCAGCATTTTTAATGTATCCTGCCATTTATCCTATAATGTTATTAGGGATTTTCATGATCTACGATCAACTATATCAATTAAAACACAGTACCACCATCAAATTGCTTTTAGGCATATTGGTATTTTTATTCGTAGTGATTAACTATCTTTTCAAACTAAATAACTTATTTTCTTAAAAAACCACATGGAAGAACAACAGCAATTACCCAATTCAACCGTAATATTAGTTCTTGGGATATTAGCACTTATCTTGGGCTGTTGCTATGGCTTTGGTGCACTTTTAGCAATTGTTGCCATTGTACTTTTTTTTAAAGCTAGGCGGATTCACAAAGAAAATCCAGGTATGTATACCGGTTATGGCAACGCTTTAGCCGGGCTTATTTTATCTATTCTAGGGCTCTTGTTAACCATCGCATTTATTGGATTGATTATTTGGATGATTAATATGTTTGGTTTGGAAACACTTATGGATGAAGAACTCTTAAGGGAAGCTATAGAGGAAATGCAACGCAATAGTCAGTAGCGGCTTTTTTAAAGTTTTAAAAGTGTAGTAGCGTTATTCAAAGTTTTTGAAAATTCCTGCTTGCACTAAAATGCGACGTTTCCATAACCAGAATTTTGTTGCTGTTTAAACCGGTCCTTAGGTTTTGAGCTTAAAGCATGCTTCGGATTTTGTAAAGGTCTCCAGTAACTATTACTAGTTAAGGCTTTACTTATTCAGTCCACTTGGCAATGACCTGTTTATATTTCTAGAAAGTATTGCGAACAGTTATTCATCAGACTTTTAAATTTCGAATAAACCGTGCTATTAATTGGCTACCTCACTGATAAATTTAAGACGGTATAGCCGAAGTTCTTCTTCTTCATAATCGCCATCAAATTCTTCCATAGCGACTTCAATAGCATCTGTTTCGGACTCCAGAAAGTATTCATGTATTTCTTCTTGCTGGTCTTCATCCAATAACTCATCAACCCAGTACCCTAGATTTAATCGGGTACCACTAAAAACAATCTGTTCCATTTCTCGGATAAGATCACCCAATTCCAATCCTTTGGCATCCGCAATATCATCTAGTGGGAGTTTGCGATCTATACTTTGAATTACATAAAGCTTTAGTGCCGAATTTGCACCGGTGCTCTTCACCACCAAATCATTGGGTCTTACAATATCGTTTTCTGCTACGTAGGTAGCCACAAACTTGATAAAAGGGCCTCCATATTTCTTGGCTTTCCCTTCTCCAACGCCATGAACATTTAAAAGCTCTTCCATAGTAGTTGGATACTTAAGCGCCATATCTTCTAAAGAAGGATCTTGAAATAACACAAAGGGGGGAAGATCGTTTTTCTTTGCTTCTTGTTTGCGAAGTGCTTTAAGGTGTTTTAGCAGCGTTTGGTCAGCGGCCATTCCACTACCACCAGGGGTAGCTGCTGCGGAATCTTCTAAATCGTTGTATTCGTGATCCTTGGTCATCATAAAAGACACTGGATTCTCTATAAAAGCATGCCCCTTATCGGTTAAGTGTAATACCCCATATTGTTCGATTTCCTTTTTTAGGAGTCCGGCAACAATAACCTGCCTTGTTAATGCACGCCAGTAATGTTCACTTTCTTTAGCACCTGTACCAAAAACTGGCCTTTCATCTGTCTTATGTGCAGTCATGAGGGCATTAGTGTCTCCTACTAAGGTTTTGACGACCTCCTTGGTTTTAAACTTTTCTAATGTTCCTTTAATGGCCTGCAATAGCAATACCACATTTTGCATAGCCTCTTCTTGTGGTTTAGGGTTGCGGGCGTTATCATCCATTTCGGCACCGTCGCCATGGACTGCATCAAAGGCCTCTCCAAAATAATGAAGGATAAACTTACGCCGCGACATAGAGGTTTCTGCATAAGCCACGATCTCCTGTAATAGCGCATGACCAATTTCTTGCTCGGCCACAGGCTTTCCAGACATAAATTTTTCCAGTTTTTCTATATCGCGGTAGGCATAATAGGCCAAGCAATGCCCTTCGCCCCCATCTCGACCTGCGCGTCCTGTTTCCTGATAGTAGCTTTCAATACTTTTAGGAATATCGTGGTGAATAACAAAACGAACATCAGGTTTATCGATACCCATTCCAAAAGCTATAGTCGCCACCACAACATCCACATCTTCCATCAAAAACATGTCTTGATATTTTGAACGCGTTTTGGCGTCGAACCCAGCATGATAAGGCACTGCACTAATCCCATTTACCTGAAGCACCTGTGCCAATTCTTCCACTCTTTTACGGCTTAGGCAGTATATGATTCCCGACTTTCCTTCATTTTGTTTTACAAATCGGATAATATCTGCGTCTACATTTTTTGTTTTAGGGCGTACTTCATAAAAAAGATTGGGTCTATTAAAAGAGGCTTTAAAGACCGTAGCTCCAGTCATTCCCAGATTTTTGATAATATCTTCCTGCACCTTAGGGGTGGCCGTCGCTGTAAGAGCGATAATGGGTATTGCATCGTCCAAGCGGCCAATAATACTTCTAAGATTGCGGTATTCAGGTCTAAAATCATGGCCCCATTCCGAAATACAGTGGGCCTCATCAATAGCCACAAAAGACAAGGTAGTCTGTTGTAGGAAAGTAACATTCTCTTCTTTTGCTAAAGACTCTGGTGCTACGTAGAGTAATTTGGTAACCCCACTTGCAATATCTTCTTTTACTTGTTTTACCTCTGTCTTGGTTAAAGAAGAATTGAGTACATGTGCCACCCCAAAGTCTTGCGATACTCCGCGTATGGCATCCACTTGGTTTTTCATCAAAGCAATAAGGGGCGACACTACGATAGCAGTACCTTCTTGCATGAGCGCAGGAAGCTGATAGCAGAGTGATTTACCCCCTCCTGTGGGCATTATTACAAAAGTGTTTTGGTGCTCGAGAATGTTTTTGATTACATCTTGTTGAAGGCCCTTAAATTGGTCAAAACCAAAGTATCTTTTTAGGGCACCATGCAAATCGGTGGTAAATGCCATCTCCGTAATTTCGTTATCATCGATAAAGGGCCGCCAATATAATTGAAGTTATCGGTTAGTGTTGAATATTGAGCCCAG
>JBCDGY010000084.1:0-11488 GCA_039414375.1 Bacteroidota bacterium | reverse complement strand
GTGTATTGGTATTATTTTTTAAAAAATAGTTTATTTCCAATATATTGATCCCTTTGTCAACGCCATATTTTAATAATTCTTCTTGCACATCCCAGGTAACGTTACGTCCCATAAATGAAACGGCCATCACCACGACAATAACTTTAATAAGCATGGCTTTGAGTGCATCAAAGTTTTGTATTTGCAACCAATCGGGGAGGTCTGGAATGGAGTGAACGAACAGTTCAAATAAGCCTATGGAAGTAATAAAAATGCTAAAGCTTAGCAGTATTAAATCCAATACACCCATAGCCTCTGAAATGACATTTGCTTCGCTAGTTGCAAAATCTAGAATGTGATTGACAACCTGTGTGCCTTCTACAAAAGCATAGATAATGACGGCAAGTCCCAACAAGAAAAGACTTATGGAAGAAACGAGACCCACACCCCGGAATAGGTATTTCATTACCTTCATAAAGATTTAATTTCAGGAATAATCTCTTGTCCAATTAGTGCAATAGCTTCTAAAAGCTTTTCATGGGGTAATCCTACATCCATTTGAAAGGTTAAACGGGAGATACCCCCTAAGGCTTGGGCATGGTGTTTTATCTTTTCTACTACATCTCCAGGGCTGCCAACCAACAAAGCACCCTGCGGAATAGTGTTTTGAGCATCAAAGCTTGCTTTTGTGACGGGGGCAAACCCTCTTTCTTTACCAACTTTAGTAAAGACTTTTTGATACCCTGGGAAATAGTCTTTAATCGCTTTTTCGGTGGTGGTGGCTACATAACCAAGAGAATGCAACCCTACTTTGAGTTGGTCGTGCGCAAACCCTGCCTTTTTTCCGGCTGCTCTATACAAATCGACCAAAGGGGCAAAACGGTGTGTTTGGCCACCAATAACGGCCAACATTAAAGGGAGTCCCATTTCGCCTGCACGTATAAAAGACTCAGGAGTGCCACCAACTCCTAACCAAACTGGGAGCCTGGGTTGCACGGGTCTTGGGTAAATGGGTTGTTGGTGTAGGGGAGCTCTAAATTTTCCCTCCCAGCTAATGGTTTCCTTATCTCTTATGGCCAAGAGCAATTCTAGCTTCTCTTTAAAGATAGCGTCGTAGTCCTTTAAATCAAAGCCAAAGAGTGGAAATGCATCTGTAAAAGACCCACGGCCAGCAACGATTTCTGCCCTTCCTTTCGAGATCAAATCCAAGGTGGCGAAATTTTGGAAAACCCTAACAGGGTCTGCTGCACTTAAAACAGTTACAGCACTAGTTAATTTGATGCGTTTGGTCATTGCTGCAGCCGCCGCCAAAATCATAGTTGGCGCAGCATCCAAAAAATCCTCACGATGATGCTCTCCAATCCCAAAGACATCAAGCCCCTGTTGGTCGGCAAATACAATACGTTCCAAAAGGGCATTGATGGCCGCTGGGCGGTCAATATTTTTTTCAGGGGAGGCGGCAAAGCTATCTATTCCTACTTCCATATTTTTAAATTAGGTATTATAGTGAGAAGGGAATTTCAATACGTTCTCCTTCCTTCTCATACTTGAGACTGCCGATTTTATGATCGAACAACCCATTTAAGTTGTTTCCTGAAGGATCTGCAAAACGGGTGTTTACATGAATTTTATAGCTCCCTTTCTTCCATTTTTCTATTGGGGTGAACTTCCATTCTTTTTCTTTGGCTCCAATTTCAATGGAGCCTTTGATTACTGTTTCATCGCTATCCGCAATAGTTAAGCTATGGTATAGAGACATCCTATCGATGGATTCCCTAAAAGAAATTCGTAACGTATCCCTACTTCCTACTTGTGGGAATTGGAGGTTCCAGTGTGCCATGCTAGGCGCAATAGTATCTGAGGGTACAACGAAAAATTGCTTTTCGAAACGTTTCACCTCGAGGTGATTAACAGTTTCCATTTTTTCGATAACCAAACGATAAGATTTTCCGGTAACCAAAGCGCTCCCTATGTGCTCATGAGCGCTAAGCCCAGTTTTGACTCTTGCCGGATCTAATATTAGCGTAAGTTGCTGTTGTTCTGCATCCCAAAGTTCATACACATTATTAAAAATAGCCCCTTTTACTACCGTATTGTTCTCATCGATAAGCTTGATGTTTTCTAAATTATCAACGGCCTTCATTGGGTGTGAAAACTGCACATAGCATCGCAACAAGTTTTCTGGGAGTGTGTCCGACGTTGGATATAAAGCTATGGTTTTTGGAACAGCCTTTTCAGGAATGCATGATACCTGCAAAGCCAGTAAAAAACCTAGATATAGTTGGTTCCTAAACATGGAGCTGGATTGTCGAAAAGGTTTTAACCTTAAAACAGGAACTACTCCTTTGTTTTTTCCGAAACCAACTCTGGATAGCCTTCCATAGGTTTAACCATATCGTGAAATTGTTTCGTTGCTGCTTGCTTTTCGTCGTATTGGTACGAAGGAAAATCATATTCCGAAATAAACTCGCTCAGTCGTAGGAAGGCCCCTTTAAGTTCAGAGACCATATCCAAACCGCCAGTCTCTAGGTTCCGCTTTAGCGTGGCAACCATCATCTGGTTTTGATTGTCAATATGCAACACAGAAGCGGTAGGACTGTAGGTGATCTTCATTCCAGCGGTTCCTGTTGGCATTTGGGCCATCATACCTTCCATTCCCTTGCCTTCGGTAACTGCTTTGTTAATGTCTTTCATAGCAATAAGGCTACCGCTACGGTGCTTATGCGTGATTAAAAGTTTTTGATCCATACTACCATCTTGCTCTTGTGTCCAATAGGTAATCATATCAATAGGGGTATTCCCATATCCTAATTCTGCAATTGTTTTTCCTTTAATTACATTGCCCTCCCCAATTTGGGAAAGTGGAACGCTCACCAAAGGAGTGCAGGTATAACTCGCAATTAATGTAGGTTCCCCTGCAACCGCTGTTATGGCCATAGTACGTATGGGAGCCCGTGTTTCCATCTGGGTATGCACAGCATGATAGACTTCCAAGCTTTTTATGGCTTCTTGTGCCGTAGTAAAGGGGTAGGCAATTTTTCTAAGGGTAGAGGCAAATTCCCCATTGGAGAGTCCAGCAACGTAGATAAAACCATCGTGGTAGTCTATATCAGTAATGGTTAGGGTAGAAGCAGGAATATCGCGCCAAAACTTTAGATCATCGGAAGCCGGATTTTTAATGACGCTTTTGGTACTGTTAGAAGCAGTAACCTCCAAAAATCGAATTTCACCGTCTGTTGGACTCACAATGGCAATCATAGATGGAGCGTCTGGGGCGTGTCCTTTTTTTATGGCAAAGTAGGCTTCTTGGCTAACCGGATGAATCTTCATGTCGTTAATGATCAAATCGCGGGCGTCAATTTGAAGCACTTCTGCCAATTTTAAATCAAAATCCATAAAGTTGAAGGGAACGGGATCTTTCAATGGTTGCGAGGCTGTGGGTATGGCATGGACTACGGCAGCTTTGCTATCACCAACAAATAGCACATTGTCGGGTCCAAATGCCAAAACAGTCGCTCCAGGCAAGGAAACCTTTTCTAAATCTATAGCAGTCTCTGCTGCTTTTTGAAGTGAAGAGAATCCGCTAACAACTATTACCAGAATAGCTGCTAGGACTACTGAAATAAAACTGATTTTTTTCATCATTTATAAATTTTTGAGTTAAACATTTAATTAAGGGTCAAAACTTAAAGTTTAGGGTGGGAGCTATATAAAAAGTGTTTTCAGACTCCCCGGTGGCCCTTATAAACTTTCCCGCAATGAAATAGGAACTTCGAAGGTCAAAGGCGATATTCCGATTGATTTCGTACTGCAATTGAAGGCCTAGGACATCTCCAATATGCTTTTCGTCTAATCCATTTGCATCGCGTAGTAAAAATCTAGGAGGGGTATACAAACCGTCACCAGAACTAGTTCTATAAAACAAGGCATAATCAATAAAAATGGAAAGACCATTAGCCGGGTAGACCGTAAAGTTCGGGTGAAAACTACTTAGGTTAGCTGGGGTGTTAACCCCCGCTAAACTATATAATGCTGGATTGACAAAGAGTGGGTTAAAGGTTTGTATTTTGCCATCACCAATGGTCTTATCTCCAGATGAAAAGTCCAATTTAACACCCAATTTTGGTTGCCAACCTCCTCGGGTAAGTTGATACTTCCAATCCGTTTCTATGTTAAATGCGCTAATGGCGCTATTTCCAATGTCACCGAACTGATAGATAAATTCGGTATTAAAACTATACCGGCCTTTTTGGCCATACAGTCGTAGCCCTACGGAGTGTCGTGTCTCTTCTCCAACCACATCATTGAATTGGGCGTTATTAGAATGAAATCCGAAGTAATAAAAGTCCAGGTTTCCTATGCGGCCAACTACATTATCCTGTACATAAGTACCCCACAAGGTGGGATTTTGCACTTCGGATTTAAAAATATTAGAAGTGTTGTCGAAGGCGTCAAAACCATACCCTAATTCCTTGCCGTAAATAAGATTGATAGCCCTTTTGTCCTTTTCAAAATGGAGCTTAACCAAATCAAAAGCCCGCCGCATATTGGGCCCTTCTCTAATACCGATAAGTCGGGATGCCCCGTAGCCTATTTCCTGTCTTCCCAAGCGTAAGCTGATAGAAGAAATACCTTTTTGGAAGAATATCAATTCCAAAAAACCTTGATGCAGGTCTATAATTTCATCCTCCAAAAGACGGTCTTCCCCCGAGGTAAGTCCATGGTAAACTTCGGCAAATAGGCGAATTCTTGATCCTAAGTTTAATGCAGTATGTAGGCTGAGCCTTTGAGAGTAAAAGGTTTCGTCAAAAGTGGTATAATCTCTATTGGTAAAATGTTCCATACGCGGGCGAAATTCTCCGCCAAACGTTAAGTATACTTTTTCGCTACCACCTAGGGGTATATATTTTAAGGGCTGCAGAACAACTTGACCGGCCTCTGCATCTTTAAGAAAGCGATAAGACTCTTCGGCCCTTAGAAGGTTGATTGGTGGTATCGTGTTTTCTTGGGCATCTTGAGCTGTTATATATTTCGGTACAAACCCAAAAGCCATCATAAGAACAATTACCAATATGAGGTATTTGATCGGCATTTGTTGCTAGTTTTGATTGATACTTTCTTGAAATTTTTGAAATTCCTTATTAAAGAGCAAGCGTTGCTCGGAGTCTACTATTTGATTTCCTCGAAAAAAGTGATTAAAGGAAGGGAGGTGAAAAGCAGCAACAATATTAGCGCCGAAATGGGGAAAAAGTTCTTTTGAAACTTTTAATACATTGCTCATAGAACGCCTACTTGGGCTGGTCGATAGGAGGAACATAGGGTTCCCGTTCCAGATATTCATGGGTTTTTCCATAGGTATTCTAGAAAGCCAATCCCATAAATTTTTAAAAGCTGAGGTATGAAGGCCGTTGTATTCGGCTAGAGAAACAATAATACCATGGGAGCTTCTTATTTTTTGGTAAAACCTTTCTGCGGCTTCGGGAATGCCTTCTCGCCGTTCTAAGTCCACTGCATAAATGGGAAGTACATAATCGTTGAGATCCAGAATTTCAATAGATGCATTGTCTAGCGCATTTGCGGCATAGGTAGCTAGCTGCTTGTTAATGGAATGTTTGCTGTTGCTTGCCCCAAAAGCAATTACTTTTTTGTCCATTTGAAAAGGTATAAGGTGTCTTCAACAAATATCTGATATCGCTTTTCAGTATACCTTAACCTATATTAAGAAAGGCCTATGCTTCTTTATTTTTTGCGCGATCTCCCTTTATTTTACTCAAAGCTTCGGGAGTAACACCCAAATAGGCAGCTATCATTCGCTGTGGAAGACGTTGTAATAACACTGGGTGGTTTTTTTCAAAATGGGTATAGCGCTCTATAGCAGAAACACTCATCAACATAATAACCCGCTCTTGAAGATGCACCATACATTCTACTAGCATTTTAAAGGTACCTGGTTTGGCATCTTTATCAATATTTTTTTCTCGCACAACCAGCTCACTATCCTCTAAAGCATCAATATACAACTGGCAGGGTTCGTTGGGTAGGGTTGCATCCCCCATAGATTGCCCTTCTATGGCGAACATAAAAATATGTTCTTTACCCTTGCTATCTAGGGAATAGCTGCGCAGCAACCCGCTCTTTATCAAGTATATTTTGGAGTTTGTATCGCCTTTATATTGTATGATTTCACCCTTCTGTACCTTTAACGTACGAGACTTCAGTGTTTTTTTGGCCATTTGATTTATGATTTCTTTTCGAAGAGGAAGGTAAATTACAAATAGCCTTTTTCAAAGAGCGTTAATCTAGATTAAGAAATTAAACCAGGTACTTTCCCTCGGCATACTCAAAATGCGTAGCGGATCAATGCCACTCAGAAATAGAAATGAACTGGTGACTTGAATCTTTCTAAAGCACTGGACAGGCCATTGGTAAAGACTTCTCCTTTTTGATATGGCCGCCTTTCAATTTTAATTCCTACTTTGAGGTATAATGAGAAGAATATGAATCGACTAAGAGCTGAAATAGCGAGACTTTCCAATGGAACTGATGAAGAGATTAATAGTATCTATAGTAATTTGACCTTACTTTCAGTAGCCAAGAGACGTTTTCTTTTAAAACAAGATCATTTCTGCAATCAATATTTCTTTATCGATAAAGGATCGGTTCGTCTTTATTACTTAAAAAATGATAAGGATTACACTGTTTGGATGGGAACGGAAGGGCAGATATTTACCGAATTGGATAGTTACTTGAATCGGACACCCGCACTGGTATCTATTGAAACCGTTGAGGATAGTTTGATTTATGCCATTGAAAAGGGCAAAAGTGATAGGTTGGCGGCGACTTTTCCTGCTTATAATACCTTGTTGCGACGCACCGTTGAGGAGGGTTTTGCTAGTATGTCAAGAAACCTAATCTCCTTTCAAAGTGATGACGCCGCAGAACGCTACCGTAGAGTGGAAAAAGAAAAGAACTGGCTTGAAAAATATCCCTTAAAGTATATTTCCAGTTTTATAGGTGTTACTCAAAGTTCCCTAAGCCGAGTGAGGGCCAATAAAAATAGATAGTGGCCATGCCATGGTTATCATGACACCTTTGCAAAATTCAAAGTATGTGGAAAGTTCGACGCCCGATGAAATTTTAACCCGGAGCAACCTCCTGGTTGTGAGGACTTAAAATTTTTGAGAAGGACGAAATTTTCCATCGTTTGGATGGCGTATCACTTTTTTACCCATTCTGCAAAAGTCTCATCATTTCGTTTTATCTTTCAATGTTTTCTATTTAGTTCTTTATAAAGCTGTTTGAAGAAAAGGTGTTGGTCTTGGTAAGCCGTTTTAATGACACCTACAGGATTTACAATACTATCAAAACCATGGATACATCCCTTATAATCATGGAAGGTCAAATGCACATGATGTACCCTTAATTTTTCGCTAAAAGCGACCGCTTCATCATGTAATGGGTCAAATTCTGCGGTCCAGAGATACGTTTTAGGTAATCCCTCAAGGTTTTCGGCCATGGGAGGAGATGCTTCTTCGTTAACTACTCCATCTTTTAGATAATAACCCCACATCAATCTGTTGGCTTCACTGGTCCAATTCGGTGTATCGGTATATAGGTTAGCCGATTTCGTTGAGCAACTGGCATCCAATACAGGAAATCCCAGATACTGATAACGAATTTTAAACGTTCCTAGGCGTAGGTTCTTGATGGCCAAACCTGCTGCCAGTCCGCCGCCCGCACTTGTGCCTCCCACCCCGATATAATCTGTATCAATCTTCAATCTGGATGCGTTTTTGTGGAGCCAACCCAAAGCCAATTGACAGTCTTCCAGCCCCTCAGGGAAAGGGTGTTCCGGTGCCAGTCTATAGGCTACGGACAGTATTACGATATTTTCATCCCTGCATAACCTGACACACCTCGCGTGTTCCGTTTCAAGGTTTCCCAAAACAAATCCGCCCCAATGCATAAACACCATTCCCAACCTTTTATGTGGTTGTTCCGCTTCAGGCTCATATAACCTTAGCTTGAGCGCGCCTTTACTAGTCGTAGGGTGTGGAATTTTGAAATTTGTAACCTTGACCCCACAACCATCAACCTTGGGCATAAACAAGTGCATGATGAAGATACCTATTCTTGCCTTCCATAATGGTTTTAACCGCACTGGCGGTGTTTTTTTTACGGTCTCTTTAAGTTCTGGAGGAAGGTGTTCAAAACGATATGCTCTCATTGTGGTGCAGTGTGTTTGTAATGAACTCATTTAAACTTTTTCAATTGGCTAAAAAATCTCTGATTTTCGCTTCAATCTAAAAAGTTTAAATGAGTTCAATTTTAAAGACCCGAATATCTAAACAATGTGTTTGGTATTATTTGCCATATGGCAAATAATTAGGTAGACCTCGTTTATAGTTTTGTTTCCATTAAACTCAAACAAGTAAAGAATGATGATAACAGTTTTAATTGGAGCTGGAATAGGAATCTTAATGGCGCTATTAGTCTTGATTATTAAGCTTCCGACCAAAATCCAATATGTGGAGGAAATAGAAGTGAACGCATCTATCAAAGAAACATATGATGCCATCCGGTTTCAGGAACGATTGATGAAATGGTCCGCATGGCCGTCCGAAACAAACTCCCAATGTGCGGTGAAGAACGTGGACGGAGAAATCAAGGCACAGACAGTCTTCCTACAAAAAGGAAAACAGTTCGGTTATCAAGAGGTCACTGACCTTGTAGAAAATGAAAAGGTCAGTTTTTACCTTACCAGCAAAGCCCCTTTCGAGCAAGACACACATTTGCATTTTTATTTAAAGGAATTGGGCGAAACAAATACTCGTGTAATGCTTTATTTTAATAACTTACTGAAAAGACCAAGTCATATTTTCCCACATGTTTTTGGCATTGTTCAATGGACACATGGGATGCATTTGAAGGATTTGGCGGGATTAAAGGCTTTTGTAGAAAGATAGCATGAAATCATACCAAGGGGAACAAACCATCAAACAACTCGAAAAGCGAAAGGGAGGATATTTCTACTTAAAATTGGATGCGGATATCATCAATCAATTTAGTCGTAAAAAGGCAACCCGTGTGATATGTACTATTGACGATAAAGTATCATACCGTTGTGGACTAAATCATCTAGGAGACGGCAACTTTTTTATCATTGTTGCTGGTAGGTATTTAAAGGAGCTTACCAAGGAATTGGGGGATGCTGTAGCTTATAAAATAATAGAGGATCCCGATCAATTGGGTGTTGACATGCCGGAAGTACTCACCGTTTTTTTGGAGCAGGAGCCAGAATCAAAAACGATTTTCGATCAACTAACAGATGGAAAGAAAAGAAGCCTTATTTATCAAATAGTTAAAATAAAAGATATCGATGCTCAGATTCGCATGATTAGGAATTTTCTAGACAAGCAGCGATAACGCTTCAGCAATAAACAATTCATTTGCGCAGGGTTTTTACTTAGAGTCTTCCTTCATGGACGCTTTTTTTATGGGAATATTCGGCGCCAAAAAGGAGATGGAGACTACCAATCAAGAAGGCTTGGATTTACTCAAAAAGGCCGTCGAAGGTTAACTTTAGAAGGATACCTTAGTCATTGTTTTGAGTATTGTGGGTTAGAGACTATAGATAAATGGTTTATAGTAATTTCGAATAAATCCACTAAAAATTGAAGGCCGGTTTTTAATCCGGCCTACATCTTAATTTCAGTATGATGAAGAAAAATATGAAGCTACTGCTATTACTCAGCTTGATAATTACTGCTTGTCGTAACGCAGATGATGATCTTATAGTGGAACCTGCTGGAGCTGCAAGCTATTTCATTAAAAACAATAGTAGTTCTGATATAAGTGTAGCTTTTACCACTTTTGGAGCACCAGGGACAAGCCCCCAAATATATGGAACGATACCGGCTGGAGATCGTCAGGAAATTTTTAAGGATGGTAGTTTTGGCTTTAATCCCATGCCCAGGGACTCCTTTGGTGAGATCACTTTTTCTTGGATCGATGTTGATGGGGAAACTACGGTAGTATATTCCCCTATAGTTAATGAAGATTGGGAGATTACCTTCGAAGATTTTGAATCAGGTGATTACGGTGTTCGTTTTTATGAATATGCGTTTCCTTAAAAATAGTAGTTGTTAAAGTTCTAAAGCAAAAGCCAATCAGATAAACCATGGTAGGATATTGATATTCTACGGCAAACACATGGCAAACAACAGGAGCAATTACTTTAATGATTATTTGCGTAACCAAACGATTACCTATATATTTGTAACCTATTGGTTACTTAATGCGAAGAGATGTTTTCCAGGCAATAGCGGATCCTGTACGACGGGATATTCTTGAATTACTGGCAACCGATTCTTTAACTGTAAATGAGGTAGCTCAAAAATTTGAGATTAGCAGGCCTGCTATTTCTAAACATTTAAAAATTTTGAATGAATGTGGGCTACTAGACTACAAGCAAGTAGGTAGAGAACGCTTATGCCTAATCCAACCACAAAAATTGATTCCCGCATTTTTATGGATACAACAATATCATAAACTGTGGGAAGACCGGATAAATTCTTTCGAAAACTACCTTCATCAATTACAATCCAAAAATGACAATAATGAATGACCTAAAAGATAGAACGCTAACCATTGAAAGGCTATTTAATGCACCAATACATTTGGTTTGGGAAGCTTGGACAAAACCGGAACATATTCTAAAATGGTGGGCACCTAGCGGGATGCCGATTAAAGTGTTGGAACACAATTTTAAGGAAGGCGGTAAATGGAAATATACAATGCAAATGCCAAATGGTAGTGACTTTGTATCAGAAGGCACCTATAAAGAAATCGTTACACAAAAGAAAATCATTACTTCAGCAGACTTTAAACCCATGACTCAAGATGTGGAATTACAGGTATACTTTGAAGCGGAAGGTGAACATACCAAATTCACATTTAGCGTGCTACACGCTACACCAGAATATTGCCAACAACAGCGGGAAATGGGATTCTATAATGGTTGGGGTTCCGCCTTTGAAAGACTAGATAAGCTTTTGTCTATTGTAGATTGACTTTTAGAATAGCCCATTGCGGTATTCCAAATTATAGACTTATTAACACTTCAAAGTATCATACATTATGATAGATCAATTTTAGTATTGAAGTCAACCTATTATAAGGTGAGCAAATTCAATGTTAGCTGCTATGTAACCCTAATATAAACCGTTCCTAAGTCAAAAGGACTTTATTTAATAATCGGATAACCAAATGTGCGTTTTAAACAATGCTGATTTTAACATTGTTGATGTTTCTGTCAAATAAAAGCCTGTTGACAAACTGAACAATGGTTAGAGCGGTCACTTTTAACAATATTCTGGTCTTAAATCCTTCAAATGTCTTGGCCTTGTTCCTACATATCACGAACTGGTCACACCGTTGGGAGAAGACAGTCTATAGAGGGTTTCTTGCTCTTTGTCAACACCAATGGTTTTGGACGGTACCTTTTTTG